>JAZUMV010000007.1:0-140782 GCA_045603785.1 Candidatus Nanosyncoccaceae bacterium | reverse complement strand
ACCTGCCGATTCTTTGGATCACGGTATTTACTATTATAAAGGCGCTAAATGTGGTGACAGCGAAGGTACTGTAAGTAGTTCTGGTATGGGTGCCGATAATATCGCCTTGCGTTTCCGCCTTGAAGGTGGCGCGATTTACTGTGGCGATAACCAGTAATCGATAATTACAAAAGGCCTCCGTATTGAGGCCTTTTTTGATGTTTATGACAAAGAATATGTAACACTTTCTTCGTCATACAACAAAAAAGTACCTCCGTTTGGAAGTACTTTTTTGTTTCCTTGCATAAATTAACGCTTGGAGAACTGTTCGCGTTTGCGGGCACCGCGGAGACCGTAGTGCTTGCGTTCCTTTTCGCGTGGATCGCGCTTCATGAGGCCTGCTTTCTTGAGTACTGGGCGGAATTCTGGGAATTCGAGGACCAATGCACGAGAGATTGCGAGCTTGATAGCGTCGACCTGGCCGGCGAGACCGCCACCCTTAACGAGTACGGTTACGTCGTATTCCTTCTGCTTCTGAACGAGTGCTAGTGGATCGGTAACTTCAGCGACGAGGCCCTTGTTGTTGCAGAAATATTCTGCAGCTGGCTTGCCGTTGATAGTCAACTCACCCTTGCCCTTGTAAAGACGAGCAGTAGCAGTTGCAGCCTTGCGGCTACCGTTGCCATAGGTGTACTTTGCGTTCTTTGCTGGCATTACTTAATCTCCTTTGGGGTCTGGGCGGTATGGTCATGCTCGGCGCCTTCGAAGACGCGGAGGCGAGCCAAACGGCCAGCTTGAAGTTTGTTCTTTGGGAGCATACCTGCGACTGCCTTCTTGACTGCGATACGAGGATCTTTCTCGATGATTTCAGCGAGGGTAAGATCGGTAAGGCCGCCTGGGAAGCCAGAGTGGCGATAGTAATGCTTGTCGGTCATTTTGTCGCCAGTAACCTTAAGGTTCTTAGCATTAATGACAACGACGTAGTCACCGTTATCGGTGTGAGGCGTGTAGGTAACCTTAGACTTGCCCATGAGCTTGTCTGCGATTACGACGGCCAACTTGCCTAGTGGCAAAGTGGAAGCGTCGATAATCCACCATTCACGCGCGATTTCGGAGGACTTTTGACTATAAGTCTTCATAATTATTTCTCCTCCTTAGCCTTCTTGTCTGCCTTTGGAGCTGCTTTTTTAGTTTCAGCTTTCTTGGCTGGCTTTGGCATATCTTTGATATCGTCAACGAAAGAAATGGTTGCCATTTCGGTGTTGTCGCCAACACGGAAACCGTTGCGCTCGATGCGGAGATAACCGCTGTCGCGCTTGATTTGTGGTGCGATAACATCTACGAGGTAGTTACCAATTTCCTGATCGTCGAGACGGGCAATCACGAGACGGCGGGAAGCCAAGTCACCGCGCTTTGCAAGCGTAATAAGCTTTTCTGCTGGGCGGCGGATTTCCTTAGCCTTCGCGAGAGTCGTATTGATTGCCTGGTATTTGAAAAGGGAGCGCATCAAACCGCGTACGAGTGCGGTGCGCTGGTCGTTTTCGCGACCAAACTTGCGACCCTTATATCCATGGCGATGCATTTTAGATATTTAACTCCGTAAGTTTATCTTTAACTTCGTCAAGCGCCTTTGCGCCGAAGCCCTTGAGCTCCTTCAAATCGCTGTCCGACAAAGCACGAAGCTGAGCGACGGTATGAATATCGTTGTTAAGTAATGCGTTTGCGGTGCGTGCCGAGAGACCAAGTTCTTCGATTGGAGTCGTAGAACCAGATTCTGCTTCTTCCTTACCTGCGGTTGGAGCTGGTGCGGATTCGACAGTGGTGCTGCCGGCGAGTGCTTTATATTGATTGACGAGAATAGCTGCTGCTTCTTCGAAAGCTTCGCGTGGCGTTACGGTGCCATCGGTATCAATCGTAAGAGTGAGCTGCTGCAAGTTGGTGTCCTGACCGACACGGGTGTTTTCTGCGTTGTAGCGAACGCGAAGAACTGGGGTGAAGACTGCATCGAGAGCGATCATGTCGCTGTGGACGCGTTCTGCACCGGATTGTTCGACGGTTAGGTAGCCACGACCAGTGTCAACAACCATATCCATCTTCAAAGTGAAGCTTGGATCGTCGATAGTACAAATAACTTGCTGTGGGTTTGCGAGTTCGAGCTCGCTAGGCAACTTGATGTCGCCTGCAGTAACCACACCAGAGCCCTTCTTTTCGAGATGAATCTCGACTGGGCTATCAGAGTGAGATTTGAAGTGGATATTCTTAAGATTAAGCATAATATCCACGGTATCTTCCTTGATACCTGGAATGGCTGAGAATTCATGAGTGGTGCCATCGATGCGGAAAGCGACGATTGCAGCACCCTTGATGCTGGATAGAAGAACGCGACGTAGTGAATTACCAAGAGTATTACCATAGCCATAGTAAAGTGGCTTGATAATAAAGCTTGAACTGTTTTCACCAAGGTCCTTGATCTCTGCTAGTTCTGCTTCGTGAATTACTTTTGTCATAGTTCTCCTTTTAGCGTGAGTAATACTCGACGATTAACTGTTCGTTGATGCCCACCTCTGCTTCTTCGCGCTTTGGTGATCCAGTAATTTCGATCTTCAAGTTCTTAAGATCGGCCTTCATCCAAGAAAGAGTCTGGGTTTCGCCATTAAGGTTAGCGAAATAAGTGTTCTTCTTAGACTTTGCACGAACTTCAAGAACATCACCGGCCTTAACACGGATTGATGGAATATCAATACGCTTGCCGTTTAGAGTGAAATGCCCGTGAGAAACGAGCTGACGAGCGGCGCGGCGCGTGCTGGCGAAACCAGCGCGGTAAACGACGTTGTCTGCACGGCGTTCGAGGAAGTTCAAGAGGTTCTCACCAGTCAAACCTTCGGTGCGCTGTGCTTCGCGCATTAGCTTAGCGAACTGCTTTTCAAGTAGGCCATAGATGCGGCGAACTTTCTGCTTTTCGCGGAGCTGAGTGAGGTAGAGACTACCACCACGAACGCGCATATCGGCGTGCTGACCTGGAATACCGGTCTTCTTTGCCATGACTTTTTGCGCTTTTGGAGCAAGTGCATAACCTTCACGGCGAGATTGTTTTCCAACAGGTGAAATATCACGTGCCATTATGGTTTCCTTTCTCCTTTAGGACGGACACCACCGTGCTTGATTGGGGTAATATCCGTAATGCTATTGATTGTCATGCCGACGGTACCGAAAGCACGGATGGCGCTATCGCGACCAAGACCGATGCCTTTTACAAATACGTCAACACTGCTCATGCCATGATCGCGCTTTGCGATTTCGGCAACTTTTTCTGCTGCAACCTGAGCGGCATATGCAGTACCCTTCTTGGAACCGCGGAAGCCGTTTGCGCCAGCGGATGAAGCTGCGAGGACCTCGCCCTTCTTGTCGCTTACGCTAACAATCGTGTTGTTAAAAGTTGCTTGAATGTGAACCTGGCCGGCCTGAACGACACGCTTGCCCTTCTTGCCCTTAACCTTGGTTGCTTTTGCTGGCTCCACTTCAGGAGCTTTTGTAGCTTGAATATCTTCTGACATACTAACTCCTTATACTCCTTAAGTTTTACTAGCTGCTTTTGGCTGTGCGCCGCCAACTGCGATGGCCTTACCTTTGCGGGTGCGCGCATTCGTGCGGGTGCGCTGTCCGTTGACTGGAAGACCTGCCTTGTGGCGAAGCCCCTTGTAGGAATTGATATCCTTGATACGTTTGATATTGTTGGTCACGAGGCGCTTCAAGTCTCCTTCAACGGAATATTTGCTAGAAATAATATCGTTGAGCTTCTGCTCTTGAGCCTCGGTGAGATCTTTCACCCGAGTGGTCGGCTCGATTTTAGCCGCCGCAAGGATGGCTTTGCTTGAGGTGCGGCCAATTCCGTAGATGTAAGTAAGCGCAATCCACACTTGCTTATCTGCTGGAATGGTTACACCGGCGATTCTTGCCATGCTTAACCCTGCCTTTGCTTATTCTTAGGTTTCTTCTTGTTGATGATACGAAGCACGCCTTTGCGACGTACAATAATATCGTCAGGGCTAATTTTCTTTACACTTGCACGTACTTTCATGTAAATGAAAATTTCCTTTCCGAAAACTTACGGTTGTGTAGGTATAAAATACCCACAGAAAACCATCTGTGTTTTCGATTAACTTTAATCTTTTTGGCGGTAGCTGATGCGACCCTTAGTCAAATCGTAAGGGGTTAGCTCAACGTCCACCTTATCGCCCGGCACGAGGCGGATATAATTCTTTCGCATTTTACCCGACATGTGAGCGACAATAACATGGCCGTTTTCAAGTTCGACATGAAATTTAGTCCCAGGGAGGTTCTCAACTACCTTACCCGTGAGCTTGATAACTTCTTTGTTGTTCTGTGCGGATTGAGCACTAGAACGCTTATCGGCTTTCGCCGACTTGGTCGATTTCTTTTGACTAGCCATAAATTACAATTTCTATTGTATCAAATTTTAGTAAAAATTACAAGGAAAAAGTATTGACAAATAGTTAACAAAAAGCCCCCGATTTTGGGGGCTTTTTCTAGTCTTCGATCGTGGCGCGGACGACGATAAATGAATCTTCGCCATCGCTTATCCCGATAATGGATAAAGTCTCTTTGCCGTCGATTCGTTGTTCCGCTTTTGGCAGGACTGTTCCAGCATCTTTGTTTGAGCTTTGGCTAATACTTTTTACCTCGTATCCGTAGGTTTTATTATCTCCAGTTACAATTTCGAGCTTGTCTCCTTGCTCGAGGCTATCGAGTCCTTTGAAGGCACCGTCGACGCCTTTATGGCTCGTGATGCCGCTCATGACAATTGCTCCGCCATATCCTGGCTTTGATGAGCCTGCATACCATGCAGCTTCGTTTAGGTTGGTAGGATATTGAAGTGCGCCATCATTGCTTACGGCTTCTCGGCGGACGATTAGGTCAAGATTTAATCTTTCGATCTTTAAGTAGCGCGGATAAGCCATTTCGACCTGATAGTTGTCGTGTGTTTCTTGGTCTACTTCCGTACTCGCTATTCCCTTAAGTATCGGTAGTTTCGTAATGACTGCGACTGAGTCGGAACGCGGCGTGATGCTTTCCTGTTTATAATACTTCTTTTCCCAAATATATACTTTGGTAAAGCAGGCTAGAATGATGATTACTAGGCCCCACCCTACAATCCTCGTTATTCTCGTGACTGTATGATTAATCTTTAATGCCATATTTATTTATATTCGTCGTATGTAACCATTAATGCGCGCGAGTTGAGCGTGCGGATATTTTCGATTGCGACTGTAACCACGATGAGTAAGCTCGTACCCGAGATAGATAAGCCTAGCGGTGTGCCGAGTACTTTAATTGCGATGAAGTCTACGATATACGGCAATAATGCAATTAAGCCGAGCGAGACTGAGCCAAATAGGTTCAAATGGTTCATGATGCCGCTGAAGTATTTTTCGGTTGCTTTGCCTGGACGAACTCCTTCAATAAAGCCACCCTGCTTCTGTAGGTTCTCGGCATAATCCTGAGTATTGTACATAATGCTGGTGTAGATATATGTAAAGAGGATAACTAGCACGAAGTAGCTTGCTGGATAGATATAGTCTTTCCAAGTTAGGCCTACGTATGGATTGTAATCCCTTGCGTTTGGCGCGCTAAAGAGCTCAATCATCGTGCTTGCGATTTGGCTATTTGGATCCTTTTGTGAGATAACCTGACCAATAAATGATGGAACGCTCAAGAATGCGACTGCAAAGATGACCGGGATAACGCCCGCAGAAATGAGCTTAATTGGAATAATGCTCTTGATACCGCCGTAGGCGCTGTTACCATGTACGCGTTTGGCGTAATTTACCGTAACGATCCTTTGAGCTTCGTTGATTTTTACTAGGATATATAGCAAGAGAATTAGACCTGCTACGATTGATACTGTAATCCAGAAATAGGTAGGATCGACTGGGATGGTAAGCCAACCGAAGAGATTAAGCATACCGTTGCTTGTGTCGAGGAGGCCAGAAATGATTGGCGCGAATAGATCAGGTAAGCTAGAAACGATACTGCAGAGAATAATAGTTGATGTACCGTTACCGATTCCCTGTTCGGTCATGAGTTCGCCGAGCCACATGAGGAGAATTGAACCTGCGGTCATGCTAGCTACGCTGAGCGCCCATGCGCTTGCAGAAAGCGTAACTGTATCGGTTGTGCCAATAGATAGAACTTGTTGGGAAATAATATAGATATAGGTAATAGACTGAACGATTGCTAATGGGACAGTAAGAATACGGGTCCACTGGTTAATCTTGCGACGACCTACTTCGCCGTCTTTGCTGAGTTCTTCGAGTTGCGGAATACCCTTGGTAAGAACCTGCATGACGATCGATGCGGTAATGTATGGTGAAAGACCAACCATAATAATGGACATGCGAGTCAAGCCGCCACCCGAAACGAGATTGATGAAGCCACCAAGGTCCGTACTGTTTATCAGGTTACTGACTGCAGTCTTAAAGTTTGAAGCATCGCCGAGCGGAACCGGGATGTGCGCAAGAATACGATAGGCGACCAAAAGACCGACTATTGCAAGGATGCGCTTTCGCATGTCTTTGTTTTTCAAAGACTTGAAAATCGTCTTAAAATTCATGATACCTCTTTTTTACTTATTCTATATTATCATAGATAAGCTTATCTGACGATAGAATACAACAAAAAATATCCCCGAAGGGATACTTTTTGGATTGATTAAGCTTCTTTCTTAGCTTGCTTGCGCTGAGGAACAGTAACTTTCTTGAAGCTTCCGCCTGCCTTCTTGATTGCTTCGATTGCAGTCTTGCTGGCAAACTGAGTTTCAAGTTCGATCTTGTTCTTGATTTCGCCGCGAGTGATAACCTTGACGCTTGCATATGGAGTAGCAATAAGGTTAGCATCTGCTAGCTTGAAGTTGTCGACTTTGCCTTCGAGGGTATCGAGAGCATCAGTATAAACAACCTGAGCCTTAGCATGAAGCGACTTGAATCCTTTAAGCTTTGGAATAGCCTGCATGATAGCACGCTGACCACCCATGAAGCCTGCTGGCATCTTGCTGTGGCCGGTACGAGACTTCTGACCCTTGGTACCGCGGCCAGCGGTTTTACCCTGACCAGCTGCAATACCACGGCCGACGCGCTTGCGGCTCTTGTTTGCGATTACGTTCAAATCGTTGTATTTCATTTATTTTTCCTCCTTTGCAGCTTTCTTTGCTTTAGGAGCTTCCTTCTCGGCCTTTGCAGCTTTCTTGCCGCGGTTAGCTAGCCATTCGTCGCGTGGAACTTGCTGGCGAAGACCTTCGATAACTGCGTAAGCAATGTTGGCCTTGTTGGTAGAGCCGAGAGACTTGCTGACGAGGTTTTTAACACCGGTCAAACCGATGATGGAGCGGATAACACCACCAGCGATAATACCAGTACCTGGAGCTGCTGGCTTCAAGAGAACGTCTGCGCCAGTAACCTTGGTTTCAACTTCGTGGCAGATAGTTTCTTCATCGAGGTTGAAGGTGATCATATTTTTCTTAGCACGGCGTTCGGCCTTCTGAACAGCGGAGGTAACATCGTTACCCTTTGCCATACCAACACCGATCTTGTTCTTGTGGTTACCAACAGCGACCAATGCCTGGAAGCGCATGCGGCGGCCACCTGCTACGGTGCGGCTAACACGGTTGATGCTAATATTTACAGAATCGAATTCTTTCTTAACTTCTTCTGCGGCGCGGCGGTTGCGGCGGTTATCGCGGCGGCCACGGCCACGGAAGTTATTTTCGCGAGCTTCTTTTGCGGCGCTTGCTTCTTTGTTGAGGCGAGTAGTGCCTGCTTCGTTAATAACTTTTGCTTGCTTGTTTTCCATATTAGAACTCCAGTCCTTCCTTGCGGGCTGCGTCTGCGAGTGCGCTTAGGCGACCTGCGTAGAGGCGTGCGCCACGATCAAAGACGACTTTTTCGATCTTAGCTTTCTTAGCTTTCTTTGCAATTTCGCTACCGATCTTTGCTGCGAGCTCGGTCTTGGAACCCTTATCTTTGCTACCAACTGTGGTTGCGTAAGCGAGGGTTACACCCTTATCGTCATCAATAATCTGAGCGATGATGTGCTTGTTGCTGATATTTACGCTAAGGCGTGGGCGTTCAGCGGTGCCATGAATCTTTGCACGAGTGCGATTTGCTCTAAATTCTGCTTTCATGGTTTACTTCTTTCCTGCCTTACCGGCCTTACGGATGATAACTTCATCAACGTACTTAATACCCTTGCCCTTGTATGGTTCAGGCTTCTTAAGTGCGCGGATTTCTGCGGCAACTTGGCCTACAGTTTGCTTATCGATGCCACTAACGGTAATGGTCATCTTGTCTACCTTAAGTTCAATGCCTTCTGGTGCTTTATATTTGACAGGATGAGAAAAACCTAGTGCCATTTCGATTTCTTTTGGACCACCGCTTAGGCGGAAGCCAACACCGTTGATTTCGAGTTTCTTCTCGAAGCCTTTGGTGACACCAACAACTGCGTTGTTGATAAGTGCGCGTTGAAGACCGTGCCAAGCGCGAGACTTTGGCTCGTCGTCAGAACGCGTTACGATTACTTGGTTACCCTCGACCTTGGTCTGGGTGTTCTCCTGGACAGGAACCTTAAGCGTGCCTTTAGGACCAGCGACAGTGATTTCAGCGTCGCCGACCGTAATTGTCACGCCTGCAGGGATGTCTACAGGTAGTTTTCCGATACGACTCATACTTTCCTTTTGTTAATAATATCTTTGCAATTTTATCATATTCAGGGGTAAAAAGCAAGGACGAATTGCTTCGTCCTTTTACTTTTTCTCTGTTTTTAGTTCTTGATGTTGCCGCTTCTTAGGTCTTCGATCACTCTGTCAAATTCGTTACCATACTCTTCGTAATCGTCGGTACGAATAATCGCTGTATAGTTATTGATTTTGATAATGACTTCGGCGCCGTCTGGCTGATCTTCTTTCTCATCGAGCTTTCCTGTGACTTTAATCCCGGTTAGTCCGTTTACGCTGAATGCCGAACTCGATGAAAGTTTTTTGCCTTCAAATTGTTTAATATATGCATCATAGTTTTGGCCTACAAGCTTGAAGCTTAGCGCAAAGATGCTACCTTGGCCTACTGGTGGAATATAATCTGGGCCAAAGTATGCCTCGTAGGTTGGATTAGAGTCATCATCATTATTGAGATATACGCTCCACTCTTTTGGATACTCGAAAGTAATTGATCCAAAGTCGCTCGGGCCCGTAAACTCACGATATGAGTTAGCGCTGCGCTTCTCATAGGCTTTATCGTCGGCTAATTTAGTCTCTTCTTTCTTCTTTGAGATTTCGATACTGCGCTTGCTGTTGACTGATTCGGATAGTTGCGAATATTGGCTCTGACAGTAAGCTGCACCTGCAATTGCTGCGCCACCGATTAGGAAGATGAAGATAATTAGTACAATTTCTAGTGCATGGCTCTTCTTCGGTGTTGGGGCTGCCGTTGGTGCTGGTGCTGCCATCTGCATTGGTTGCGGCTGAGGCATTTGTGGGTTTGGCTGCATTGGCATTTGCTGCGGCATCATTGGGGCTTGCTGGTAATTATTTGTCTGTGGAGCAGCAAAGACTGGGGGCTGATTCTGCATTGGCTGCTGCGGGTTTTGATTTTGCGGGTAGTTATTCGGCATTGGTTGGTTGCCGGCTGGGTTACCCATAGAAGGATTAATATTTCCGTTTGCGCTATTCGGATTCATGTATTTATTATACTTCTTGCTTGTGCTTTTTCGCAAGAAGCTTGCGAGTGTTATGATAATTGTATGGATATTTTGAAGATTTTGATTCCTATTGTTTGTGTTTATGCCTTTTTGTTAATTATTTGGTGGATTATTTGTAAAACATCGTCAAATAATGCAATTAACTCTAAGAAACGCGCGCATTTTGACGTAGTTGAAATGTTTGATATTGCAATTATGCGTTTTTGGCGTTTTGTTAGTTACTGTGTTTTGGCCGGGCTGATCGTTTGGTTGGTTTTGGTTGGGTATTGGTTTTTTGCGATTTTTCCTTTGTTATGGTTTGCTAAGGTCTGGTGGTTTGGTAGTCTCTTTTATCTTCCTTTTAACATTATCGAGAGCCATTATATGGCGAAAGTTGAGCTTTGTTTCGGACGCAAACATGCAGTAAAGGCTTATTCTGAAAGGAGTAAACAAGTTGAAGCAATGAAGGAGCGCGGCTGGACCGTTCCTGATAAAATGAAATAATTTTAAGCAACAAAAAATCCCCGAAAAGGGGACTTTTTGTTAGTAAGATTACCAAACCTTAACTAGAATCTCTCCACCGAGCTTATTCTTGACGGCTTCCTGACCAGTCATGATACCTTTGCTCGTAGAAACGAGGACGGTACCGCGGCCAGACTTGACCTTTGGAATTTCGCTAACACCAGCGTAAATGCGGCGACCTGGGGTAGAAACCTTTGCGATTTCATTGATCATAGCATTTTCGCCAGACTTGTTGATTACGATGTGCAAGATGTTGCGAGGCTTAGCCTCTTCGATTTCTACCTTTTCGAGGTAGTGAATCTTTTGTAGCTTCTCGGCTACCGCAAGCTTGAGTTTGCTGGTAGGAACGCGGATTTCGGTTTTGCCAACGGCGATTGCGTTGCGAATGCGCGTAATGAGGTCAGCTACTGGATCGCTAGTTTGAATAGACATATCTTTCCTTTCCTCCTATTACCAACTACTCTTTGTTACGCCAGGGATTTCACCCTTGCTGGCTTTTTCGCGGAAGTTAATGCGGCTGAGGCCGAAACGGCGCATGTAACCGCGTGGGCGGCCGTCAAGCATATCACGGTTCTTCAAGCGGGTTACGCTTGCGTTGCGTGGAAGCTTTGCGAGACCTTCGAGGTCGCCAGCTGCCTTTAATTCTTCGCGTTTTGCTTTGTACTTTTCGTACATCTTGCGGCGCTTTTCGTCGCGTAGAACAGCACTTTTCTTAGCCATTACTTAGCCTCCTTCTCAAAAGGCATGCCAAACTTCTCGAGGAGCTTAGCGCTACCTTCTGGCGTACCATTCTTAATAACAAAGGTAATCTCAATACCATGAAGCACAGCTGCATCTTCGAAGCTGATTTCTGGGAAGACGGTCTGTTCTTTCAAGCCGAGGCTGTAGTTGCCCTTAGCATCGAAAGATTTGCGTGGAACGCCGTGGAAGTCACGAACGTGTGGCAAAGCTACATTGATGAGGCGATCGGTAAATTCATACATCTTATCACCGCGAAGAGTGGTGAGGTAACCGACAGGGTCGCCCATACCTTTGCGGATCTTGAACTGTGCGATAGACTTCTTTGCCTTGCGTGCGGTGAGAGCCTGACCAGTAATCTTGGTAAGGGTCAACTGAACAGTTTCGACAAAGCGCTTATCGTCACGCTTTTTACCAACGCCAGAGCTAACAATAACCTTCTCGAGCTCTGGAACCTGATTGATGTTCTCGAGCTTGAGCTCTTTCTTAAGCTCTGCTTTGATCTTATCTTTGTACTCAGTCTTTAGACGAGCTTCATATTTAGTTTCGGCCATTACTTAATCTCCCTGTTATTAGCTTGGCGGGCGATGCGTACGGTTTTGCCTTCGTCGTTCTTTGCGAAGCCGATGCGGCTGGTTTTGCCAGACTTTTCATCGACGACGAGAGCAACCTTACTTGCATGGATGCCGACTTGAATATCTTTTTTGCCGCCTTGGCGATACATATTTGCACGCATGTGGCGGGTGCGATTGCCGAGACCTTCAATATAAACGAGTTCTTCGGCTGGATTTACCTTGGTGACCTTGCCAGTCTGGCCCTTGTTGGCGCCAGAGATGACCTTTACGAGGTCGCCAGTCTTAATACGAGTTCCCATTATAGTACCTCCGGTGCAAGGCTGATAATTTTAGTAAAGCCTTTGTCACGGAGTTCGCGTGGAACTGGACCAAAGACACGGGTGCCTTTTGGCGTCTTGTCTTCGTTGACAAGCACGGCTGCATTTTCGTCGAAGCGAATGGTAGAACCATCGTTGCGGCGGATCTGCTGGCGAGTGCGGACGATGACAGCTTTGACTACGGCTTTTTTCTTGACCGCTCCAGTTGGAGAAGCGTCTTTAACGCTGCAAGTTACGATATCACCAACGTGAGCGTAACGAGCGCGAGTGCCGCCGAGAACGCGGATAACACCAAGTTCCTTGGCGCCGCTGTTATCGGCAACTTTTAAGCGGGTTTCTTGCTGAATCATTAATTATTCTCCTTTTCATCGTCGCTCTCGACCTGAGTGACTTCATCTTTAAGCTCGACCTTGCCATGGCTCTTTTCGAGAACCTTGACGAGACTCCAAGTCTTGGTTTTGCTAATTGGGCGCGTTTCTTCAATCATGACAGTGTCGCCTTCGTGGGCTTCGTTCTTTTCGTCATGTGCAGTGTACTTACGCGTAATAGTGTACTGCTTGCGATAAAGTGGATGAGTCTCACGAGAGGTGATCATGACCGTGATGGTCTTGTCACGCTTGTCGGAGGAGACTACTCCAGTGAGGGTGCGTGCCATTATTTATCTCCTTTCGTGGCATTAATTTGCGTTAAGATACGTGCAATATCCTTCTTTAAAGCCTTGATGTGATGAGGGTTCTGAAGGGTAGAACCAAGACCCTGCTGGGCGATAAGTAGTTCTTCCTTCTTTGCCTTCAACTGTTCGTCAAGTGGAAGCTTGCTAACGGTCTTTGCTTCTTTCGTAGCTTTCTTGGCCATTATAGTTCCTCCTTGCTAATAATCTTGCAGCGTACTGGGAGCTTGTGGCTTGCGAGGCGAAGTGCTTCTTTTGCCTGCTCTTCAGTAACATCTGCGATTTCGAACATAACGGTACCAGCCTTAACCTTGGCTACGTGATACTGTGGTTCACCTTTACCGCTACCCATCTTAACATCCAATGGTTTCTTAGTAACTGGAGTATGTGGGAAGATGCGGATCCAGATTTTACCGCCACGCTTGACGTAGCGAGTGATAGCCTGGCGGGCTGCCTCAATTTGGCGGCCGTTAACGCGTTCGTTATCTAGGCTCTGGAGACCCCAGTCGCCGAATGCAACATAGTTACAGCGGCTAGCGGTACCAGTGTTCTTGCCTTTGCGAACCTTGCGGTGCGCTTCCTTGCGTGGTTGTGTAAGTGCCATAATTTATTTCTCCCCCTTGTAGATCCAAACTTTAACACCGACAATACCAGCGATCGTCTTTGCGTGCTCAACATAGAAATCGATATCTGCGCGAAGAGTATGTAGAGGGACGGAGCCTTCAATAAACTTTTCGCGGCGGCTCATTTCTGCGCCGTTGAGACGACCAGAGACCTCAATGCGGATACCCTTAGCACCAGCGTTCATTGTAGAGGCACATGCCATCTTGACTGCGCGGCGGAAGTTCATACGCTTACCAAGCTGGAAGCCGATATTTTCAGCAACGAGCTTAGCGCTGAGTTCTGGTTTCTTAACTTCTTCGACATTAATGCGAAGTGGGCTCTTGGTGACCTTTTCGAGGTCCTTCTTGAGCTCATTGATGCCTGCGCCTTGCTTACCGATTACTGCACCAGCCTTAGCGGTACGAATAGTAATAGTAGTAAGGTTTGGGCTACGCTCAATACCGATGCGATCGATGGTTGGGCGATTCTTGAAGCGATTCTCAACTACTTCGCGGATTTTGACATCCTCGATAAGCCAGTTGCGGAAATCTGCCTTGCGGGAGAACCACTTGCTGCTCCAGTTCTTATTAACCTGGAGACGGTAGCTAACGGGATTAACTTTCTGACCCATTACTTGTTCTCCTTCTTATCTGCTTTGGCGTCTTCCTTCTTTTCAGCCTTTGCTGGAGCTTTCTTAGCTTTTTCTTCGCCGCAAACTTCGACGAAGAGGTTGCTAGAAATCTTTTCATAAGGAAGTGCGCGACCGCGGCTAGCTGGAACATAGCGGCGCATACGAGTGCCGGCAGTTACAGAGATGCGGTTGATATAGATGGTCTTCGTATCGATGCTGCCACTCTGAAGCAAGTTTGCAGTAGCGGATTCGATGGCCTTGCGGACAGCCTTTGCTGCGCGGCGTGGAGTATTCTCAAGAATAACTACAGCGTCGGCGACATAACGATCGCGAACGAGGCTCGCGACAACGTTAGTCTTGCGTGGCATGCTGTCGATGCCTTTGATATAAGCGTGTGCAGTTTTAGTTGCCATAATTACTTACCAGCCTTTGCTGCTTCAGCGGCTTTTTTACCGCCGTGACGCTTAAATTTACGAGTTGGAGCGAATTCGCCGAGCTTGTGACCAACCATGTTTTCGGTAACGAATACTGGAACATGCATGCGGCCATTATGAACAGCGATGGTGCGTCCAACCATTTCTGGGCTAATCGTAGACTGACGTGCCCAGGTTTTGACGATAGTACGATCTTCGGTGGAGAGAGCTTCGATTTTCTTCTGAAGCTTGAAGTCCACGAAAGGTCCTTTCTTTAGAGAACGTGACATAGACTATTTCCTCTTCCCTTCATGACGACTGCGAACAATCATCTTGTTAGTTTTCTTATTGTGACGGGTGCGATAACCCAAAGTGAGCTGACCCCATGGAGTGCGTGGAGCTTTACCAGTACCGTGACGGCCACCATCACCACCACCGTGTGGGTGATCACATGCGTTCATAACAACACCACGGACGGTTGGGCGGATACCCTTACGGCGGGTACGACCAGCGGAACCAGTCTTGATATTCTGATGCTGAACGTTGCTTACGACACCGATGCTTGCACTACAGGTGCAGAGAACTTTGCGCATTTCGCCAGATGGCATACGGATAGTAGCATAGCCATTTTCCTTTGCCATGAGCTGTGCGCTTGCACCGGCAGAGCGAACCATCTGTGCGCCCTTACCTGGAGTAAGTTCGATTGCATAAATCTGAGTACCAACAGGAATCTGTTCGATTGGCATACGGTTGCTAGTTTCGATTGCGGCTTCGTTGCCGGTTTCGATAACACTACCTTTTACCATGTTGGTGTCGGCCAAAATGTAGTAATAAGCTTCATTCTGGTCTTTAACGCGAGCGATACGTGCGCTGCGGTTTGGATCGTACTCGATCTCCATAACGGTAAGCTTAAGACCTGCTGGAAGGTTGTGGCTAACCAAGCGATAGTGGCGTATGACGCCGCCGCCGCGATGGCGAACCGTAATGCGACCAGAGTTATTCTTACCAGCTTGCTGCTTCTTGCTAGCAAGGAGGCTCTTCATAGGCTTACGAGTCGTGATTTGATCGAAATCCTGAGTGGTTTTCTGACGTTGAGCCGGCGTGGTTGGGCGATAAGCTTTGATACTCATTATTTATCTCCCTTCTTATCCGATTTCTTGTCTTCTTTTTTCTCTTCGACTACTTCTTCGTCAAAGATCTTGATTTTGTCGCCTTCTTTGAGGGTGACATAGGCAATACGCTTGTCTGCGCGGGTAGTAGTGCCAGGATAGGCATGCTTACCACGGCTAAACTTAGTCTTTTTGCCCTTGCGAATTGCGATACGAACATCGGTAACCTTAACGCCATACTGCTTTTCGACAGCCTTAGCAATTTCTTGCTTGCTGGCGCCATCTTCGGCTACGAACATGTAAGCACGCTTAGCTTCTTCGCGATAAGCCTTTTCAGTCTGAATTGGACGAACAATCATTAGGCGTTCTCCTTTCCGACTAGCCAGTTCTCGATGACTGGCAATGCGCTTTCACAAATAACAACCTTGTCGGCATTAAGAATGTCGAAAACGTTGAGATAAGTTGGGCGGACGACTTTCATCGTATTGATATTATTGGTTGCGCGTAGGATATTTTCAGTCTTTTCAGTAACAACAAAGAGAATGTTACCTTCAAGCTTGTTATCCTTGAGCATTGCAACTGCTTCCTTGGTTTTGCCGTTCTTTGGAGCAAAATCTGCAACAGTTACGATGTTCTTGTCAGCATTCTGCATAGAGAGAGCTTGGCGAATTGCCTGAAGCTTTGCGTTCTTGCTGATCTTCTTGGTGAAGTTTTCTTCGCCGGTGCGACCGAAAGCTACACCACCATGGCGCCAGATAGGGTTGCGGGTGCTACCGAAGCGTGCACGACCGGTGCCTTTCTGCTTCCAAGGCTTCTTACCGCCACCACGTACTTCACCGCGCTTGAGAGTCTTCGCGTGTGAACTGCGAGAGTTAGCTAGGTAAGTATCATAAGCTAATTTCACGAGCTCATGATTTTCGACTTTGAGACCAAAAATGTCTTTGTTCAATTTCTCTGCCATTTTAGTCCTTTCCCTCCACCATTACGAGGCCCTTGTTTGGACCAGGAACGGCTCCCTTGAGACCAATCAAATTATGATCGGTGTCGATGTAAGCGACAACAAGGTTTTTAACGGTTACACGGTCGTGACCCATGCGGCCAGCCATCTTCTTGCCCTTGAAGACTTTCTGTGGATACATGGAACCAATGGAACCAACCTTACGAATGTCGCCCTTGAAACCGTGCGTATTGCGTGACTCCTGGAAGTTGTGGCGCTTGACGGTACCTGCAAAACCTTTACCTTTGCTGGTGCCAGTGACCTGAACCTTATCGCCGAGAGTAAACTCAGCGACAGTAAGCTCAGAACCAAGCTTTACATCTTCTGGGATGCTGTCAACGCGAAATTCACGGATATATTTAGGGTTGATATCTGCTCCGGATTTTTTGACGTGTCCGGACACGGCCTTGCTCAGATTCTTACCCTGACCATAAGCCACCTGTACCGCGCTATAGCCGTCAGTTTCCTGCGACTTAGTCTGAGTCACGGTGCAAGGACCAGCTTGAAGGATAGTTACAGGAGTAACTACACCATCTTCGCCGATGATCTGGGTCATACCAATCTTGGTGCCGAGGATGATTTTCATCGTTGGGCGTCCTTTCCCATTAAAATCACCAGGCTTATGAGTGGTCTCCGTTCTCTCATCTGCGGACCGTACCTCTTACGCCTGTGTGACGTGTTTAATATACGAGAGCAATTGTATCATAAATTACCCCTTTTAGTCAAGAAGATTTACGCTAATGATTTTGCGTGCATTTAGGCATGAAAAAGCGCCCCTCGCGAGGAGGAGCGCTTGTTGGAATGTACGTCAGAAGGTTTTATTCGGCAGAGTCACGGCTCACGGTGATGATGTAGTGGCTGTCAGGAGTTTTGATTGCCGTAATACAGTAATCCGATACTCCGACAAAGCCGCCATAAATTTCATCGGCGCAGTTGGTGCGGCTAACACGATTGTTTGTGCCGCTGAGGGTGAAGTGGTGCTCAAGCACCTCCCTGTTGTCGTTGAAGTCCTCTGCCAGGTTGCGCACCTGCTGAGAAGCTTGTCTTGCGACAACACAGATGGCGATTTTGTCGCCGACCTTATTGACGACAACGGCGGCGTCCTTTACATGGGATGCATAGAGCTCCACGCCAGGAATTGTGACGAAGAGACTCTTGCGGCACTCGTAGCGATGAATGTTGCCACCATTCGGCGCCTGGAGAGATGCGTTCAGGTGGTTGGGGGTCTTCTTGGAGATTCCCCAATACGAATCAAGGGTGCCACAATCGTACCACTTGAAGCTGCCGAGGACGAGATTGAGAGCCGAGAAAGCATTCATCAGCTCGTCGGTCTTGAGAGCTCCAGTGATATTGCAGCACTCAGCCGGTCTGTGCGAGGGTCTCCATGCGCAGATACCCGTGTTGACACGAGTTCCGCCTTCACGCAACATCTGTTCGGCCGTTTCTCTGTCCGGCTTCTCGATGAAACCGGTCACCTTGCGTACGAGTCCCTTACCGTCTGCAAACGCAGCGTGGCCGCAGCCCATAATTGTGTTGAGATCAGATTTCTCAACACCGAGGATTGTCGGGGTTGTCGATGCGGATTTGACAAGTTCTGCGATTGCCTCCGTAAAGGCTTCGCCTCGCTCGACATACTGGTCAGCGGGGGTGTGAATCGTGACCGGATCGCCATAATGCTCGGCGATATAATCGTCAGCTTTGGTCATTGCGCCGGCGTAGTCGTGCTGGGGGGAGATGAGGAGGATGTTCGGCTCAACAACGCCGAGATCTGTTGTCTGCTCAACGGCCAGTTCATACTGACGCTCGTTTGTGACAATGATCACGACCTTCTTGACCGAGATGCCGGCTGTCACGAAGCGGTCGATGCTGTCCTGGATGAATGTATCGTCCTCGTTCAGCTTGCAGAACTGCTTCGGGCAGTCCAAATGGGAGATCGGGAAGAGTCTGGTTCCATTGCCGCCTGCGATAATCGCAAGAACAGCATCCTTCACCTTTGTCGAGCCCTGGATGGTCACATTCGGTGCGATTGCGCCTGTTGCCTCTGTTTTCTTCTGATTCTTTGCCATAAGAAATCACTCCTATCCTTGTTTTTGGCAAATTGAATGGGTTTATAAATGTACTAGTGATACAAAAGAAAACAAAATAGTGCCTTTTGAGCACTTCTTTTGAAATCCGTATCTTATATTAGCATAATTCTATAGATATGTCAAGAGAATCGTGCTTGAGTTTATAATTTTTCTTGATAATGCTAGAATATAGATAGCAATTATGGGTGGTAAAACGGGAGCTAAGAAGCTTGATATTTTTACAATAACTTGGCTTTTTGTGATTTTTAGCCTATTCGGTTTTATCTTTGAAGGATTCTGGAGCGTGATCAGTTTTGGTCGGTGGGAAGATCATTATTCTCTTGTTTGGGGACCTTTCACGATTGTTTATGGCTTTGCCGTGGTTGGTCTATTACTTCTTTATCCATTTTTGGGCAAGAAAAACTTCGTTATGCAATTTTTAGGCTGTTTCTTACTCGGCTCCGTCTTTGAATTTTGCGTGAGTTTTCTTCAAGAGTTTGCCTTTCATACTCGCTCATGGGATTATTCGCACTTACCATACAATCTTGATGGCCGCATATGCCTACGGATGTCCCTTGTTTGGGGCTTAGTCGGTTTGGTTTTCTTGAGACTTGTCGCGCCAAAAATGTCGAATTTCTTGAAGTATTTTAAGGGTAGGATTATGCAAACTCTTGGTTTTGCTTTGTTTATTTTTATGATTTGTAATTTTGCTGTTTCGATTTTGGCTACGAATAGATATAGTGAGCGCCATTATGGAGTAGAAATTGATAGTCATTTGGATATTTTGCTTGATGATAGATTTCCGGATGAGAGAATGCGTACCGTTTATTACAATATGTACTTCGTTGATTAGTTATTTATTATCTCGATCTTACCATCAAAAAATACCCCCGAATTGGGGGTATTTTAGATATTACATCTTGATTTCAGCATCTACACCTGCTGGGAGGGATAGATTCTGCAATGCATCGATGGTCTTTGGAGTCGCATCGATAACATCAATAAGGCGCTTGTGGACCTTCATTTCGAATGCTTCACCACCGGTCTTGTAGACGTGTGGGGACTTTACGACTGTAAAGCTGCTGCGCTTGGTTGGTAGTGGAACTGGGCCACTAACCTTAGCACCAGTACGGATAGCAGTATCAACAATCTGCTTTGCACTCTGGTCGATAACACGATGATCGTATGCCTTGAGGCGGATACGAATGCGTGGACCTTCGGTTTTTTCTGGCATTTTATACCCTTTCTGCTTGCCGTATAATCTCAGATGGAGCTAGACACTTCGTCGATGAGTGTTTACGGCACATGTTTAATAATGAAAATATTGTACTATTCAGTACCAGTTTTGTCAATGTCTGGCTCGAGGTCAGTCGTGTCTTTGATTGGCGCCGAAACACTTGGCTTCTTTTCGGCCGGTTTTTCTTCGGCTGTTTCTTCTTTTTCCGAGTCTATAGTTTCTTGTTTATCTGTTTCAGTATTTTGCGACATTGGGTCTTTAGCATCGTCTTTGATATTTATATCTTCCTTTTCGTCTTTTTTGGGCCCTTCGTTAGTCTTTTCTTTTTGCATTTTTGCAAGCATCGCTTGTGCTTCAATAATAGCATTGGCTTCGCTCTGATTTTTGACTTGCTTATTATTTTTGCCGTGACGATAGATGGAATAGATTGCAAGAATTACGAATAGCCCAAATATTGGGAGCATGGTTATGATGATATTGTTGCTCATTTTGTCTATTCTCCTCTTGTTCCTTTATAGATTTCTTTGCCTTCAATATTATAATAACTGAATTCGTTGCCTTTGTTTACGCGAAGATAGTTTGCGCCGACTTCGATATTCGTTCCGAGAGGCAAATCTATACTTTGGCCAGAGATTAAGTTATAGATTACGAGCTTGCTCGAATTGCTCGTTGTCTGCACAAAGCTGCTGTAATCGCTCGTATTATAGTAGAAGGTTATATTTTCGAGACCGTCAACGACACTCTTTTTGTCTATATCGAAAATACTCTGTACGCCCGACTGTTTTTGTGTTCTGATGATATAGTTCTTCCCTAGATAGGATAGATATTTCGCAAGATTCTCCGGTAGGAATTCATAATTATTATTTTCGTAATCTAACTTCATCAATTCTTTGCCTTTGTAAATATTCCCACAGATGTTAGTTAGATTGAGGCTTTCGCTTTTGGCGTAAGTGTCGCATTGTTCCGTAATCTCAGTAACTTTGCTTAGCTTATTTTGAGCGATTAGGCTATGCGTTGGGTATTCTTCTCGCAACTCTTTATCCTTAGGATCGAAATAAAGAGTTTTTCCTTCCTCGTCTGTAGTTTGAATAATGCCTGCGAACAGTTCCTGACTAGGATACTCCGACTCAAATAGGAGATCGTTTGCGTAGAAATAGTAGTACTTACCGTTCGTTGAAAGCATCGGCGTATTCTTATCATAGAAATCCGCGTATACGCCAGCGTCCGTAATTGTTTTGACTTCTTTTTGGGTTTCGCAGTTATAAACAGTTACTGTGTATTCTCTTGATTTCTCGTAGACAATCGCGCAGTAGTTAATATCTTCGTACGGATTTTTAGCGTAAGCAAAATCTACAGCTTCAAATTTGTCTATTACTCTGTTGAGCTTTTCTTCGCCTTTAGTATCGATAATTGCCATACGGTTTTCATCCCTGACAAGCGTATATTCGAAGTCGCTTTGGCTTTGCGAGACGATATACTTCTCGCTTAATTTTTCGCCTTTCGCGTTAAGAAGATATCGTTTGCCGTTCTCATTGAGCGTAAAGAGCTTCCCGTCATTCACTCGATCAATCAGAGATTCGGTTTTCAGGAGTTCATTCCCGTTTTTATCGAGAATAATATATTTTTGCGTCTCATTTTCTTTCTTTGTTGCTACGGTAGAATCAGCTTCAAACCCTGAAATATAGCCATAATCTGAGCTGATCTTTTTGCCAGAAGTATCTACGAGGAAGTAATTATTGCCATCATTTATTACGATTGGCATATCTTTGTTGTATACACCTGCATTGTCTGAATAGATTCTATCCTTAATAAAGTTCCAGATATAGTAGCCGCCGCCAAGAATAAAAGCAAGCAAAAGTATAGCAACGACTGTTTTGATCTTGCGCTTCTTGCTGCGGTCTTTTCGGAACTTCTCGATTTCTTCTTGAGTAACTGGCTTTTTGGTTTGTGTCTGAACAGCCTCTCGAGCCTGCGATGTTTTTGGAACATTTTGTTGATTAATCGCCTCGCTGCGTTGTGCGGGAGATTCCTGTTTTCTCTTAGTCGAGCTTCCGACGGGCATACTTACGCCGGTGATCTTCGGCGTAGATGGCGTAGCATTGCTATCGTCCATTAAAAATAATTCCTTCCCTTTTATTCTTATGTCTATTTTAGCATAAAAATAATCCCCCAATTGCTTGGAGGATTATTTATTGTTACGGATTAATTACTTGTTAATCTTGGTAACGACGCCAGAACCGACGGTGCGGCCACCTTCGCGGATAGCGAAGCGGTCATTGTTGTTCATAGCGATTGGAGCGTTAAGCTTGACGCTGAAGGTAACAGTATCGCCAGGCATAACGATTTCCTTATCCTTTGGAAGTTCGACTTCACCGGTAACATCGGTAGTGCGGAAGTAGAACTGTGGCTTGTAACCATTCTGGAATGGAGTATGGCGGCCACCTTCTTCCTTCTTAAGGATGTAGACCTGACCTTCGAACTCAGTATGTGGGGTGATGCTACCTGGCTTGCAGATAACCTGACCACGTTCGATCTGATCGCGTTCAATACCACGGAGGAGGAGACCAGCGTTATCGCCAGCTTCACCTTCGTCGAGAGTCTTGTGGAATGCCTCGATACCGGTAACAACCGACTTCTGAGTTTCCTTAAGACCAACGATTTCAACTTCGTCGTTAAGCTTGACAACACCCTGCTCGATACGGCCGGTAGCAACGGTACCACGACCCTTAATCGAGAAGACGTCCTCAACTGGCATCAAGAAGTCCTTGTCGAGGTCGCGAGCTGGAAGCTCGAAGTATTCATCCATAGCCTTAACGAGTTCCATGATTGCGTCTTCGTTAGCAGCATCGCCTTCGAGAGCCTTGGTTGCAGAACCCTTGATGATTGGGCAGTTGCGATCGAAGCCGTTCTTCTCAAGAAGATCGCGGACATCTTCTTCAACGAGCTCAACTAGATCTGGATCAGCAAGGTCCATCTTGTTCAAGAAGACAATAATCTTTGGAACGTTAACCTGGTGTGCCAAGAGAACGTGCTCACGGGTCTGTGGAAGTGGACCATCGTTAGCAGCGACAACGAGGATAGCACCATCGACCTGTGCAGCACCGGTAACCATGTTCTTGAAATAGTCGGCGTGGCCTGGCATATCAACGTGTGCGTAGTGGCGCTTTTCAGATTCATATTCCTGGTGAGAGGTTGCGATGGTAATACCACGAGCCTTTTCCTCTGGAGCGTTATCGATCTGGTTGTAATCGACAGCCTTGTTGATTTCGCTAGGAAGTTTCTTAGCGAGAACGTGAGTGATAGCTGCAGTCAAAGTGGTCTTACCGTGGTCGAGGTGACCCATGGTACCAACGTAGACATGAGGCTTGCTACGGTCAAAGTTTGCCATAGTGTTTAACTTTTCTCCTTATATTTATTAAATAATTTTGGGCGCTAATATTAACCAGCCCAAAGCTATGTATGTTGTTATTTTATAAGATTTTATCTGTTATGTAAAGTCAAAATTGCTCGCAAAAAGCCCCGCTTTTGGCGGGGCTTAGTTTTGGAGTTTTAGATGAGTTTTGTCATGGCTGAAGCAATCGCAGCCTTTACTTTTTGCGGAAGTTTTTCGAGTTTGTTATCCGTGTTGGCATAATATGCAACCTCGAGCAAGAGAATCTGTGTGCTATTCTCAAAGACCTTGATTACTGCTTTGTCGTTCATTGCATCTGCCTCATATCTAATATGATACAGATAATCTGTAAAATGCATGAACTGAATGCCGTCCTGATGTCTGATTACATGAGTGCGATCGTCTTCATAGGGCGCATCAAAGATGTAGCTATCGATGCGACGAATCTGCCTTTCGCCAATGATTCGAGATTCCATCGTCAGGGCGTAGTACTTCTTCTTGGTAGCGCTAAGCATTTCCTTAACAAATCCGGGGCTACTCATGCCGAATTCATTCACATAGTTGCCCTTGAAGAACTTTCTGTCTCCTGGTGTCCTGTTTGCGAATGCGTTCGCGCTGCAAGCATTAATATGGTATGGAACAACTCTGTCGTTTATGTCTGTTCTTATTGGGTGACTGCTGGCCATAATATTAATCATATTCGCCATAGTCTGCTCGAAGAATTCAAGCTTCAGCCTGTTTTCTGTCGTGCTGTCGTCTATCTGGAAGTTTTCGCCGTCGAAGTAAAATAGCGTTCCGGATTCGATTCCGCCCTCATTCTTTTTGTCATTAATAGCTTTAATGCCGAATTTTGTCATACGATACTCGTCTTTACCTTTTTGAGAGATAAAGAGAGCGTGATCTGCGATATTCTCAGGCAAAGCCGCAAAGAATGTAACTTCTGTCTTCCTTCCGCCCGGTGTCTTGACCTTAAGGCGAATATACTCGCCATTGCTCAGGCGAAAATAGTTAGCGGATTTTCTAGTGTATGCGTCAAATACATAAAAGTCGGTTATCGTGCCATCGTCGTCTGTTTTGCGAATTCGGAAGATTTTCTCGGTTCCGATGTGCCATTTAGTAAGAATAGGCACATTGTCTTGTGCTGTGGCTAATATTTCGTAGCCGCGGTTGTTGTGAATGAAGCTGAAAGGTTTATCATCCTCAATGTAGAATTTCAGCTTTTTCATATATCATCAACTCCTTTAAAAGATCTAGCCCCAGAGAGCCATAGAGGTAATATATAATGATTTCCAGATTGTTTCAAGGTTATTGATAATCATTGCGCTATGATATAATTACAGTTTTAATCGATAAAAACATATAGACATCGCCTAGAATCCTCAGTATAGTTATCCTCCTTAAAAACATAAACACTATTGACATTTTTAGGCATAAGTGATATAATACTTGTTAGCTAATCGGACAGATTAGTGCAGCTTTCCTGAGATTGCTACATCGGACAGATGGCAATACAAAAATTATAAGGAGGAACTCGAAATGAGTATCTTTTCAAGCATTGCCGCCCTGATTTTCGGTGAGGAGCCCGAGGCACCCGCCGCCACCAGTAGCCAAATCGATCCCGATGTGGCCCGCAGACTGCTCGAATTCGAAATGAGCCAGCGAAGGATTGAAGAGGACCAGTACCACTACAAGACCCGCATGGAGAAACCAGAAGAAGATTAAGTAATCTAACTCACTAAGACCGCTTCGGCGGTCTTTTTCTTGTTACAAAAATCCGCCTCTTTGCGAAGCGGATTTTTTGAGAAATTATTTAGAATTTCTCTTCTCGATGATTTCCTGAGCGATGTTCGGTGGAACCTCTTCGTAACCGTGGATTTCCATAGTCGAGTTTGCGCGACCCTGAGACATACCGCGGAGATCAGAAGTGTAACCAAACATGTTTGCTAGTGGTACGAAGCCAGAAATAACCTTGATACCATTATCGCGGTCTTCCATAGACTCGACGCGACCACGGCGGGAGTTCAAATCGCCGATAACATCACCCATGAAGTCTTCTGGAGTGGTAATTTCAATCTTCATAACTGGCTCAAGAAGGACTGGGCGTGCAGCCTTGATACCTTCGCGAGTTGCAAGAACACCTGCGAGATGGAATGCCAATTCGCTAGAGTCGACGTCGTGGTAGGAACCATCATAGAGGGTAGCCTTAACATCGAGTACTGGGTAACCAGCAATAACACCACCGTCGAGGGTTTCCTTAATACCTTCCATGGTTGGCTTGCGGTATTCCTGAGGAACAACACCACCCTTAATCATATCAATGAATTCGAAGCCCTTACCTGGTTCGTTTGGTTCAAACTTAACCCAAACGTCACCGTACTGACCGCGACCACCGGACTGCTTCTTATGGAAGCCGTGGCCTTCAGCAGTACCACGAATAGTTTCGCGGTAAGCAACCTGAGGCTCACCAGTGTTACATTCAACGTTAAATTCGCGCTTCAAGCGGTCGATAATAATATCCAAGTGGAGCTCGCCCATACCTGAAATAATAGTCTGGCCGGTTTCTTCGTTGGTTTCAACGCGGAAGGTTGGATCTTCTTCTGCGAGCTTGCCGAGACCGATACCCATTTTTTCCTGATCAGCCTTAGACTTTGGCTCAACAGCGATAGATACTGGTGGTTCTGGGAACTCGATAGACTCAAGATGGATTGGGTGTGCTGGGTCGCAGAGAGTAGTACCAGTAGTGGTATCCTTCAAACCTACGACTGCAGCAATATCACCTGCGCCAACTTCGGTAATATCTTCGCGCTTGTCTGCGAACATACGAACGAGACGACCAACGCGCTCCTTATTGCCAGTAGTTGCATTGAGGATATAAGAGCCAGCGGTCAACTTGCCAGAGTAAACGCGGATAAAGATAAGTTTACCAACGAATGGGTCGGTTGCAATCTTGAATGCGAGAGCGGTTAGAGGCTCTTTAACATCACTGTGGCGAACAATGTCTTCACCACTCTTTGGATCCTTACCAAGGATTGCTGGGATATCGGTTGGAGCTGGCAAGAAATCGGTGACAAGGTCAAGAACCTTCTCGACGATAACACCACGGCCATCACCACCGGTAACTAGGAAGAACTGTCCATCAATAACGCGCTTGCGGAGAGCGGCCTTAAGCTCTTCGCCAGAAATAGCATCTTCGCCCTGATCGAAGAATTTCTCCATGAGGGCTTCATCAGCCTGGACGGCTTCCTCGATGAGCATAGAGCGGTAATTCTTAGCCTTTTCGACCATGTCTGCTGGAATTTCGCCTTCAATGAGCTCATGGTCAGCATAGTCTTTGTAGGTGTAAGCCTTCATGTCAAGAAGGTCGACGACGCCACAAATATCCTTTTCGAAGCCGATTGGCAAGTGGATTGCGAATGCATTTTTGCTCAAACGCTTGCGGATAGACTCGAGGGACTTATAGAAGTCGCCACCAATCTGGTTGATCTTATTAACGAAGCAGATACGTGGAACGCCATACTTGTCTGCCTGGCGCCAAACGGTTTCAGACTGAGCTTCGACGCCCATCTTGCCATCGAAGACTACGACAGCACCGTCGAGAACGCGGAGAGAGCGCTCGACCTCTGCGGTAAAGTCGATGTGGCCTGGAGTATCAATAATGTTAATTTTGTGACCCTTCCAGTAAGCAGTAACAGCAGCGGAAGTAATAGTAATACCACGTTCCTTTTCCTGTTCCATCCAGTCGGTCGTTGCGCCGCCGGTGTCACCCTTAACTAGGTCGATTTTGTGCTTGAGACCTGTACGGTAAAGAATTGCTTCAGAGGTGGTAGTCTTACCAGCGTCAATGTGAGCAATAATACCGATGTTCCTGTACATTGATAGGTCAGTAACTTGTTCTTTTGCCATAATTTCCTTTAATTTAATATTTTCTGAGGACAATCGAAAAGAATGCCCTCGATAGCTTTACTGATTATATTAACACATTTCTTAGAGAAAATAAAATGCCCCGAAATGCTTTTCGGGGCGTAAATAATTATCCGAAGATCTTGATGACACAAACCGCAGTCAGAGCCACCGCGAGCCCAATAAGGCTGAGCCCACAGAATGCAACGAGCCTAGCGCCACCAAGCTCATTCTCGGTATCGTCGAAGTCGTCGAGAATGAAGTCGTCGCCGATATAGCGCGCCTTGCCGGTTCCAATTACGGTATCTTCGAAGTCGTCGACATCAATCTGTCTTTTCGTGGTGTTGGGGTCCCGCTCGGGGTTCTTCGGTGCGTTACCTGTCATCATAATCACTCCTTTTAATTATTTAATGTGCGTCCGAAGACATTTTTATTATGGAATCAGTTTAAGTAATCTGTCAATAAAAAGCCCCTCGGAAACACCGTGGGGCTATAAGCATTAGACTTTGCGTCTTTTCTTCAGGATGATGATTGCGGCTGTCTGAACGGCGGCGAACACGATGAGCGAGATTGCGATATTTCTGTTTCTTTTTCTTACCTCTTTGCACTGGCGCTCGAATCCCTCGAGGATCTCCTTGATATCAATATCGGACGCCGGCTCTTCTTCTATATGGCCAGCATCGTCGAGAAACCCTCCATCAGGATCGTCGTCGTAGTCTCCGTGGAAACGGTCGGTTGCTGCATGGCAGCAGCTTGAGTCTGGGCAGTTTGCGCAGGTATCCGGGACGTAGTCCTCATCCCAGCCAGCGTACGGACGGGCCATATCAGAGCATGTCGGCTTCTGATTGTCTCTTTTCGGATCGTTCATGTCGTAATCCTCCCTTTTTGAAATGTGCATCGCATGCTTGGTTGCGATTTTTAAACTATAACAGCGTTAGACTTCTTGGTCAAGCGTTAGCTAGATTGACAGTTTAGTATATTCGTGGCATAATTATTGCACGCATAGCGTACCTTATTTCTACCGAAAGGATGGTTTAATACTATGGCCAAAAAGTTCATTTCCGAGTTGTATCACAATCTTCCGCTTATTCTAGTTGTCATTATCCTCTGCGTCGTTTCTTACAATAGGGGGCGAGCCGAATCTCTAGATGCCACTCTCTCAACGATACGAAGCGCAAAAGACGCCATTTCTCAGCAAGAGATTGAGATCCAAAAAGCCGAGCAGTATCTCGAAAGAGCAAATATGGACAACAAGAATTTGCTTGCTGCAATAAGCTTCTGGAGAGACCATCAGGCTTATGTCGAACATGTCTCGATTTATTATGGACGCGCAATCTTTTATTTGTCCGATCATACCTGGTGGGACTGCTGCGATGGCATCTATCTCAAGTCTGGCGATTGGTCTTCATTTAATGATTTTCTTGAAGACGCAGAAGCGCCCGAAGAATCGACTGAAGATAATTCTGCAAAAGACGGCTCTCCAAATCCTTTCATTGTTATGCCTAAATCCGAAGAAATTCTCAGTGCATAACGCCTAACGACCCGCCTTGCAGCGGGTCTTTCTTTTCTGCGTCATTTTCTTACTATAAAAATCCGCCCTTTCGAGCGGATCCTTTTTTATTCTTCTCTATCGCAGTAATTTGGAGCTACATAGGTAAAATCTTCTGGATTATATCCCGTGTATTCTAGGACTTCTTTAGCTGATTCGATCGCCTTGTTTTTCTTATCCTCGTCGCCGCAGTTGTCTGTGCCAATTTCGAGTTCTAATGGATTACTCGTGTTCTTCTGGGTAATAGTATACTTTTGGCCATCGCTAGTCGACATTTCCATTGGCAAATACTTGTAGATCGTATAGGCTGCTAGATACGTCTTGCCCTTATTTGCTGAATTGTAGGTAACGAGCTGCTCGTCGCCTTGCTTAATAACGAAACTATAATTCTTGTCATCATCATTAGTCAGCTCGACGTTATATGTAACATTACAGTAGACAATATCGAAAGTATATACATCGCCCTCGGCTTTAATATTTTTAGCCTTTGCGGTATTACCACAGGTTGGGTTTATTACCACCATGGAATCATAGAAGTTTTCTGAGAAATCACTATACAGCTTCTTTGGGAAGCCCAGATCCGTAACATCTGAAACATCTGTCGTGATTATAGTTCCATCGTCCTTTGTCTCTAGACCACCTGTCTCGCCTTTGCTACCAATCATATTGACCACCCAGACGATAATCAAGATTACTATTATGGCTACGACTATAACAACTGCGAATATCGTATTTTTCCTTTTATCGTTATCCATATTACTCCTTACTTTTTCTTAAACGCGTAACCTACAACGCCAGTTCCATCTTTGCGTTGGATACCAGCCTTAATGATATCTTCTGGCACCATTCCGTTATCATGAGCTTCACATTGGCCGATGTCCGTACACTGACCTGCCCAGTTACGATTTCTACCGCCTGGATCTGCGATCAACCAATTGCCATTCTGGTCAATGCCGTAGAAGACTACATAGTGGCCGCTATTGCTGAATGGATTCCTCTCAGCATTACTAAACTCGCTATTACTTGAATTACCCGAAGTAATTACGATATAGCCATCCTTGAGATACTTCTCGAAAGCTTGCTTAATTTCATCCGTGCTCGAGTTTTTGCCTAGTTTCATCTGCGCAGCAAAGTTAACGCCTTCAATATCGTAAACATCCGCCCATTGCAAGAGACAGTCACGGTTTGTTGTTGTATCGCAATCCAATTTACCGGTTAATTCCGTAGGAGTAACGAGATTGCCGGTTATAGCACTAACGACCATCGCCATTGAGGTTGGACCGCATCCCGCATCACAGAATGTGCCGCCCGCAAACTTGCTTCCAGACCACTTCGATTCGCACTGGAAGAGGAATGGGAAATTACCTTCCCAGGTTGCCCCGTCTCCGTTGCCGCAAGTGCCGTCAGTTTTGCCTGATTGAATTTTGCTAAGCTGAGTAGATACCTTACCCCATATGTCTCCCGGGTCGGTATGGTTATTGTCCGGTACATTCAAATGGCCAAGTACGCCCTCGTATTCGTAGAAAGCCTGCCCATCGAGGCGAACTGGCGCATTCCATTGAACGTCAGATGTTAATGGAATTCCGGTTTCGTCAGAAATTGCTACTAGTAGCTTGGCAAGATATGCCCATTCCGAATCGCCAAATGCGTTACCGTTTTGTAGATACCAATCATTATCGAATCCAGTACTAGAGGTGGTCGAAAAGCCCATAATCTCGATCTGGACACCAGCGGTATTATCATGGCTCGCTACGCCGCAAGCCGGCCTATCGATCGGTAGATGCTGATAGACTTTCTTGTTTTTTAGATCAATCGTAAAGTGAGATAGCGCGGCAGAGCTTGAGTTATATACCGCAAGTCCAGAGTTTTCATTGCGTCCCTCGACCGAGTGCAAAGTAATTTTGTTTGGTCCAACAGCCCCATTCTTCGGACTCTTAGTCAGATAACTGCCGTTCATAGAATTATCTATTGGCGTCACTACGCCCTGATACGGTTCCTTCTTATAGCCCTCAATACCTTGCGTAATCCAGCCGTCTTTCCATGAAGCGCTAACTAATGCAGCCGATTCAGAACTCGTCGTTGAGATAGACGAGCTTGCGCCCACGGCATTCATGAAATTATCATTCAAATGACCATTGATATAGAAGAACTTCCACGAACCATTGGACAAATCTGCCTTTTTGCGATGCTTGACCGTACCAATAAACTGCTTCCATCCAGCCTCAACCGTAACGACATCATCGCCATTTACTGCTACAACAAAGCCGGTATGGTTTGCATGCGAAAAGATAGAGAATGGCTTTGGTTCGGTTCCATGTTCAAATCCAGGATTATTAGCGATAAGATTATTGACAACTACGCCGCCATTACCACCACCCCACACGATATTATCGGTATTATACCTAATGATATACTTCGAGAACGATACGCAGTTATCTAGGATGTCATAAGTCCTATCACCTGTCCACCAGCGGTCAATTGGTCCGTTATTGTAGTCATCGGCTAGCTTCTGAGCCTGCTCTTCGGAAAGACCACCCTGAATGCTACCAGTATTATTGCCCTTGGAGCAATTACAGTTACTACTCTTGCCAGAGCCGCTACCATTAAGCGCACCGACAGCATCATACATTAGCTTGCCGTATGCATCTTGACCTTGTGCATTAGGGTGAACGTCGTTCGCATTTAGCAGCCCAGGGTTATCGGCAATAATTGCCGCCCAGTCCGCAACATCTACATTCGGATTAGCGTTTGCTAAATCGCGAAATACTTCGTTATTCTGAACATATTTCGACGCGTCAATACCAGGAATTGAAACCTCGGCATTATTTACAAAGATAACTTTAGTGGCGCCGCCCTGGTTAATAGCTCTGTCTACAATATCTGATTGTAACTTTGATTGCGTTAATGCGCCTGGGTCATTCGTGCCAAGCGCAATAATCAGAACATCCCTCAATTCATTTTTATTTACGATATCTTCAAGGATTTTGGCACCGGAATCGCCACCGTTGGTTGGACCGGCATTCATGAACATGTGTTTACTGCCCTGTGAACGAATATCTGCATTTGGGAGGTATTTTTTAATACCTTCGCCATCGCGAGCGCTAGACATGTTAGTAATTGAGTCGCCGATAATCGTGACATTGCCACCATCGCCTGCACCAAGCGAACTACTCGTCGAGCTAGCGCTCGTACCGTTGCCGGCATAGAGGTCGTAATACTCCCTAGCTTTCTCTACACGCTTGATAAGATCCTGATATCCATAGTAGCTAGTATCATAATAGTTACCAACATGCTCTGGCTTATAGCATCGGTTAGGGCCGCCTGCCGGGTTCCAGCCATATTGGCATACTGGCCTTTCGTATGTAATCGTAAAGATTTCCGCCGCCTCCTCTGGAGTTTGCGCAGTCTTTAGCCATTCAGTATATGTATATTCCCTACGGATATGCCTATTTTCGTCGCAGATTTTAAGAATCCAGTCAATTGCCAATGACAGCAAGCCATCGATGTGCTCTTCTGGCAATTTATCGCCGGCACCCCAAGGTGAATACTCAGTAGGGTGTCCCAAAAATTGCCCATAGCCAGCATCTTCAAATGCTTGTCTCGATGAAGCGTACTGACCGCTAGACTGACATATCATGGCAATGCCCCAACAGTTGTTATCGACTTCGCAGACTGGATTCAAACCGGATTCTATATAGAAGTTACCCATTATACCCGCAGCTTGCGCGTCATTGAAACCTTTGGATATCAGATAATTCCAGACCTTTTCAGGTATGTCGCCGCCCGCAAGATGGGTCGATGTGCCGCCGCCATCACTATTACAACCTTCGGGCTCATAATATTTGATTTCGGTAGAGTAATGTTCGTCTTGATTATAGGCGTAGATTTTTTGAGACAAGCAAATTACAGAAAAGAGTGCCAAAATTGGAAGCACGGAAAGAATTGCTTTTATTTTCTTGATGTTGTTCCTTCTCACCCTAATCATTTAATTTTCTCTCCACAATATAGTAATCGTCGCAATTATAGCCTTTGCCCTTAATCATTTCTTTGAGCTCATCAATGTGGGATTTATCGGTCTCAAGCAGAATACAGATTGCGGCTGGACATTCTTTGCTATTACTGTAGTCGCTGAGCCTGGCCTTATCCGCCGTACCGTCATTATTTGCAAAAATAAAATCTTCCGGCATCTCAGCTAGAAAACCTTTGGCCTTATCGACTTTTTCTAGGAACTGAATTGCCTCAGTATCGGGTTGATCTTGCTCCGAGAACAGCGCCTTCAACACTAGATAATCGCTGCGGCTATTCATATAGCTATCGTAGCTGCCATTCACCTTTCGGTAGACTGCCACGCGCTTGGATTCGTGCATTTTCGCCTCAATCTCAATTTCGAAAGGCTCAATCCCCTCACCGCTCACTCTCACCGTTTTCTTGCCCGGAAATAGTTTATGCTCGCCGTTCTTATATTTTTTACCGTTAATTGTGATCGTAGCGTTTTCTGGCGCAATCATTAAGTAAACCCTTGCAGTCTTGAAAATTGCAAAAACCAAAAAGAGGCCCAACCCTAAAATTAGTATGGGAATAGTTATCCCTAATACTAAACGCTTATTTATGCGCATTTTACCTCCAATTAAGTCTATTTTAGCATAAGCTTAGTGTGTTTTGGGCACAAAAAAGACCCCCTTACGGAGGTCCTTTTGATTGTCGGAATTAACCGCGAGCAAAGTGTGCGAATGCACGGTTTGCTTCTGCCATACGATGGGTATCTTCCTTCTTCTTGAAGGCGGTACCGGTCTCGTTGTAGGCATCAATGATTTCAGCCTCAAGGCGCTTTGCATATGGCATACCATTGCGACCGCGAGCGGCAGCAACGAGCCACATCATTGCGAAGTGGAGCTGGCGATGACCATTGATTGGGAATGGAATCTGGTAGTTAGCACCACCAACACGGCGGCTCTTAACTTCAAACTCTGGGCTAATATTCTTGATAGCCTGTTCGAGAACCTCAACTGGGTTTTCGCTCTTAAGCTTCTTTGCAGCGCCTTCGATTGCGCTGTAGACTGCGCGTTCTGCAGATGGCTTCTTACCATCAAGCATAGAACGATTGATAAGGCGGGAAACCAAAACGCTCTGATATTTGCGATCTGGCATAACTTTGCGCTGTAGGCTTGCAGTTACTTTACGTGGCATAATTAGTTACCCTCCTTCTTTGCGCCGTACTTAGAACGACCCTGCTTGCGGCCATTAACGCCCTGAAGATCGAGCGTACCGCGAACGATATGATAGCGGACACCTGGAAGATCTGGAACGCGGCCACCGCGAACTAGAACAACAGCGTGCTCCTGAAGGTTGTGACCTTCGCCGCCAATATATGCCCAAACTTCCTGACCATTAGTCAAGCGGACACGAGCGACCTTGCGAAGAGCGGAATTAGGCTTCTTTGGAGTCTTAGTTGTAACTTTGATACAAACACCACGCTTAAGAGGTGCAGCCTGCTTGTAATAGCGAGTTTTGAGCGTATTTACGATAGAACCAAGAGCTGGGGACTTGCTTTTCTTAGCAGCCTTAGCACGTGGTTTTCGTACTAACTGATTAATTGTTGGCACAAAAATCCTTTTCTTTAATTAATTTATTGCTGAAATAAATCTCAGGGCTCAGCATCTGCCACCGAGATTTGCGAAACTCTGCGAGTATTTTATCAAATTTCTACGGATATGTAAAGGGTTAGCTATTTCTTTTCGCCGACGAGCTTGAGTTTACCATCGACATTTTTAAATAGCTGTCCACTTTTGAGCGGGGAGTCAAACAAGCTTTGATAATTCTCGATTAGATAGTCGTCAGACATATAGACATAAACATACTCGTAGCCCTCCAAGTTTTTAGCCAACTCTTCCTTGCTTTGATCCGAGACCCAAGGCAATCTTGAGTCCTTCTCGCCAAAGATAAAAGCGCTCCCATAGGTCGGGTTTGTCTCAATCGGATTAAGGAGATACTTAAGTCTTACATTATGTGAACCATTTGTACCTTGAGAAATAATGTATACCTTTTCATTCTCAGAGACATTATTTGAAATAAGCTCAAGATCCTCATTATAGGTTTTTGAATCGTAGGTTCGATTGAATGTTAAGTAGATTGAGGCCGGACTAGTAAATAAGACATATACTAGAATCGCAATTATTCCAAGATTTGGTAACTTTGCTAAATCTTTTTCTTGGACCATACATATTACATCGCAGAATATTACCATGAGAATTGCGTACCAGAATGTTCCGAGATACCTGTCGTAGCTTGCCAGTATCGGTCCTTCTACTTCGCCAAAACAGAATATGTATAGTAGCATCATTATCAATGCATATCCAGTAGCGGCGAGCGTAATAATACTTATTATCGCATTGATTAGTTTGCGCTTTGACTTATTTCGAATCGCTACTACTACGCCAATAGCAGCAAACAAGATTGTGAGCTTGAAATAGCTTAAGCCGAAAATGAGTTTATTATCAAACAGATATGCTTTTATAAAATTCGTAGCCGTTTCAACTTGCCAGTCAGTCAAACTCGCGATCCCATTCTTGGCTAAATCTAACGAGCCGCTGATTAATTCACTTATTTGAAATTGCCCCTTAATTCCAAGGCTTTCTATGCGTTTGCTCCAGGCCATGCTTAGAAGCAGAGGCATCAGTAAGAGCATCATAGATATGATTATTAGCTTGGGCTTACTGTTTTGTTTTTCGCAGACAATTTTGGCGATCAGGCAGGCTACGCTAATCAAGATGAAGACGAGCGCGATTTGTTTTAGCAGAATCGTAAAGGAGAATATCAATACAAGCTTCGCGAACAGCGAGCGGTCGACTTTTTTAGCTTTGAAGATTTCTGTGAGCGACAGTGCGAATAGCATTCCAAGAACCGTATCCGTCATGATAGTCACAAAGAAGTAATCGTCTCCTAGCGACATAATTGCCGGTGCTAGCACTAAGGCTATTACTAAACCAGTAAATCGAAATTTATATTTAGTGGTCTTTTGCCACTTTAATTTATCAATAAATGGGAAGAAAAAGCTAATCTGCAAGAATTGCAACGAGACAAATAGCATTGATTCATTGTATATGCCAGATACTATCTGCCAAAACACTTCATAGAGTGTAATAATCGGCGGATAATCTCGATGTACCTCGGCAAGCGAGCTTTCAGAATTGTACAGCTCTAAATTACGATAGGTTTCCTTCGCGAATGGTCCCCAATGCATAAAATCATCCCATGCATGGAAACCTCGGCCAAAGTTAATTATCCCCAAAAGTAAGAATACGGCGCATATCAGAATAAAACTCGGCGCACGCAGCAGGTTTAGCTCTTGCTTTAGGTATTTACGATTTTTAATCAAAACAACCGTAGTTGGTATTATTGAGGCCGCAATAATTACAATATATCCCAGTAATAATTGCTCGAGCATCACAAATAGATACTCGATAAGCGAAAATGCCAGCAAGTAAAACGGCAACACTTTCGCAATTGAAGTTTTGAGTATTCGAGCTATGAAAAACGAGGCCGAAACGACGATTAGAAAACCTAGCAAGTAACCCTGAACCATACTATTCCTTATGCATGCTATTGCGCATTAGCTCGAAATTCTGGCGATTCGAGCGCGCAACATTATCCAGAATAAGCCCGCAAACGAAGCTTAGAACACTAATAATTATTAGAATTAAACCTGTAACAAAACTTGGCATTCTAGGCACTAATCCTGTACTAAAGTATTCAATAAGAACCGGAATGATAAAGATCAACGACAGCAGAAGATTAATTACGGAAATCCAGCCAAAGAATGCGAAAGGTTTATAATACTTAAACAACATCGCAATAGTCTTCAGTACGCGCAGGCCGTCAGGTATGGTACTCAACTTACTTTTGCTGCCTTTTGGACGATCGCGATATTCAATCGTAACATTCGAGGTTGCCATATTCTTATCTAAAGCATGAATCGTCATCTCGGTCTCAACTTCGAAACCTTTAGACAAAATCGGGAAAGTCTTAACAAAATCTCTATTAAAGGCACGGTAGCCAGTCATAATATCCGTAATTTTGCCCTTATATAGGTTATTCACGAGCTTACGAACGAGTATATTCCCAAAATCATGAAATGCGCGCTTATTCTCGGCAAAGTAGCTCGAACTTAAGCGATCACCAATGGCCATATCATAGCCTTTATCCAATTCTGCAAGGAGTTTTGGCGCATCTTTTGCAAAGTAAGTACTGTCGCCGTCAACGAGAATATAGTAATCTGCCTCAACTTCTCTAAACATGCGACGCATCACATTTCCTTTGCCTTGAATAGGCTCGCGCGCTACTATAGCGCCGGCTTTTTTAGCAATCTTAGCCGTATCATCAGTAGAGTTATTGTCATAAACATAGATCTTCGAGCCTGGAAGCTCCCTCTTGAAGTCCTCCACTACGCCTTCGATCGTTTTCGCTTCATTGAAGCACGGAATTAGAACCGCGACTCTTTTTTCTCCCTGCGTTGCCATGCTTAAATTTTAGCATATTTAACTGAAGAGATGGCCGAGCGCACCAAAGACGCCCATGCTAGCAAGACTCATAATAATACCCGCGAGCATAATGCCTCCCATAATGCAGAGGACGCTCTTTTTCCAGTTCAAATCAAGAAGGCTAGCAGCAAGAGTGCCAGTCCATGCGCCCGTACCAGGAAGCGGGATTCCTACAAAAAGCAGAAGCGCAAAATAAACGGATTGACCAGTCTTTTCTGTAAGTTTCTTCCCACCTTTCTCGCCCTTCTTGAGAACCCATTTACAGAATTTACCAATAAGCTTCTTGCCTTGACCCCATTCGAGAAATTTGCGAGCAAACAGAAAAATAAATGGTACCGGGATCATGTTGCCAATAACAGCAACAACGTACGCAAGCCAAGTCGGAGCACCAACTGCGACCGCATACGGCACCGCACCTCGCAATTCGATTAGTGGCACCATTGAAATTAGGAATGTTATGATTATTTTTATTATCATGATTGGAGTTTATTATATCTGATTTTTTGCGTTTACTACATATGCTCCAGAGCTCCGCTACGCTCTTGACGCTCTGTCACACAGTAGCAAATCGCAAAAAACACAATCTAAATCAAGTCTGAATTCAGATAGTAGTAATAGTCTAGCAAGTCGCTATTGTAATTCTTGATTAGGGCCATACGCGGTTCTGGAGCATCTTTGCTTGGTAGGATAAGCATGCGGCTTATGCCGATTTGATCGACAAAACTTGGGTTGTGGCTAACCATGATGAGTGTTCCGTCATAATCATGAAAATTGCTGCCAATAATCTTCTGAGTTTCTGGATCGAAGTGATTTGTAGGCTCATCAAGTATGATTAGGTTGGCGCGTTGCATTAGAATCTTACAAAGCGCAACGCGAGCTTTTTCTCCCGGAGACAAAACTGCAACCTGCTTATATACTTCCTCGTCGCGGAAGAGGAAATTCGCGAGCATCGAACGGGTTTCGGTTTCGGTATAGTCGTAAGATTTTACATTATCCAAGATACTCTCTTTTTCATTCAGGATCTCGAATTCCTGAGCATAATATGCAATGGTTGTATTCTGGCCTACGATTACCGAACCTTCGTCTGGAGTCAACTGCCCCATAATTAATTTAAGCAGCGTAGATTTACCAGCACCATTTTCGCCGACTACGAGGAATTTTTCGCCACGAGTTAGGCTAAACGAGAGTTTATCGTGAAGCTTCGGACCACCCGGATAGACAAAGCTAAGATTTTGAACTTCGAGTGGAGTTTTGCCAGATTGCTTATTCGGGCTAATATTGAGCTGAACTTTTTGATATTCGCGCTCGCGAATCTCAAGCTCCTCATACTTCTTCTCGAGTTGCTTTTCGCGGATTTGGCCCTGGCGAATAAAGGCCGTATTTGAGCGTTTGGCAGCTTTGGTACGCATAACAAATTCTTCCATGCGTTTGATTTCTTTTTCCTGCTCGCTTATACGCTTTTCTTGCTCGGCCAGCTCATTCGCGCGCTGTTTACGGAATTCCGAATAGTTCCCTTTATATACCTTAGTCTTATGTGTGACCTTATTCATAAAGAGCGTTTTGCTCGTTACGACATCCAGGAATTCTGCATCATGCGAAATCACAAGCACCATTCCACGGTAGTTTCGCAAATAATTAGATACGAAGCGTTTGGTTTCTACGTCAAGGTGATTTGTCGGCTCATCAAGCAACAGCAGTCCCGCATTTTCAAACAGCACACGCGCAAACGCAACTTTCGACTTCTGGCCGCCAGACAAATCTTTCAGGCGCTTATCTACGAGAGATTGTAGATTCATTTTTTCGACAATTTTCAGAAGCTCGACATCCATGTTGCCAATATCACAAGCATCGATATCGTCCTGAATCTTATAGATACGCTCTAGAATCGCCTTACTGTCCGGATATTTCGCCAACTTCTCATATTCCTGGTTGAGCTTCTCCTGCAATTCGTCGACCGGGCGCGCTGATGAGATATATTCCCAAACAGTAATATCTTCATGCTCTGGCGCGATCTTTATTTCTTGCGGCAAAAAGCCGATGCGGAGCGCCGGAATTTCGATCGTCCCCTCATCGAGCTTCTCTTTTCCGAGAATCACCTTAAAGAGTGTACTCTTGCCGGCACCATTTACACCAACAACGCCAACTTTATCTCTCGCCTCAAGACGAAAGTTTGCGTCTACGTATATAGGAATAGCTCCAAAATGGAGATTTAGGTTTTCTGCATTCATTAATTTCGTATCTTTTCTTGCCCTACAAATTCTAGGCCGTTTTCAGTTACTTTATATAATCCACCCTCAACTGGTTCTTCTTGGAATAATACCGAATATCTTTCAATAAAGCCATCATCAATTCCGGCTATATATAGATATTGGTAGTTTTCGAGATCTTCTTTAAATTCTTCCGCGTTTCTCGTCTGCACATAATAATCTCCTGGGTAATCTTCTACATGCAAATGTCGCTCGACATCATATAGATTCGTGATACGAGGCATCAACTTATATCTCAGATAAATAAATTTTTTCGGGCTAAACTCCTGCTGCACGATATAAATCCTATCCTCTTCAGTCGTGCTGGAGCTTATCATAGAGATTGCTTTCTCGTAGTAATGCTTCGCATCATCATTCGGGGTCATATATTGAACCGTGTAGAGATTACTAAAAGCCACTATTATGAAGATTGGTATGAATGCAAGCTTCGGATTATCGCTGAGTCTTTCAAACTTTGTACCAGAAAGGCTTATCATAAAAATGCAAAACGCAATTGCTTGCCAAATGGTACTAGCGTAACGAGAATACGACTCGTTGAGCAAAGCTTCTGCTATTCCAAAGATTGTTAGATACATTAGTCCAAGCACAATGAAATACAGCACAGCAAACACCAGCGATACAGACAGGAAACAAAGTGCCTCGTCCTTGTTGTTTTTCTTATATTTAGCACAATATATAGTCCCGACAATAGTCACTAATATGAGCGGTATATATCTTAGGCCGAATACTAATGGTTTTTCATAAGCAGAGTTGTCCAGATATAGGTTTATGACATCTCTTTTAAGCTGATCGAGCGCCGAATTGCCTGCAAATATCAAATCTTTGGTTTCCGATACTAACTCCAACACAGAGAATTGACTCTCTGCCCCTACCGCCTTTACGACGCTTCGCCAAGCAAGCATCAAAACGCAAGGCAAGATAAGCGCAAATAGAAGAATGGAGATTTTCCTTAGTTTTTCTTTTTGCGTAACTATAATCCTGACTATTGCGTATGTAATAACAAAGAATATAAAGAATGGCGAAATCTGTTTCAAAAGCATGAGGAAGCTAAAAGCTATACTCATTTTTACCAAGTAACTAATACCAAACTTCTTTTCTTGCCTCGTTTGAGCAAGCGAGAATGCCGTTATTAGCGCCAATAACACATCGACATATAATGTATGCGTAAAGGTCTCGGTCTCGCTCTGTACAATAATCGGCACAACTAAAAACGAAATAAGAATAATAAATGACAGGATCGAATTCTTTGCAACATCTTTCTTGCTAACCTTTGGTAAAAACGCCATCAAGAGGCTGTATATGAAGAAAACATTCGCCATATATAAGTACGCATCATTGAAACCGCCTGCCAAGAATGTCCAAAATACCCGATAAACCGTTATGATCGGCGGATAATCCCTATGGATCGTAATTACCGGAGAGTAGGCGTAAAAGTCCTTGATGCGATATGTTTCTTCCGCGAATGGCGCCCAGTGCATATAATCGTCCCACCAGCTCGGGATTCTATTGATATTTAGGACAAAAACCAGAAGATAGGTACCAGACATTATCCAGAACGAGTAATCGCACTGCTCTTTCAGGAGTTGCGACAATTTCTTTTTGCGCATATACCATATCAAAAGCAAGATTTCAGAAACAACCGAAGCAATCGCTACAAAATAATATCCAAGCCAAAGCTGGTGGAATAGACCAAAAATATACACAATTAGCGCAGACGCCATTAGATAAAATGGCAGTACTTGCACAATTTTCTTTTTTAATATTTTTGCCCAAAATGCCGAACCAAAAACAAAAACAATGTACGGCAAAAGTAACACCCTTAGTAATGTCATTACTTATACTATATCGCAATTATTTTATTCTCGCGATAATGCTGGAAAGAATAAAGAATATTAATTCACTTAGTGTAATCGTAGGTCCGGTTGGTAAAGCTAGAATATACGACGAAATAAAACCAAATATAAAGCTCACGATACTAAGAACTATTGCGCACACAATCACGGCATTAAAGCTCTTTGCGATTTTCATGGCACTAAGGCATGGAAATACGATTAATGCGCTTATCAGCAATGAGCCAGTAAGCTTCATGCCTAAAACTATTATTACTGAGCAAAGAATTGCCAAGACCGTATCATACATTTTGGCCTTTATACCAACAGCACTAGCAAACTCTTCGTCAAAGCTAATTGCAAAGATTTGTTTATAGAATAGTAGGTATAACAGTACAACAATCATACTTACTACTGCCGATATAACCATGTCCGCCCGTGTTAGCGTCAAAATACTGCCAAACAGATAGCTATTCGGATCAATTGAGCCGTTATTTACTCTCGACAAGAACAACATACCGATTGCTAGCGCGCTTGAGGACATAACTGCTATCATTGATTCGCTTTTATTATTCTTATCAAACGAGAGCAATATTAAGGCAGCCACGACCGCTACAATAATCGCAAAATATGTAGGCAAGATTCCGAGAAATAGCGCAATGGCTACAGCGCCAAACGAGACATGCGACAAACCGTCCCCAAGCATAGATTTTCGACGCAAGACTAGCGGAACGCCAATCAGGCCAGAGGCAACAGCCAAGAATAGTCCCGCCATGAGCGCGCGGCACACAAACTCATAGCTCAACATTTCGCTAAGCATGGTGCACTCTCCTAACATATTCTGCGGTCGTGCCATAGAATGGTAGATTCTTTGAAAGCGAAAGAATCTTGTTCCCGATTAAGTTTCCGTGATCCAAATCGTGTGTAACGATTATGATTGTCATGCCGTCCTTGTTTAGTTTCTGAAGTAACGAGTATAACTCCGAGCGAGATTCTTTATCCAGATTATTTGATGGCTCATCAAGTATTATGAGTTTTTCCGTAGCGGTCAGCGCACGAGCCAACAGAGCCTTCTGCTTTTGACCACCAGACAAACTGCCAAAATCCTCTTTGGCAAGCTTTTCGATTCCAAGAGTTTTTAGCGCCTGCTTCGCCTTCGCTTTCTGCTTTACAGTATAGAATATGCCGAAGCTTGGCGAATTCAAGCTACCAGAATTGACTACTTCCTCTACGCTTGCAGGAAAAAATTCATCAATCGTAGCCTTTTGCGATATATAGCCAATTTGATTCTTACTTAGGCCACAGTACTTGATGGATTTTCCAGATTCGATTTCGCCCGTAATTGCTTTTAGCAATGTGCTCTTGCCGCAGCCATTTTCTCCAACAATACACAAAAAGTCTCCCTCTTCAATCGCGAACGATAGCTTCGAAATTACGGCATGCTCACCGTATTTTATGTTTAGATTTTTGATATCGATTAGCTTCTTCATTCTAAGGCTATCCTGAGTGGTTCAAAATTTTCACTCATTAGATCTACATAAGTCTTACCTTTTTCAAAATCGTCCTTGCTAACATTCTGAAGGCTTTGAAAGGTCAAGATTTGCGCGCCGGTCGCTTCCGAAACAGTATTTGCTGTCTTTTTGTCCGAGTTTTCGATAGTGAAGATATAGCCAATTTGTTCTTTGCGAATTGCATTAATTAAGCTCGCAATCGTCGCAGCATCCGCCTCCGTATCTTCAGCGCAACCAGAAAACGCCGCGAGATATTCTAGTCCGTACTCGTTCATGAAATACTTGGCAGGAAATCTATCCGCAAAGATCAGGGTCTTTCGATTCGAATTATTAATAATAGCATTTAAATCCTCATTTACTTCTTGGAGTTGCTCGAGATATTCCCTGGCATTTTCTTTATACTTCTCGGCATTCGTCGGATCGATCTCAATCATCTTGTTCTTTACACTTTCAAGCAAGAGCTGATAGTTCGCAATCGATGTCCAGTAATGTTCATCAATCTCCTCCTCTCCATCTTCTCGTAAAAGAGTTAGGCCTTTAACGTCAATCAGCCTAAGGGTTGTCATATTGTCATCGACTATATTTTCTACCCAAGCCTCGGATTCTCCGCCAGCATAGATGAATAGCGTGGCAGACTTCGCATTAATAATGTCTTGCTGAGTCGGTTCGAAATGATGCAAATCTGCGCCTGCTGGGACCAGCATTTCTATCTCGTGGCTAGTACCCTTCGTGACGGCGCGGGCTAGGTCATAACTCACAAAATTACTCGTTATGATTTTACTTGTCGGCTCTTGTTCCTTGCTAGCGAATAGCAAAAAGCCTAGCATTAACAACGCCGAGCAAACGATAATGAGTAATTTGAAAGCTAATTTAGACTTTTCACTTGGCTTATTGGTCATCTTTGCACTCCTTACAGATTCCGGTAATTATAATTTGGTTATTATCAACTTCAAAATCATGGTTTTTAGATATTTTGTCGCAAAACTTGTCTAGGCAGTCGCAGTCGACATGTTGCAGTTTGCCGCAGTTTTTACAGAGTAAATTAAAGTGTTTTTCGTGCTCACAATCGCCAACATAACAGTAAAATTTAATGCCATTAATTAGCTGCTTTTTGACCTTGCCCTCCTGGCAAAGTTTCTTGATCTGGCGATATACTGTCGCAGGACCAACTTGATCTTTCAGCGATTCTTCAATTTGCTTAATATCAAAATTTCCGCCTTGCGCTTTGACAGCATTAAGGATTAATGTGGCTTGCTCTGTATTATATTTATCTCGACTCATGAATTTGATAATTATTCTTAATTTCATAGTAGCAATTTTAGGGGCGACTTTCAATGATATAATTAATTGAAATAGGAGTGTTATGAAATCCAAAAAACGCAATGTATATTTGTCTTGGGACGAGTATTTTATGCACATCGCAGAGCTTTCAGCAATGCGTAGCAAGGATCCAAATACCCAAGTTGGCGCATGTATAGTAAATAACGACAACCGTATTCTTTCGATTGGATATAATGGCGCGCCAAATGGTTTTTCCGACGATGAATTTCCGTGGGATCGTGAAGGCGACGAGCTTGAAACCAAGTATCCATATGTCTGCCATGCCGAGTTTAATGCAATCATGCATTTTTCTGGTGCAAAGGCAATGTTTAATGGTGCTAAAGTCTACGTAACACTTTTTCCTTGCAATGAGTGCGCAAAGGCCATCGCGCAGTCCGGCATTAGCGAAGTAGTCTTCCTTTCGGACAAATACAAAGACACGAATTCTAGTAAAGCCGCCCGTCGCATTTTTGACAAATGCGGTATTAAATATCGCCAGCTAAACTTGGACAAGCACACTCAACTCGCTTAGTTCTGCTTATGCTAAAATAGAAGCATGAGCGATAATGCCAAACATTTTGATGCTTACATTGTTACCTCGACTTTTGCTCGGGCGATTGTCGATGTCTTTATTCCTGTCATGATGTACAATGGCGGCTATCCATTGCGTTATTGCCTGCTTTATTACATGGTAATGAACTTAGTCTCATTACTCATTTCTTATCCGCTCGCATATGTCGCCAAGCGATTTGGCAACAGGCAAGTTGCAGTCATTTCCATCATTTTCTTTGTTGCCTTGCAATTCCTTCTTTTAAATCTCGATGGTTCGCTATGGAGACTATATACAATCTCGATCGTTTACGCATTTTACAAGCGCTGCTACTGGATGTCTCGCCGCTTCTATACGCTTCATATTATTCACAAGAAGCAAATTGGCAAAGTTTATGCCATTATTAGTATTTTGCATCAGCTCAGCGTGATGGCAGCTACATACATTGGCGCAATTCTTTTGGACGGCTTGAACCAGAAACTGCTTATCGTAATCTCGACAGGCATTCTCCTGCTTAGTATGATTCCACTATTCAGGATGGATCTTAAGCACGAAAAGAACATAACAAAGCTAAACATGCGCGAGACTTTGGCAAAAATTCCTCCTGCCGATATGATTCATTTCGGCATCTACGAGCTTTGGAATGTTCTCAAGTTTATCTTCCCAATCTATATTGCGGTCTATGTTAAAGATACCTACCAGACAGTCGGCATTGTTGCCGTCATTACGGATTTTGCCATTATTATCTTTAGCTATCTTTTTGGCAAAAAGCTCGATGGATCAAAGAAAGACTTTTTGCAAATGAGCATTCTGCTTGTCGTGATAACATACTTGCTTAAAGCCAATGCTGGTTATGTGGCCATTATGTTCGTCTCCTTCCTTGAGGGCTTCACGACCAAGATGTTCGAGATTAGCTTTAATCGTAACTCTCATGTTCTTAGTAAGAAGTTCGAGTATAACAATTACAATCTTGCCTATGAGTTGGCCGAGAACTTCATCCGACTACTAGCCTCCGTATTACTATTTGTTCTTCCATTCGGTTTACGCGGTGATATTTATGTAGTCTGTGGTTTAATGCTTTGCGGTTGCTTAATTAAGTTCAAGATTCCTAAGATCAGCGAATATGATGCCGAAAGCAATATGCTAAAAGAAGAAGATTAATTGAGATATAAAAAATAGCTAGTCGTCGCGCTAGCTATTTTTTATTATTATTCTTCAATTACTAATTCTTTTTTCTGGCGTTTTTCGGCGAGTTTCTTATTTACCGTTTCACCAAGCAAAGCATACGCAATAGAAGCTACCGGCAAACCAATAACCATACCCATCACACCAAACATTGAACCAAAGATAAGAACGGCCGTAAGCGTCCAAATACCAGACAAACCGACTGACTTACCAACGACCTTTGGGTAAATAAGGTTATTTTCGAGCTGCTGAATAATTAAGGAAATAAGAATAAAGACAAGCGCTCGGATTGGATCGACTGGAAAGATAAGGATTGTGCCAATGATAGCTGTAAAGGTTGCACCAAACATCGGAATGAAGGCCAAGACGAAGGTAATGACCGAGATAAGCAATGCGTATGGGAAACGGCCAATTGCTAAAGCTACAAAGAACATGCTACTTAAAATAATTGCCTCAACACACTGACCACAGACGAAGCCAGCAAAGGTCTTGTTGGTAAGGTCGAGGATTTCTATTGTGCGATTTGCATACTTCTTTGGCGCGAAAGCATATAGAAGCTTCTTGAAACCATTCGAGACATATTCCTTTTGGCTAAGAAGATAGATTGCGAAGACGATTGCAAAGACCGTTGTCGTGACACCACTGATGACCGACGAGATGAAGCCCTTCGAGCTATTCATAAGGCCATTCATCATGCTCGTAACAAGGTTCTGGACACTATTCGAACTAGTTAGGCTATTCACGGCCTCGCTAATCTGCGTCTTCCAATTAGGATTCTTATTTGCAATATCCAGAAGCCAAGCCTTGAGTTGATCCATCAGATTCGGAATCATCTCCGCAAGGCCACGAAGGTTATTAATAAGCTCAGGAACAAGCAAGAACATCACGAAGCCAATAACAGCAAGAAAGATCACGAGAGTAAGAGTAATCGAGACGGGACGAACCCACTTCTTTTGTTTCTTATTCTTGCCCTTAAGCAGCTTTTCAATCTGAACCATTGGAATATTCATCACGAAGGCAATCATGCCGCCAAAAATAAATGGCGCAAGAATCTTGCCGGTTGCAGAGATAACTATGCCGAATGTGGCAATATTATTTAAGGCCCACGAAAATAGAATACATGCAAATATGATTAGTATAATTTTCCTGATATTTTCTTTCGTGAGTTCCATAGTTCTATTCTCTAGCATTTTCGGTTTTATTTCAACTTGACGATTCGACGTATCGTGTTATACTACAACTGTTCGTAAACACCCCCGCGACACCTCAAAGGAGGGATTCGTCATGAATAAGGTATACCTGGCAGGTCCAGACGTTTTCGCGCCCGACCCGTTCAAAATCGCGGACGAAAAGAAACGGATTTGCCAAAGCTATGGCTACGACGCACATTTTCCACTCGATAACGAAATCGAAGAGTCCGAAAACCTGGATTATGCGATTGTTTATGCAAACATGAAGATGATTCAGGACTGCGATATCGTTCTGGCTAACCTCAATAATTTCAGAGGCAGTAAGCGTCACCCCGCTTGCGATAGCGGCACCGCATGGGAATGCGGATACGCCTACGGCTTGAACAAAATCGTGGTCGCCTACACGGATAACGACAGAAGCATTCCGCTCGGCATTCTTAATAACCTTAGCTTCGCCGTCACAGGCGATATCGAAAAGGCTATAAGTATACTGCCAAGTATCATTCCGGCGAGACGAGCTGATAGGTACTTGGATGCGCTGAATGTCTTCACGCTCGATCCTGATCACGACGATATTGACGATGTCGATGCGCTCACTTCATTCAAACTCGGAGTGCGCACCGCGTACGGCATTAATTCTACCGTTCATATCAGCGACAAACGTTCGCAGATTCAGAAATATGGATATAAAGTCGACAAGAATGGCTACGAGGTTGAGGATTTCAGTAGGCCATGTAACATCATGATTGCTATCAACTCGACTTTCTATTGATTTCAAAATAACGAGAGCTCCCGCATCACAAGCGGGAGTTTTTTCATTACACAAAAAGCTCCCCATGAGTAGAGCTTATGGGGAGGCTTTTCTCGAACTAGGTGCACTTCGTTCGACTCTTTCTCTTTCGGCAGGTATTTGCCGATTGCAGATTTCGCTTTGAGCATCCATCGACGCTTCCAGCCTGGCTTCCTTGCCTGAGATTTTTCGCGATTGCTCGCTCGGCGCTCTCAGCCTTATCGAGTTTTTGATCAAGGTTCTACTCGCAAACCCACAAGGCCCTATCAATACCGATAGCTCAAAGACCTAGCTCCCGATTCGACAGAGGGAATACTTTACTGTCGCTGTGGCACAAATTGTAGAACGATAGCCACGGTCTATTGATTGTAATCTTTCTAGCAGCACATACAATCATTCTGCACACCGCTATTCCACGGAAGTCTTACGTTCATAAACTTACACCTCTCTACGCTGAGGACTGCGGATCAGCTTCACTTGGTAGCTGATCTTTTGACCGCCAAGTCGGTTTTGCATAATTAAGCTTTTGATGAACAGGCTATGCGAACCCTCCCAATCACAAAGATTGTATGAAGTTATTATAAAACATATGTCTATTTCTGTCAATTATTTATGCTTTTTCGCGCACTTTCCACCTCTGTTATTCATTGACTTAAGAATCCGTTTATGGTATAATAGTACTACTGGTTTGTACCCCAATACCCGTTCATTTATAATCAAACACCCGCCGCATGCCAAAGATTGGAGGAATCGACATGGCAATCAAATGGAATCCCAACAGGCTGAATTTGCTCATCGAGCAGCATAAGGTCTCTATCGACAAACTCGCAAGGACTACCGGCCTCAAGTACAGACGTATTCTAAAAATCGTCCAAAACGCATCTGACCCGACAGTCAATGAGCTGCTTGCGCTTTCTGACTACTTTGGCGTATCTCTTGATTTTGTCACTGGCAGATTTGAGTCCGAAGCGCCAAACATTGCCTCTCCGAACTGGGAAGAACAACTCTTAAGAGATGCTTTTGAAAAGAAGTATACTCAGATCTTCCCGCTCAATCGCGAGAACCGAGAGGGCGTCCGCTACATATTAAGTACGCTTACTATGCAGCGCCAGCGCGTCATTCGCATGAAGTACCAGCTCGGCTTTGACACTGCAAAGACCGCCGAAGCTATGGGCATTACTACTCAGCGCGTTTATGATCTCCTGAATTTAAGCCTCATCAAGTTCCGCGAGAAAAAAGCCATCGACATGATAGTTCTCGGCAGAAGCGAAGCTGTGCTTGATACGGAAATCGCCCTTGCGCTCGAGAAGAAAGCTCGGCTTGAAGGCTTGCAGCAACAGATCGAAGAGTTAGAAAAGCAGATGGCAGAAACGCCACTTGCGGCTCGAAGAGCTTTCGATGTTGCTGCTGATGCTGCCATGGTCTCTATCATAGGCAACAAGCTTTATAATAGCGACATCACTATTGAGCATCTTGGCCTCAAGAAAAGAACATACAACTGTCTCAAGCTGCGCGGCCTCAATACCGTTAATGAGGTTGTTGAGTTTATAGCCAAATCAGGCTATTCTTCGGCAAGAGATGCACTCATTCGCGGCGTCCGCAACTTTGGCGCCGGCTCGTACAATAATCTCAGAGCCAGAATTCTGGAAAAGCTTGGTTCAGATCTCGAAGAGGTGTTTTGATGGTTTACTTTTAAGCTCCGGGAGAAATCCTGGAGCTTATTTTTTTGGGGATGGAGGATGAGGGGATGAGGGATACAAGCAAAACGCCGTCGTTGCTTCGCAACCGGGTTTTGGGCGAACCCCTTCATGGGGCGACTCCCATCAACTAGATATTTTGAGAATAAAAAACACACCCTTCTGGGTGTTCTTTATTCTCAAAATGGCTGGGGATGAGGGATTCGAACCCCCGAATGTCGGGACCAGAACCCGATGCCTTACCACTTGGCGAATCCCCAAGATTCATTCGTGATTAGTATTGTATCACTATCGTTTTAGTTTGTCCAGATTCTGGCATGAATCAGTTTTGCTATAATAATTCTTATGAAAAAGTCCAAGCGTTTCGAGCAACTCAAGAAAAAGCAGGCAAAACAAAAACGTAATATACTTCAGGTAATAGTCGATAAATGCGAAGGCTTCTTCTTGTTAATCTTTGATCGCATTGGATTATATAGGCTTGTTGACTGGTATCTTTCGAAGCAGGAGGCAATGCGTTACCTAGTTTTTGGAGCCTTTACAATGGTCGTAAATATCCTCGTCTTTGCAATTTGTGACGCTCCCAAAATTCTACCAGTCCTCGTTAGTAACACTATTGCTTGGATTGTCGCCGTTTTCTTTGCTTACATTACTAATCGTTATTGCGTTTTCAATTCAAAGAAACATAGCAAAAAAGAAATCGCAAAAGAGCTCAGCGATTTTGTTGTTGCACGAATTTTTACCCTTATTGTCGAATCGATCTTTATGTGGATTACGGTCGAGGAACTACACTGGCATAGCGTCCTCATGAAAGTAATCGCGAACATTATCGTAATTATTCTCAATTTTGTCTTTAGTAAGCTATTTGTTTTTAAGAGCAATTCAGAAGGCCAGCAAGAAGCTTAAGTTTTCAATCTTGTCAAAAAGCTTGTATAATATCTCTGTTTATGGCGAAGTATCGCAATGAATGGAAATATATCTGTTCTGATTGGGATCTAAAATTGCTAGAAAGCCGCCTTTCTGGCGTTCTTGAAAAGGACAAACATGCCGGTAAAAATGGTAGCTACTCGGTCCGAAGCTTATATTTTGACGATTATTTCGATACCTGCGCAAAGCAGAATGCTGCGGGTTTGCCCGAACGCTTCAAGTGGCGCATTCGCTACTATGGAGGAGGCGGTAGCAAATTTATTCATCTAGAGTATAAGCGCAAAACTAATGGTCGCGGAATAAAGAAATCTTGCAAACTAACAAAAGACGAATGCGAGAAACTTATACGAGGCGAAACCGAATCGCTGTTATGGGACACTTCCGAACCGCTACTGCGAAAATTCTGCGTCGCAATTCTAAATCGAAGGTTCGAACCGAAGATTATCGTAGATTACGATCGTGTCGCTTTCGTCGAACCATTCACAAACATTCGGATTACGATGGATAAAAACATCTCCGCTTCGAACGAATTCGATAAATTCTTGAGCGGTGACTACATCAAATATCCACTCCAGGAAAATGGCCAGCATGTGCTCGAAGTCAAGTTTGATGACATTCTGCCTAGATATTTGCAAGATATTATCAACACGAGCAATCGCCAGCAGGGGTCCTTTTCGAAATATTATTTGGGCAGAAAGAAATTAGAGGAATTATTGTAAATGGAATTCATTACATCATTATTTGAAAATATTGGAGGAGTATATAAGAACTCGCCAATCGACCAGTTGACTGTATTTTCCGTTCTCGCAATGGTTTCTATTTTGGCCATTTATGAATTTGCTGTTTATCGCTTCGTTTCGCACCGCTCGTTCTACAACAAATCTTTCAATCTAGCGATCGCGATTCTCCCTTACTTTATTTCGACTATTATTCTGTGCCTTCAATCCAATGTCGTAATTACGCTTGGTACGATTGGTGCTCTTGCAATTATTCGTTTCCGTACGGCCGTCAAAGACCCAGTAGACATGATTTATCTTCTCTGGTCGATTCATACCGGTATTATTTGCGGTTGCCAGCTTTTCCTTGTTGCTGTCATCACCTCAATTGCCGTCACAATTTTGTTAATAATTTTAGACAACTTCCATCTCGGCAAAAGGCCTCACATTGTCATTATTCAAGCCAAGAACGACTCCGAGGAAAAGATTCGTAAGATCTTCTCGAACAGCTCACGCTCGTTCAGAATCAAGAGTCGCAATTATTCCGGTTCGGGCGTAAACTATACAGTAGAGGCAACCATTAAGGATCCAAAAGATCTAGCCCGCCGCCTCAAGAACGCTAAGAAAATCGAGCGTTTCTCTATCATCGAATACGATGCGGACGATTTAGTTTAATGAAGAAGAAAAACATCATTGCCGGTATTATCGCGGTAGTTAGCTTGGTGCTTATCGCGAGCTTATTTAGTGTTTTTGGAGCACCAAAATACATGAACGAGCTCTTCGTCAATGACTCAGAATTTAATGACATTATTTCCAAACGCGAGCTCGACGAAAACCTAGATTTTTCAAGTCTCAAGATCAATAGCTACGCACCTTATCTTGCCGGAAATACGATTTATTATTCGATGATCGAGAATAATAAGCATGCATATAATCCAACTATCAACATTGAATCTTCCTTAGATATTGCGTTTCACGGTGATTGGATTACCGATGAGAGTATTAAACAAAACCAGCCAATCGATGTTTTGATTTACTCCAAAGACAAGTACTATCAGTTATCTCTAATTACAACTACTTTGCCATTGTTATCTCTTAATTTCGATCAGGGCCAGATGCCAGATTCACGCATGGACGACACTTTCAAGATGACGCTTTTTGACAATCGCGCCGATGTCCGCGATAGGCTTATTACTTCTGATGGATCCGCACACAAACGCGGCGGCGTAAGCTATAACGCGGATAAGTCTAATCTCTCGATTAAACTCACATACGAATCGCCCGGAAAGCACACGCGAGACAACAATATTAGTATTCTTGGCATGCAAGAACGAAATAAATATGTCCTTCAAGGCATGTATTATGACCAGGAGAAAGTACGCGACTATTTTGGTTCTACCTTGTGGCGTGAGATTTCCGAAAAGCGCAATAATTTCAATCTTGAACTAAGCTATGAGTGGCGCTATGTCGAAGTTATCGTCAATGGTGAATATTATGGCTTATATATGCTCGGTTATAAGCCGGACGAGCTGCTTTTCGACGTCAACACAGAAGGTGAACATCCAGATATTCTTTTCAAAGCTGCAGAGGGCCAAGACTTCTCAGACTTCATCATGGGCAAGTCCACTACTATTCCGAATTATGAGCTAATCACGAATACCAATACGGTTGAATCCTATAATGTGTTACGCGAATATATGCGAGTCATGTATGGCAGCGACATAGCAAAGGCCCTTGAATGGACGGATTATGAGAATGCCATGGATTTCTGGCTATATACTAATATCACTCAGAATGTCGACATACCTCGCTCTAAAGGCATGTATAAGAACAGCTATATTTGTTTCAAGTGGGACGGCAGTCACTATAAGGCCGAATTTATCCCTTGGGATCATGACATTGCAATGGGCTCATATCCTTTAACTGGCGGTTTTTATTCGATGTCTCCAGAAGAGAATGTGCTCCTTGATACCGACTTTATTTCTATTTCTGAACGAACCGGCGACACGGAAATCAGTTCAGTAGTAAGCAAACGCTATATTGATTTACGCAAAAGCACACTCAGCCCGCTCCGAATCAATGGCTTAATTGACGAGCAAGAAAAGCTTATTTTTGGCTCCGGCGCTTATCGTCGTAATGTCGAGCGTTGGCCAGATTCAAACCATATCGAACCAGAAGAAGGCCTGACACAGTTTAGGAATTATATGAACGCGCGTTTTGCATTCCTAGATAATAACCTCTTTACGCGCGAGGACCAGATTGGACCAGGCTATGTAATCCCGAACTACCTAACAGTATATTTAGAGACTGGCGAAATCTTAAGTGAAGACGATCCTGAATATCTCGAAAAGCTCCCAGAGGATGAATTATTAGTTGATCCTACTTTAGTACCGGCTGGATTTTAGCATCGCGCTTATGCTACAATAGTACTAATTGTAATAAAGGAAAAAGGGTGGAAAATCAGCTAATAAATGAGAATATCTATCATCCTCTCGAGAGCGTCGAGGATGTTGAGGAGTTCTATGCTGCGATTCGTCGCGAGAAACTCACTCATAAGATATCGCCAGAGCGCCCATATTGCTACTGGACGATAGAAACCTACGATAAATCTAATGGCATCCGCGGTGGTGGTGGTCTTGGTGTTTTGGCTGCAGATATGCGCCGTGTAGCGGAGCAGCTTTCTGTGCCGTTCGTGCTCGTTACGCCTTTCTATCCTTCAGAGTCTCACCAGACAATGAAGAATCTTGAACAGACAGATTATCACGAAGAGCGCCATTATCAGGACTATGGCTTTAATTTCATCGATAAAATCCAAATTAAGACTGCAGAGGCGACCGTCGACTTAGATGTTATTGAAAAGAAGCTTGGCTCTTCGCGATTCCTTTGCGTAACAGAGCCAAATTTCGGCGAACTCTATTCCGGCGAGTCTGGTTCCGACCATCGTCTTTACCAAGAAGTTGCTCTCGGCTTCGGCGGTTATAAGGCGCTTAAGTTGACTGGTTGTAAACCTGCAATTATCCAGCTAAACGAAGTTGCCACCTTCTTCGCTGCCGTCGCTCGCCTCGATGAACTTGCAAGCTCCGGCATGGACTTCTATGAAGCTGTCGTCTATACCCGCAAGCACACCCTTTATACGAATCACACCCTTGTTCAAGCCGCAGAAGCAAACTTCCGCTATGATCAGTTCGAGCGCTATGTCTTCCCTAACATTAAATCTGACGCCGTTAAGCGCTGGCTTTCAAATCAGTTTACAGATGGCCAAATTCGCCTTAGTACCCCAACGGTCGAGATTGCCGAGCTTCGTAGCGGTGTTTCTAAACTCCATGCACGCGTAGCGAATTACCATGACATTAACGGCGAGAAGATTAAGTTTAAAGCCGTCACAAATGGCGTTCATCTTAAAACTTGGGTACTTCCAGAAATTATGGAATACTACCATAATAACCATATTTTGACGAAGTTTGATTTACCGGAAGAGATTGATTTCGAGCAGAATATCGACAAGATTACTGCAGCAGATGTTCGCCGCCTCAAAGGAATTGCCCGCGTAAAGCTTAATAAAGTTCTCGAAGGCCGCACCGACCAATACGGCAATACTATTCAGATTCCCGAAGATGCCTTCCTATTCGACTTTAAGCGACGCTTTGTTGATTACAAGCGCCCATGGCTTCCATTTACCGATGTTGACCGCATCGCAAAGATTCTTCAAGAAAATAACGCGCATTATATACTCGCTGGTCGTGTCCATGCTGGCGATACCAATATGTATGGCCGCTTGATGGACTTGTTGCACAAGATTGATAATAATCCAGTCCTTAAAGAGCGCGTCCATTATTTGCCAGATTACGACGAAGAGCTTGGTCTCGCCCTATCTCTTGGCGCAAACTCCTCGATTAATACTCCGATTGTCGGCCTCGAGGCTTGTGGCACAAGCTGGGAGAAGGATATTGCAAACATGGGCCTCCTCATCTCCACGCATGATGGCGGCGTCGCAGATTGTTCAACGGATAATTATCTCGACGTTGATGGCAAGACTGAAATCGATGAAGTTCAGAGCCTATATAACCGCATGGAAGAAGCCGTCAAAATCTGGAACAATGATTTCGATTTGGAATACTGGATCCATACCGAGCTCAAGGCTTACCTCGGTGTCTGTTCCGGCAGCCGCATGATGCGAGATTACTTGAATTATCTCTTTTAGTATGCTAGACTCTTGACAGAGTCCAGCAGGACTATTTTTAATGGGAGCAAGTATGGCAAACGTAACTAGAATCAAGGCAAAAGACAGTACTTCCGAAAAGAAGTCTTCTGACGACGCCGAAATCTCTCGCAAGGTCTCCATCAAGGCTAAAAATAGCGAGAATACCAAGCTTAACAAAGCAAAGAAAGACGCCGTAAAGGCAAAAGCAAAGGCAATCCGCAAAGAAAAGCGCAATTCCGAGAAGCGCGAAATCCCAACCTGGCTCAAGCCACTTTGGTTCATTAGCACTCCATTCCGCGCAATTGGCCGTTATTTCCGTAATTCCTTCCGTGAACTTCGCCAAGTTCGCTGGCCAAACCGCGCAACGACCTGGAAGATTACTTTCTCGGTTATCCTCTATGTCATAGCCATTGCGATCGCAATCATGCTGCTCGATGTTCTGCTAACATTCTTATTTGATAAATTATTAGGAGGAAATAACTAATGGCAGTTAACCGTTATAATGGTAGCCGTTCATGGTATGCAGTTAGCACTTATGCTGGCTATGAAGATAAGGTTGCCGATTCTATAAATCAGCGTGTCGATACCGTCGACTTCGCCGACAAGATCTTCGAAGCAATTGTTCCAAAGGAAAAGCAAATCGAAATCAAGAACGGTAAGCGCCGCATCGCAGACAAGAAGATCTTCCAAGGTTATGTCTTTGTAGATATGAAGATGTCCGATGCCACTTGGTATATTATCCGCAACACGCCAGGCGTTACTGGCTTCGTTGGTACCGGCACTCAGCCAACCCCAGTCTCCGAACGCGAGATTGAGAAAATCAAGAAGCGTATGGGAGTCGAAGAACCTAAGTTTACTATCAATTACGAAGTTAACGAAGTTGTTTCCGTCGTTGATGGTCCATTCAAGGGCTTCGAAGGTACGATTGCCGACATCGACCAGAGCAAGGGTAAACTCAAGGTCATGGTCAGCATGTTTGGCCGCGAGACCGCAGTCGAGCTCGATGCTCTTCAGGTTAAGAAGATCGATAACTAATCAAAGCAAATCTCCTCAATTACTTGGGGAGATTTTTTGACCTCTAGAGATAATTATTGTATTATTACTCCGAAGGGCGATTGCGCGCCCTTAGATTTTTTGGAAAGGGTGGTTCATATGAAGGTTAGGATTCTTACTGGAGTTGCTATCGGAGTCTTGTTGTTACTGTCGCTGCTACTTTTACCCCACTTCCTGATCGCACTTGGATATCTGGCGATTTCGAGCTTCGCAGTTTTTGAAATCTCCTCAGCGTTCAGCTATAATCACAGTCACGACGCCGGAAAGTACTACTGGTCGGAAATCTGCATGCTCTTCTTCGCAATGACTGTCGTCATCCTCTGCATCAAGAATTTTGCCATTGGCTATGTCATTATTCTCTGCGCATTGGTTGATGTTGGTGGCTATGCGGCCGGCAATCTTGCCGGAAAACGAGCACACAGAGTCAAGTTCCTTCAGAATGTCTCGAAAAAGAAGTCCTGGGAAGGATATATTACTGGAGTTATCTGTTCGGTCGTCTTCGGATACCTACTCTACTCCTGCACTCCTCTCAAGGAACATCTGCCCGAACAGGCAAAGTATTTTTGCTTCTTTGCCTGGGCTCCTGCGATCTTGGGCGATCTTTTCGAGTCAAAGCTGAAGCGCTGTCTGAAAATCAACGATTCCTCAGACTGCGCCGTCGAGCACGGCAATAAGTTCATCCGTATTATCGAGAAACCGATTGCAAGCCATGGTGGATATCTCGACAGAATCGACTCATTCGTCTTCGCCGTCGTATCCTACCAAGTATTCCTAACAATATGCCGCGGTTAACTCCGCGGCATTTCTTTTATGCTTATTTTTATGTATAATTAAATTAATATTATATAAGGGAGTAGAAATGGATAATTCCAATCAGCCGGCAGCAAATCCGGCTCCAGAGAGCGCAGCTCCAGCACCACAGCCAGTAGTGCCAAAAGCAAGTGCTCCAGCAGCAAGCAACAGTGTAGTTCCTAGCGGTAAGCCAGGCAGCTCAAAGGGTCTCATCATTGGCCTTATTATTGGCGGCGTCGCCATTATTGGTATCGCACTTCTTTGCATTTTCCTAATTCCTGCCCTCGGTGGCGTTGACTGGGAAAAGACCAATGAAGCCGCAGACAGTTTCCTTGAAGTCAACAATAATCTCTACAGTGATTGTAGCGATGCAAACATCTATGTCTCCAGCACAACCAAGGGCAAGGAAACTTACAATCAGTTTATCGATAAGTGCCAAGAGGCAACCGATAAATATGTTGAATTCGTAAAGACTTTGAAGGACGTTTCCGGCGTCAAGAAAAACGACGAAATCAAGAAGAAATACGAAGCATTTGAGGCAGCTTATAAAGAAGGTTCTCCATACCTTGAAGGTCGTCCAGCTCTCTTTAAGGCTATTCACGAAGTCATGATTTCGCTCAATTCGTTCAGCAGCAGTAGCGATTTTGATGATTTGACAGATGCTAAGCTTAGCGAAATACTCAGCCCTCTTCGCAACATGAATAGTAACGATACCATCAATAGCCTAGGCGAAGAAATGGCTACAAAGATCGAGGATTACTACAAGATTGTTCGCAATTACTATGAAGCATATCAGCTTTACTGGGATACGCCTTATTCTGATTCAAACTTCGATAGCGTAAAAGCAGCTTACGAAAAGGCACGCGAAGCCTATTATGATGCCGAACTCGAAATCGATACCGATTCGATTGAAGATAAACTAGACAAGCTTGATAACACTGGCGAAGATCTCTATAAAGAGATGAAGAATCAGTACAACAAGAATAACTAGACACCATATTTCAAAAGCACCACGAAAGCCGTGGTGCTTTTTTGGTACAATATAATTAAACATAAGCAAGGTATTTATGGAAAATAATCCTCCAATAGACGACAACAATTCGCCAAACCCTTCGATGGATCCAGGCACCGTCGAACCTCCTATTAATTCTCAGACATTTACTCCTGAAACCCAAGTCACTCCAGTAGCAGCCAAGAAATCAACGGTTCCACTTATCGCAGTAATCGTAGGATTACTCGTTCTCGTTCTTGGTGGAGGCACTGCTGCATTCTTTTTACTCAAGAAATCCGATTCACAAACAGGCGATAGTAGCGATGTAAGCCTCGCGATTCAATCATTAAAGGAAGCGAGGGAAAAAGTCTCAAGTTCCTGTTCAGAAATAATTGGCTATACCTACTTATTTGAAAATATTTCCGAGCCGTCTGAATCAGAAATGAAAAGTTCGATAGATAACTGCAAAGCCGCCGCAATAGAGCTAGATAATAGCGTAGCCGAACTAGCGAATTATAAAGGCGACACCTCTATTGATAAAGTACTCGAATCTTACAATAACCTGAAAGCTCCAATCACAGAACTTCCAGATGTTCTATTCAAAGTGTATAAAGTAAATGCCGCCGCGCGAACCCTGTTTGAAAGAGATGAATTCAAAAACCCAACTTTTACTCAAGAAGACCTTTCGAGAATCGTAAATACCTTCGTTGCTACTTCAGTGTTTGAACAGTCCGTTAAAGACCGACTCACGATAATTCTCCCAAATAGCTACTCATATTGGTTCAGTCTATACAAATCTGATATCTCAGCCATAGACTGTCAGGTATATGATGTGGATTGTGTAAATAGTGCCTATCCGACCGATGAATTTTACGACGCATTCCTTAGCTTATTATCCGACCTAACTCTTCCAGATAAGGACGAGGTAATACTTTCTGCTAGTATGTACGGAAGTATGCAAATGGAATCCATATTGAAACGATATACGCTCAATCCAGAAAGCGTTTCAATCAAAGAAATGGATTTAGCCCAAGATCTATTAGAACAAAAGTTTACCGGTGCCGACGAGGAAACAGCGAGAAGCGAATATCCGACGCATTTCATGTTTATCGACGCTTGCGACGCTCTGATTGGTGAGAATACCAGCGAATAATAGTTCGCATTTACCTTGAGCCTCTAGTAACCCTAGTGGCTTTTTTGACTTTTTTGATGTTTTGGTGTATAATTGAACGCGTTACGCATTCGATTAAACTTAATTAATCAAGGGAACAATATGGCAAAGAAAGTCATTGGTAATTTGAAACTTCGCATCCCTGGTGGTAAAGCAACCGCAGGACCTCCAGTTGGTAGCACACTCGGTCAGTGGGGCCTCAACATGATGGATTTCATCAACCCATTCAACGAGCAGACTAAGGAATTCATGGGCAAGAACGTTATCGTTCACATCCGCGTCTATGAAGATCGTACATTTGATTTCAAGTGCCTAGGGCAACCAGTCGACGATTTGATCCGCGAACGCATCAAGATCGAAAAGGGTTCTGGCAAGCCAAACACCGAAAAGGTTGGCAAGATTACGATGGATCAGATTAAAGAGATCGTTGCAATCAAGAAAGATCAGATGAATGCTATCGACGAAGCTGGCGCTTGCAAGCAAGTTGCAGGTACCGCACGCTCAATGGGCGTTGAAGTTGTCGAATAATTCTTAAAAAGAGACCAAACTAATTGGTCTCTTTTTGTGTCCGTCGTTTCCTTTTTAGATAGATTGTCCAGAGTATTAATAAAATAATTATTGCGACTTGATTCCAAGATAGAAGCCACAGGCCATCTCTCTCTGCTCTACAGAAATCCAAGACAAACTTCGCGCTTAGAGCCACATATGGCAGCCAACAAAGTTTCTTTCGATTTAGATATGCAAGTATGCCGATTATATAGATAATCGCAAATACAAGCGTTTCTAATGGCTGTATCGGGAAATACCCCACGCCGTCACGCACAATCGTGAATAAACCGTCGTATTCGAAGCCATGGCAACACCCAGCATAAAGACAGGCAAGCTTCGCAACCGAATACATAAGTGGAAGCGACACGATTACTGCTTTTAGATACTTGTTGAATTGCTTTTGTTGCCATTTGTATACCACGGCGAGTGCAAAGCAGGCCCCAATAATTCCCCGAATCGAAGAGAAGCCAATCTTTAGTATTCTCGTTTCAAGGTTCGGTTCGATCTTGATACCAAAGCAAATAATGGACGCAAAAAGCAACAGAGATAAAAGGACTGCTTTATTACGGTTTAGTCTCTCGAGACGAAGTAATAAAAATACAGATAGTCCACCCAAAAAGACCGCCGCGAAATTAATTAATGAGTACACTAGAAGCCTGCATTAGAGCACTCTTGGAGCACCCTGAAGAATTCATTCACGATGAGAATCATACTAACGATACTGACTATGAGTCCTACGCCATAAATTATAAGAAGGACTATTGGTGCGGCGGCTTTTTTATCCGCAGAATGAGCTAGAATTGCTAGAACCCAGCTTGCGATATATGCCGGACCAACAAATAGCGTGATTATTGCAGCAATCCAAGAAAATATATCACTTTCCACAGCACCAGCTAGTATCCCAATTAGAATCATCACAATGGTTGGCAAATAATGCGCGCAAAGCGATGCAATTACGAGCTTATTACATTTCGCTCTATCGTTCCCCTTGGTTGGATCCTGCCCTGCTTGTATTGTCTGCCCATTTTGTGCGGCTGGAACCGTAGTATTATCTATTGGCACTTCTTTTGGCTGCTTGTCTAGCCATTCATTGTCATTCTGTTCCATTTTTTCTCCCTATCTTTATTATACTTTAAGCCGTCGCAAAGTTACGCTGCGCAATTAACTCTCTAAAGCCCCAGTCTAGTACCGCCATTACACCGTCGTATTTTATTAGACGCTCGTCTTCAATTCTGTAGTCTGAATCCTCTTCGTGAATCGCTGGCGTTGGATAGGCGTCAGTTGGGTCGTAATAAGCAAGCCATTTATAGAAATCAAGCGTATCCGCCAAAGCATAGAGATTATCTTTTGTTATGCCAGCCATACGGGCAACCGTGCCATCAAGCGAAGTATCTAGTGGATTCTTTTCGTAATACTCATTAAGGGCTTTCGTGACCGAAGATTCTTCAATCACACCCATACTTTCGGCCAAACGCTGGTCTTCGACATAACGGTTATATGTCTGAATTTCATCATAGTTAAGCCTTACGCCATTCAAAGGATTAGTTTCTTCCTGATGATCCATCACGCAGTTACTGCCATCAACCCAACCATAGTTGGCTAAGGTTGTACCGTTCGAAATAATAGTCATTAAATCACCAACGACCGGAACCATGCCCAATGCTGTACCAAGCGTCGAACCGAGGCCTGAAGCCACGCCTTGAACAACTGCAACTGCATTATCGTTCTCGTCGACGCCCGTAGCCTGCATTGCTGCACCGGCAGCGTTGTTTAAGCCTTGAGTGGCAAGATCATCGATTGCGTGCGTAATCTTATCCATTTCCGCAGCAACATTCTGATCTGGCTGACCAAACGGCGAATTACGCTGACCGCAATACAGAATATACTTGCCGAGGTTACTATCAAGATTAATCGAAGGATTATCTACATCATCTATATCTGAGCCCTCATAGAAGTTATCATTGTCGAAGGTTGTAACTTTTTGCATTACGCTATATGCCGATTTATCATCGCTCGCATAATCATAGCTGTCACTTTCTAGATACGCCTCGCTTGCGGCATCATCCAGCGTCTGAAAATCCGTAGTGACATATGGATTACAAAAGGCATCAGCGACAGCACCAATTTCAGCCAATTCGGGACATTCCTCTTCGGTTCGAGCTTGGGCCACCTCTGCTTTCTCGGCTGCAGACGCCGCACTTGCGCCCGGAATGATTGTATTTATCGAATTCCTTACCACGGAGCCAAAGTTTCCAACCGAGTCAAGGATAGAATCGGATTGCATAGTAATTGGAATAATTGCCGAGGCGAGCTGTCCTGCAAATGTATACCCGGAAGTATAATCAAATGGACTACGCGCAAGGCGCTCATTAATTCCAGTTTCGGTCTGTATTTTATCGGTATAAATTAGCGAGGCGAGATAACCTTCCTTACTTGCAACGACGCCGCCACCAGCCATGTGGTTCTTCGACATCAATGCGCTACCGCCCGAATATAGCGCGTTGCCTAAATCTTCGCCCGCAAACGTCGTAGCTATCTGACGTTTGAAGAGATTGATCAATAGCGACGTACCAACAGTAATTGCTATATTGATAACAATTGCCTTCAGAAGAGATTTGAGGAATTGTTTGATTACTTCCCACGCAGCCTTGGCCATTGAACCCGCGGCAGCCGAAGCACCGCCAGTAAACAAACCGACCGCAAGACTTAGGTAGAAAGCCGCATCAACAAGACCGCTCACGATTGCAAGCGCCGCCTCGATCTTCATACATTGAACATAGGATTCGTTTGCGAAGGTAGTTAGATTATCTATCCTAGTCGAAGCCGCACTAGCCGCAAAGCTTACAATCGTTGAAATCGCACTATTACCTTGGAATATAGAATTAATCGTGTTCCCCGCGCTATTGATCGTGTCAGTAACCGCATTTCTGAGAGCATGCGTTGGATTCATTCCCATGACACTCTCGTCAGATGTATCAATATTGTCGCCTGTATATAAGCTCGCTAGACCTTCTGACTGGACAGCAGACTTGGCCTTAGTCGTCATTGTAGTATAGGTTGGATCGTCAGCGCTTGAGCTGCCCTTACCAATATTCATATTAAATAAGGTACCGTCAGCATTCTTCTCGACTTCCGTGCGCTCCTCGGAGACCTGCATCGTTAAAGATTTACCAATTGCATTAATCGGCGAACTATTTGCGTCCTCCGTGCGAGCCTTATCAATTCCTTCAAAGATATCCTGAGCGACCGTAATGACTTGCATTAGCTGATATGCCGATAGAACGACAGACATCGCAGAAATTGCCTTCTTGAAGCCACAACCTATGCTAGTCAAGCCAGCGACACCGCCAAGCGCGCTCTTGAGCTTGTCGTGAATTTCTTTCGTATTGACATTAGATTTGAGATTGCTCGAGCTAGATGCGCCCTCCGTGACATTACCGCTAGACTTGCCGCTAGTCTGCTCCCCCGAATTTGGATCAAACTCGGCACTATTTGGGTCCTCAACAAAGTCCAATTTCGATTCTTCCTTGCTGTTCGTATTTATATCCGTCGAATTATCGGCATCTTGCGCCATTGCCGCCCTAGCCTTATTGCCATCGGGGTCATCTTCAGCATCATAATTCGCGAACTTATTCTTAGACAGGCCGAATTTCTTCAGGAGATTACTAAATATCTTGTCCTTGAATTCCGCCACAGACGTGCGCCAACTTTTCGTGCCTTTTGTATATGCTTCACGAAAATCCGTATCAGTTTCTAACCGATTCTTAAACTCAGCTACCCCCATCTTGCTCGTAGCACCATTCTTGTCTTTATGGATCATCATGCCGTCAGAGAATGTGATGCCTTGCTTGCCGAGCTTTCGCTTGATTCGACCAGTTGGCTTGAATTTTTCTTTGCCAAAAATATTCCTCTTCGTTACTGAAGTAGTGGTATTATTCTTTACCATGCGCTTCATGAAGCCAGCCGAGCGCAACTCAGTACTCGTATTCGTAGTATCAAAGAGACCGTTAAGCTTATCTAGCATCGTGAATGGCAAAGCGGACTGACCGAGAAACATGCCGCCGCCTCCCATAATAAGAGACACGACAATGCTCAAAATCGGGCCCTTTTTCTTGAAGAAACCGCCTTTGGCTTTGTTTTTCTTATGCTTATCGCCACCATTAGACTCTTCGCCTTTACCAACATTACTGACAAAGCCGCTTCGGACATCCGTTTCACCCGTATTAGCGTCGAGCTCTTTGGTTGAACCATTCTTCAGCGCAGAAGATTCCGCATTTCTAAGATTTGACACTGCGCTCTTTTTGCCTAAAGCATCCTCGGTGAAATCTGGACGAATCGAATCAGATGCCTGCTGTACGGCACCAACATACGGGTCTTTCGACATCTCCTTTTTGTTTTCACCATCCATTTGAAATCTATTTTAGCATAAGCCGAATGGTTTTATATTATTTTTCTTCCCCTTGATATCCTTAAGCATATCTGGTATAATATGCACATTATTAATCAATGTCGGGAGACGAGAGTCGTTTGTACCGCGAAAGGATTTTATGGCAGAAGAAGAAGCCAAAAAACTCGATGCAGTAGAAGAGACTGCAGCCCCAGTTGAAGCAGAAGAAAAATATGCTAAGGCTGGTAAGAAATCTAAGAAGCACGTAGAGGAAGTTAAAGCTGAGGAAGAGCGCCAGGCTCGTAAGCTTGAAGCTGCTGCTGAACCAGAAAAGAAAGCTGGTCCAAAGCCAGTTACTCGCACTCGCCTCGAACGCCGTGGCAAGAACTACCGTAAGGCTAACGAGCTTATCGAAAAGGGTAAGGTTTATAGCCTTAAGGAAGCAGTTGAGCTAGCTATCAAGACTAGCCCAGTTAAGTTTGATGCTACCCTCGAGATGCATTTCCGCCTCGGTGTCGATCCTCGCCAGGCAGACCAGAACATCCGCAGCACCGTCAGCCTTCCAGCTGGTACCGGTAAGACTGTTCGCGTCGCTGTCTTCGCACCACTTGATCTCTGCAAGACTGCAAAGGCTGCTGGCGCAGACATCGCTGAGGATGAAGAATTCTTGAAGAAGCTAGACAAGGAAGAGATCGATTTCGATATCCTTATCAGCACCCCTCAGTACATGCCAAAGCTTGGTCGCTATGCTCGTATGCTTGGTCCTAAAGGTTTGATGCCAAATCCAAAGGCCGGCACCGTCACTATGGATATCGAGAAGGCTATCAAGGAAGCCAAGGCTGGTAAGATTGAGTACCGCGTTGATAAGCAGGCTATCGTCCACGTTGGTCTTGGTAAGGTCAGCTTCGGCGCAGAAAAGCTCGAACAGAACATCAATGCCTTTGTTGAAAGCCTTAAGGCTCAGAAGCCAGCTTCCCTCAAGGGTCAGTATGTGAAGTCCGTCTTCATTTCGACTACCATGGGTCCAAGCATCCAGGTCGAAAACATCTACAACTAATTTGTAGAGCTATAAAAATATCCCCAAATGGGGATATTTTTGTTGGATTTACCTATCTAGACCAGCTGTTTGAATCACTAAAGATTGTCTTGAAAGCATCGTTGGTTGCATCTTCCCATTCGCGTTCCCAGCCACTACTGGATATTGTATTTTGTGGATGAGTATAGGTAACTATATAATCTTCGTCACGATAGACAACCTGATAGGTTACGCCTACGCCATTCGCTTCAGCTTCAGTAGCCTTGCCGTCCATATTCTGCGCTTCCCACCAAGTTTTTTCATATACCGAAAGGATTGCCATGCCTAGCCAGTAATCTGGGCCATCTGCGCCATCGAAGCCAGTAGCCGGAATTGAGCCTACTGCATAATTAGGCAAGTTTTGATAGCCCCAGGTATTTTCCGATAGGCCGCCTAGCACAATCTGCTCAGACGCATTGCCTGCTGGCCACTGAGAGTAAGCATAGTTAATAACCGTAAACTTCGAGCCGAGATTCAGCGTAATGCCAGATTCCATAAATTTAACTACGTAATCCCCACTCTGGTTCTGCGCAATCGTACCAGTATCCGTACTGTCGGTGCCAGAAACCTCATTCTTGATATCGCAATTCGCAGTGCCGCTACCTTCGGAAGTATCCTTCTGCGTGCCATTGTTGCCGCTAACAAGGTTATAAATCGTGTATCCGCCAGTGCCGAGGAAACCCAAAGCACAGATAATTGCAGTAATCATCCAACCCTTAGATGACTTAGTTGTTTTTGGAGCCGGCACGCCTGCTAGCTCGCTGATTTTTGGTTCATTTGCCTCTTCGGCCATTTTGCCTCCTTTTTATAAGTTTTCAAAGCTTCCATCTTCGTGACGGCACGAATTCTTTTCAGGATAGCTTTCGCGAATAATTTTGCGCTCTAGCTCAGACATATCTTCGCAAAGCGGCGCAGCCTGCGAGCCCATAGCATTTATTAGGATCCATTCACTATCACCTGCGGTCGAGCGATAGTAATATTTAGCATCACCGTAATTGCCAGAACCAACATATAGTCTTGCAACCAGATAATCTCCGTTCGTTGTAGCTCGCAAATCGTCAACATAGACCTGCGAATCAGCATAAATCGCTTTAGCAGAGCCGATCAGTTCGTCGATTTTGAAATCATAAGCCGCAAAAGACTCATTGGCCGCTGTAGGCGCTAGATTCTGCGAAACACCATCGTCCAAGACGCCTTGCTTCGGATCAGCCGGAGCCAATTCTTGATTATTATCCGCAAGCGGCGAAACAAATACAAAATGCGTGCCGTCTTCGCTATCTTCAATCTCGATAATTCCGGTCGCAAAAAGCACACAGAGAGCAATACTGCATAGGAATAGCAGTCCGAAGATAAACGTAAAAACTCTTAGACCAAAACTCTTTGCTTTTTTAACGCGGCGCTGGCGACTTGGCGCCTCTTCTTCCCTCTCTTCCATGCTTTTATTTTAGCATAGACAGTTTAGCCCCAAGGCTCAAAAAATCTCCGACTCGCGGAGATTCCTTGATGATGCTGATTTAGCGCTTCTTTTCCTTAACTTCGTTGCGGCCAAGATTCTTCTTGGTTTCAGTAAAGACGACATGCTTGCGTAAAACTGGGTCGTATTTACGGAGGCTAAGCTTATCTGGAGTGTTCATCGTATTCTTCTTGGTGTAGTACTGGCGGATACCAGATTCCTCAGAAACGAGACCAACGAGCTTGCGCTTAGTATTATTTTTCTTTGCCATATTAAGGGTATTTTATCATAAGTTCTAGAGTTTTACAAGTGAGACAGGGGCGTGAAGCTGAATGTGATAAAATAAACATATGAGTTTTAAAGATATAACAAAAGACAAAAAACTAGAGCGCCCGCTTTGGATTTATCTAATCCTCTTCGTGGTTGCGCTCGTTTTCTCTGGCTGCGTAGCCATGATTGATCGCCGCCCCGTCGGCCCAGATGGTAGCTGGGTAGGCTTCGCGACAATTAACGCCGCCTTTCATAATAAGTTCGGCTTCTGTGAATGGCTATATAAAGTTACCGAGTATGCAGGCTATATTCCTGCTGTGTTTGCCTGTTTCTTTGCAGGGCTTGGACTCGTCCAGCTGATCCAGCGCAAAAGCCTTAAAAAAGTTGACTCCACCTTGTTAATTCTTGCTGGTTTCTACGTTTTAGTCGGCTTGGTCTATTTAGGTTTTGAAGTATTATGCTTGAACTGCCGCCCAGTCATCCTTGACGAAGGCCTAGAAGCTTCCTATCCAAGCTCACATACTTTCCTAACCGTAGCACTCTGCTGCAGTACTATGCTTGTAAACAAGCTTGCATACAGGAAAGAGAGCTGGTCAAGATTCATGAACGCTTTAGCTATTATTTTCTTAATCTTTGTTCCGCTTGGCCGCCTTTTCTCGGGCGTTCACTGGCTAACAGATATTATCGGTGGTTACCTTGTAGGCGCTGCACTTGTTGCACTACTTAATCTCGTTATTAAATCAGCCGCAAAGCCAACCACGAAGAAGGAGGCCTTAAGCTAGAGCGTAATCTGAATCTAATACGATTTCCGCATCGTATTCTGGGAAGATTTCCGAAGTAATATCCCGAACCTTAGCATACAAATCGCTAAGGTTCTTTTCTTCGAAGCTTACAACAACATCGTAGCGGAGCGTCTTGTTATCTTCGTTAATATAGAAACCGTGGATTTCTAATATATTATCTAGCTGTTTGAGACGAGCATACAATTCGTCGTATTTGCGAGCAACCCACGAGTCCTTATTATTGCGCGCATAGACACCAATCGAAGAGAGCATAACGTTATCCTTCTCATAAATCACGCCGGAAATCTTGCGCGAAAGCTTATCGATTTCGTCCGCAGTCATACGGTCGTCAATCTCGATATTTGCCGAGCCGATATGCGAATCCGGGCCATAGTTATTCAAGACTAGATCATGGCAGCCATAAACACCCTCAATTGCCTCAATATGCTTCTTAACGGCCTTAATTAGCTTCGGGTCTGGGCGCTCGCCAAGAACATCAGAAGCAGCTTCCTTGAGCATTTCGAGACCAGATCGGATGATTACGAGCGAGATTAGAGTTGCGAGATAAGCCTCAACCGAAAGACCGGTCGTCATAAAGATAATTGCAGCCGCGAGAGTTGTTACCGCAATAGCAACATCCAGAACAGCATCCTTGCCAGAGTTGGTCAATGATTGTGATTTTAATTGTTTACCCTTCTTCTGGAAGAACCAAGAAAGCAGAATTTTTACAAATATTGCAGAGATTACTATAGCAAGCGTAGCGATGGAATAATCCGGAGTAATTGGATTAATAATTTTCTTAATCGACTCAACTAACGAAGTGATACCAGCATAAAGCACTAATGCACCAATCGCCATCGAGCTTAAATATTCTATACGGCCATGGCCGAATGGATGGTTATGATCTGGATCTTTATCTGCAAGCTTGGCGCCAATTAAGGTCACTATCGAGGAAGCTGCATCAGACAAGTTATTCGCAGCATCGACAATAATCGCAATCGAGCCAGCCAAGAAACCAACGAGCGCCTTAAAGCTAGCCAGCAAAACATTGGCGACAATTCCAACAATACTTACTCTAACAATCTGTGTCGTGCGTTTGGTTTGGCTTGGCTTTTTCGATAGTGCTTTCATGTCTATATTTTAGCAAGAAAAATGCCACCGAACAGGTCGGTGGCTAGAAAGGTTAGGTCGTGGGCCAGGTTTCATCCGTCATAGTTCCCAGATCGTTCTTGTGCAGGAACTGTCGGATGTAGTTACCAACGGCGCGCTGAGCGTCGAAGGTATCTCTCTCGTTCTCTGCGTGCATCGCAATTGTGATGCGAGCGATGCTCTTGCCGAGCGACACTGCCGTCATGACCGTGCCGACGCGCTGGCAGATGTCATAGTAGCAGACTGTGATCTTTTCCGGCAGCATGATAGCAGAATAACCAACATCGCAGATCTCAAGCACGCCCTGCTGAACCAGCTTCATGTCTTCGCGATGACGCGCAAGTGCACGATCGCGGCAGACCAGCATGACCGGCTTGCAGAGATCATCGTTAGCGCTGTTGTCGGCGAGATTGATCGCCATACTGATTCCTGACGGAGCGCATGAACCCCAGTCAATCATCTCAGGCGATGCCGGCTCAAAGAGAATGCCGAGCGAGACGTCTTTGCCTTTTGCGGCCTCTTTAGCGGCCTCAACCAGCTCGCCATAAAAAAGGCCGAACGTTTTATTAATTTTCATAAAGGTGACCCCTTTCTTTAGAAGATCTCTTTCGTTCCCTCCCTGTGAGAAAACTACTCGATTTGTATATTATAGCACATTTTCGAATATTTATCAAGATACAAGCATGAGCATCATTGACTTTATTTCTGTTTTGTTGTATAATATATGCATTATTTAGCACCTTTACACCCATCCGACCTTATGCGAAAGGAGTCTCGTATGAGCAAAAATAGCAGAACGAAGTCTCAAGCCAAGATCAAAAAGGCTAAGGCTGACGCCCAGAAAAGACAGGCTCAGAAGCAGCTCGAAGCCAAACAAGAACAGAGACGATTGGAAGCCGAACAGGCACGAAAGAAGCTGGAGATCGAGAAGGCAAAGAAGAGGATTTTTTCCGAATCTGAGAATCTCTACGAGCATCAGCTTCCCCCAACCAAGAACACGGTCATTTTTAAAGGAATGACCATCCCGATCGCAGACGCTCTTACAAACCAGAGTGCGTCGCTTACAAGTTTTCCTCTTGAGGACTTCTATGCAGAAATCCCCATCAGAGACGGCAAGACTCTCAAGCTTCACTGGAGGCCTTTCGAAAATGAAGAACGAAAAAAGGCGGCCAGGACATATATTATGAGTACATCATATGATCAAGCAAACCATCGCCGCGTCCATTTTTACGACTTCCCCCTGGAAGCCATGATTGGCGAGATTTACCACGAGTACGACAGTGTCCCTTGTGTCTCATTTGTGATTTTCGACAAGAATACATTTTCTGGAAACATTGTCGGAATTCTTTCTTCGGCTCTGGTCGATTTATATAGCAAGGACAAAACTCGCTACGACGAGCACATGCACGTCTCGAACTTTCTGGAGCATTTTAGTTTCGCCATTCAGTATCTAGTCAATGCCTATCTGACTGGCGAAGAGATCCCCAGCTTCCCTGAACTTAAGGCTAGCAAGGACCTCGCAAACGATCCAAGGCCCAGCAGTCCGACGCGGAAGCCCACAAAACCTCAGCCGAAGGATCTGCAGGAATGCGTCGCTTATATCCGCTATGATGTCGAGAACGGCGAAATTACGATCAGCAACAGCAGTCGCCATTACGAGATGTCCTGGTGGATCGTAAGTGGACACAAGCGTCACTACAAGACAGGCAAGATTTCCGATGTTCAGCCCTATATCAAGGGCGACAAGGAGAACCCGGACGCACAGCGCGCGCTTCAGGAGTTCAAGGATGGAATGCAGAGAATCAAGTACTACCACCTGGTTGCTCGCAGATCAAAATAATGATTTACCCCCGGTTTACGCCGGGGGCTTTTTATTCGATGTGACCGTAGCCTTGAATGCCGAAGGCCGAATCCGTGTAGTCAATCGTACGGACATGAATGGCCTTGTTTTCATTGCCACCCAGGGTCGTAATATGATTATCTTCAACGGTTAGAACAATATTCGTATGGCCACTCAGAAGGCCACCATCATAGATTACAATGTCCCCAGGCTGCGGAACATAGTCAGAATCATAAGGATGCCAGTAACCCTCAGCCTTTAGATAGTCCGTGAGCGTATAGATGCCAGGAATGCGCCAGCCGCCCGCGACCGGATTCGTAAATGGAAGTCCAGCCTCGCGGTAAACATAGGAGACAAAGTTCGCACACCACGGCTCGTTCTGAGGAACATCAGTATAAAAAGATTCTGGGCGCGGCTCTTGCCAGACGCGCTTAGCAGAAGCAAGGATTGCTTTCTGATTCTCAGTCAAATTCGTTTCGTCAATTTCGGGAAACTCATCACCCTGAACAATATCCGCTCCAGAAACATAATATAATGCCGGACGAATATATTTACGAATCACAAACAAAACAGCAAACGATAACACCATAGTCGTTAGACAGGCTGCAATAATAATCGCAGCAACATTTTTAGCGCTGTTTTGCTTCTTCATGTCTAAATTATACCATTTATTCAGGTCGAGCATTTAGTCCATACTTCGAAGCTCCGCTGCGCTCTTGACGCTTCGGCGTATGGCTAAATACTCAACCTAAATGCTAATGGTATAATATAAATATGAAAGTAGCAAAAAAGGAAGAATCATTTCTTAGTAAAGTCTTTGGGGGAATAAATCTTAGTTGGCCAATATTAATAATCTTTGCGGTCATTATGGGTATTTGGACGGCACTCATGGCTTTATTCGTGCCCGATACCTGCTCGCTTCACGATATTGCCGTAACCGAGGAATGGTGGATTTTGCCTGCGATTCTTATCATCGTTAATTGCAAGAAGCCACTTGAGTCCGCGCTTAAAGTATTTGTATTTTTCTTAATTTCGCAGCCCTTAGTTTATTTAATCCAGGTTCCGTTTAACCAGATGGGCTGGGGATTATTTGGTTATTATCCATACTGGTTCAAGCTTACTTTGCTCACTTTCCCTGCTGCATTCGTGGGTTGGTTCATGAAGAAAGATAAGTGGTATTCCGGATTGATCCTCTCGTTCGCAACCGTACTTCTGAGCATTTCCGGAATCGGCTACGCACGAACCGTCATTGAAGAACCCCCGCACCATCTTCTTAGTATGATTTATTGTTTTACAATGATCCCTTTCTTTATTCTTGGGATCCTAAAGAAGAAGACGCCACGCTTTATTACAACAGCAATTACAACTGTTGCTATGATTGGATGCCTCGTTCTCATGAATGGTGGCGGCAAGTTCGAATCGTACAATAATCAGTTTACTGAGGAATACAATATTAGTTTTGTTGGCAAGCCATACATTTCATACTTCAGCGGAACAGGAGACGGGAACGCCGAACTCATAACCTACGACGAAGGTTATACTTTAAAGCTCATGGGCGTCAAAAAAGGTCATTATGAAGTTTCGCTCTCTGATGATTCAGGAGCAGAATATAACTTCGAGTATTATTACGACAAAGACGGGGATACGGTAGTATTAAAACTTAAGGAATAAAAATTGCCCTTCGGGGCATTTTTTACATCTCTCAGCAGTCCAAAAAAATTGCCCTTCGGGCATTTTTTCTGGAGCCGCCTTCGAGACTTGAACTCGAGACCCCTTCCTTACCATGGAAGTGCTCTACCACTGAGCTAAGGCGGCAATAGTTGTATTCTATCACATTTAGTAGCTATAGGCAAGTTACTCCGCCATGCCGGACTCCTCCTCATCTTCTTCATCGAAATTATCTAGAATAGTTTCGATATCGTAGCGATAGACGGTGAGAGTCTTTCCATATTCCTGAATTCTATCCGTTTCGTAGAAGAGCTCGAATCGTTGGCTCTGATTCAAATATTTAGGTGAGATTTTATCCGCCTCGCTCCTCGGCTTATATGCCGGATCCGAAGCGATATCCACCAAGAGTTTTATGTCTTCAGTGCTCAAATCTGCACTAGCAAGAATGCGTTTCTTTTGGCTATTTAGGAAGCTAAGCGCAATGTATTTATTTCCGATTGTATTGTCTGTCGTTTTCTCCATGTAGATCTTCTTGTTTTCGAGATCTACAAAGTAACTAATCGTGGTTTTCTTAGTACGAAAATCTTGACCTGAATTTTCGACGAGCGAGATCGTAATATCTCGGTTCTTACCCGCAGACTGAATACCGTAAATAATCCAGCCACCAAAGCGATATATCAAGAAAACTAAAAGAAGCGCAGCAACGATGCGAGCCGGCCAGCCCCAATGCGATTCATGCTCTTCTTTGATACCCATGTTATTATTATACCATTCGGTCTAATATTGCGTATTCTCGGAAATAAGAAAGCAAGCTTTCTTGCTTCGCTCGAATGCTAATATTATACCAAATCGCTTATGTCTTGCAAAAGTGGCGGAACTGTTATATAATTGCCTGTATTCGTTTTAAACCCTATAACGACGCACCTGGAGGTGTTTATAATGGCAGATCACTTCAATTTGATGAGTATGGTACACCGCAACGCGGGCCTCGGCGGCCTCGTTCGTGCCGGAGCCGATATTGACGAAATCCTCACGATTCGCATGGTCGCCCGCAAAGAAATGGGCATAACCGAGGATCAGGAAGACGCAGCATGGCGAGCGTACCGTCAGGCGGAAAAGATAAATAAAAACGCCCTCATCATGGAACTCCCCCATCAGCACTGGGTTTGCTTAACGGATTTACTTTTCGGATCTCTCCACGAATTTTTAATAATCCTACCGGACAAATCTGTAATCATCCATCCATTCTGCGAGCTCGAGAGCTTGATTCGAAACAAGTTCCCTAACGCAAAGTGGATCGAAGATATGTATTTCCAATTCACAAGCGATACCGACGAAATTATCCAATTTTTCCGAGATTACGAAGCCCAGAAACACCATTAATTTCAGAAAGCTCGCGCACAAGCGAGCTTTTCTTCTGCTATCAAAAAGACCCCTTTGTGGGGTCTTTTTTCTTTAGAGCCTAGTTGGCAATTCTTTTACATATTGAGTATCAACTAGGTTCCTGTCTTTGATTACGTCGTATGCAAACTTTACAATACGTGGGTCGTAATTAAAGATCTCTGCGCGCTGAGCGAGCGTACTTGGATCAAGGCTATCTCCATCGATTTCACCACCACCGTAGACACGATCAAGCTTTAATTCACCATGAACGTATACCGCACCATTTACAACTAGAGCATTCTCATTACACTCTTGCAGAAGTTCCTGGTTACCTGTTGAAGTATTTCTATTAACGTCTTTTTCGCATGTATCCAGTATGCCATTTGCAATCAGCACCGCGTCGACTCTTTCTACGTTTTTCGAGATGTAAATATTATTCGCATAGATAACATTTATTACATTCGGATCATCATTGATAATATCGCTAGTAATAGAATAGTCGTTGCTAGCTTTGCTGTTTAGTATATTGAAATGCGCGGAGACATCAACAGTACTACCGTCAGAATCTATCTTAGTCTTCTTGTTGCCATATTCATCGTAGAAAGTACTATATATTGAGTTCGCAAACTGCCTAGACATGTTTACATAATTCGCGATTTCAGTATCATTTCTAATACCTTTTTCATCTGTCATATTACCAAGCGTTTGAGGAGAACTCATTCCGTCGGTTTTTCCGTAATCTTCATACGAAACATTAGCATTGACGGTAGTTTGAGCACTGTCATATGCACGAGAAGCGCCGCTATATACATAATCTACTTTGTTTGCAACAAGATCATATTCAGCCCAAGTACCGAATACGCGTCCTTCATACTTCGTATAATTAGCCTTCGCAGTATCGCCAACCGTAAGGCTAGCGCCCTCGATACTCGCCGTAGGCTTCTTGCCAACTGTCGCGCAGCCAACCTGGAAGCGCCAGTATGGATTATCGCCTGCTTCGGTAGTTAATGCATTGCTCTGATTGTTATCATCGATGGCTGTAACAAACTTGTTTTCCGTTGTTACTTGAAGGCTATTGTGGCTATCTGCTGGCCATGCTGCAACTAGTGAACAGATCTTAGAGCCAATCTTCTCGCCTTCGCCTACTTTATAAGTCTCTTTCTTTGACTCCGAGCTAGAAATGTCTGCGCTAATCTTGATATCATCATCACTAACACTTAGCTTCGATTTAATCCTGTCGATCGGAGAATCACTTGCGCCACCTTGATAGATATAAGAGCCACTGCTTGTGTCGTCAGTGCTACCAGGTATTTCACTTACGCCGTCGCCGGTAATAGAGTTTTTTATCTGCTCGACATCAACGTCTGGGTCGAGGATAAATAGCCATGCTTTTTCGATCGTGCCAGGCTTGATGCTGGTCGAATAGTATTTTTCGTCGCTAATGTCAAGCTGCTTGTTTGCCCTCGCTTCTACCGCGACGGTAGCATCAAGGGTGTATTCTTCGCCAATAGTAAGATTATTTAATGTCGAGCTATTTGTTGGATTAAGGACATAGTTATATGGGACTTTAACCTCAATCGTAGCACTTGTTGGGTCTGTGCCATTTTTGCGATTCCAACTCAACTTGCTCGTGTATTTATTACCTACCGCCGCAGTCGCCTCGCTCGAAATCGAGCCATTTGGTCTAAACTGATAGTCTATTGTGCTCGAAGCCCATTTCTTAGCAAAATTATCCTCCCAAGACAAGCCAAGCTCATTACTTATAATGCTTTCATTAGCCCCGCTATTTACGTCAACATAGTTATGAGTTGTACCAAATAGCTTATCGCGGTTAAGACCTCCAGTGACCGTATATGTAGTCGTACCACTACCGGCATAATCATTATCAACTTGGCCACCCATACAGCCCCAATAACTAATCGTAGTTCCAGCATCCGCCGTAGTCCAAATTGTTTCGCTTGATACAAATGAACCGCTCGAAGTACTTGGATCACCAGCCCATTTCGTGACATTCTTATTTCTGCCTTTGGCAGTTATAGACATGCGGCCATAGTTTGTATGATTATCTGATGTAATCGTCGTACCGAAGTCCGAACATGGAAGCTCATAAACAACCCTCGTACATGCACTTATCGTTGTTCTATTGTAAAAATTTGGAGTTTGAGAACTGTCATAGTTTTGAGCGTACTCATTACTAGCACAGATAGTGTATTCGATACCAGGAATAAGAGTGAGGTCTTTTGATGGCAAAGATTCCCAAGCATTATTCGATTTAAAACTATCGGATGCTCCAACCGGAGATGCGCTGACAGTGAAGCTAGTCTCTTGCTGGTCTGAATCTTCATCCTGCGCAGTTACTTTGCCTTTACCAACTACATAAATTTTATTCGTATTAGAGTAGTGGACTTTATTATCGTTTTCCGATATCTCAAAATCTTCTTCATCCCTCAAGTCACCACTAATGGACAGTTTTACTTCGCCAACATAAGTTTGCGTTACTGGAGAACTACCGCCAGTAGAGCAGAACCCCCAGTTATTGCTGCCAAGAGCATGCCCCGTTGCATTTTGATATTCAGCAGTAACATCCTCATCGCGACCGTAATACTGAGCTTCATACATAGGAACGCCATTCAGCGTCAAAGTCTGATTTAATGTCCTCAAACTATCCAGTTTTAGCGGCTTGCCATCAAAAGTTATCGGATCAATCTCGACACCATTACTATATGTCGGGGTTCCAGTTTTTTCCAACGAAGACTTATTGCTTCCGCCCCACATATTATATAGATACGATTCCGTATAGGTATCACGATGTATTAAATTATGCTTATTAGCCACATAAGCCGAACTTCCTGGGCCCGTAACCGAACTATACTCAGCCTCATAGTTTCTTCCCTTATGCCAGAAGCCACTACCCTCCTTTGCACATTCGCCGGCAATCCAGGCACCAAGAGTACTTAGCCCAGGCGTATGCACACCATATTCAACCAGCTTGCCGTATCTATCATAGTAACCATAATAAGGTGAAAAGAACATGCCTTTATTTTCATTTTCCGCACCGCCGATATATTTAAAATAAACCCAAGACCACCCCAAGCAGTCAACATTCGGCGGATTAATATAGCCCGTTGTTAATTTATCATAATCGCAGGTTGGGGCACCTGGCGTCCAACCACTATTACCATATGACGAAACACCTTCGCCTGACATATCAATAATGTCCGCATTTGCATTTACACTTACTGTCACTAAAGTCGTAACTAGGCTAGCTAAAATAACATATATCTTTTTCATTGCAAATCATACTCCTCTTCGACTTCGAAATACCCTCCGCATTCAGTCGCATATCTATCCGAATCGTATAATCCAAGAATTATACACTTCTGAGATAGTAGTCTGTTTTTCTTTTCTTCCGTGTCAGCCGCCTCTTCCGCTTCTTCCAACACTTTAGCTATTTCGTCATAGCCATACCCACCAAAATGCAGAAAATCAATATAGGCGAGTTGAAGATAGAACTTATAATTGCCACGAGCCTTGTTTATTTCTTTTTCGAAGTATTCCTTCGCCTGTTGCTTCGAGCTCGTGTTTCCTTTTCCGTATTTTTGTTTTGCTTCAGCCATTATCTCGTTAGCATACTCGATGGCTTTTTCGGAGGATACGGTATAGCTATGAACAAAGTAGAACACTATCAGTCCAGCTACGACCAAAACCGCAAATACAATTGCCGCAATAATCCAGTTTCTTTTATGCCTTGCCTTCTTCTGAAGAGGCGTTTCCTCCTCCTTCTTTAAAGCCTTAGCAGCAGCCTCGTCGGCCTTTTGTTTGTCGCGCTTGGCTTTTTCTTTTAGGCGTTCAGCTTCACGAGCGCGCTCTTCTGCGCCCTCGATTTCCTTGAACTGCTCTTCTTTTTCCTTTTGACCAATTTCTGACGAATTGAAGTCGACTTTTTCGTCAGAAACTTTGTTCTGAGCGTCCGCCACTTCGGCAGACTTCTGCTTCAGCAGATCCTCTCTCCCACTATCCTCCATATTATTTTTATTTTAGCACTAGCAAGTTCCAAAACGCAAATGCTTAGGCTCGCTTTAAGCCACAAAAAACTCCCCATCAGGGGAGCTTTTATCGTTAAGCATTCTGTTTTGCGAGTTTATACTGTTTATTTTCAGTATTTGGACGTGTCATTAATATAGTGCCGCGAATCGTAGTAGCAAGGCCGAGCATAATGCTACTACCCATTGCTATAAACTGCCAAAGTACACCAGATGGGCTTAGCGCAACAACCGCGAGGGCGAAACCGCCCAAGAAAATGCCAACGCCGGCCAACGTAACGACAAGTGCTTCAATGCGAGCTCTCTTTAAGCTTTTCGCCTGTTCATTCTGTTTGTTAGTCAAAATACTCTTAATCTTTGCAAAAATGCGCTGCAAATCTGCAGGATAATATCCAAGCAAAGACCCGTCCTTATTCTTCTGAATCTTTATCGTAGCCTTTGAGCCATCAATAAACTCAACTTCATACTTATCCTTGCCGGTTTTAATAATACTAATAATTACATCATCGGCTAGTTTGGTGTACGAATTGATTGCATCAACAGCGTTATTGCGGGTTGAAAAAGATTCCACGAAACGCTTCTTGCCAAGTTCAAATAAAACTAAATATTTCACAATAATACTCCAAATACAAAAGTATGTTTTATATTATACCTTATTTTGGCGTTTTTGTCAATAATGACCCCTGTTTTGAGTTATCGACCTTATGCTTAAAATTTGCTATATTTTAAGTATGAAAAGACGAACATTTTATATCGTCGCCATCATCTTAGTATGTATTGGCACGATTAGTGGGGTTGCACTGTCTAGCCTCCAATCAAAGGATTTGTTCGATGTCTGCGTAGACAAGGACAAATGTACGACAGTTATTAAAGAGTACGCTCCGCTCACCTCCGAAGCGACCAGCGAAGAAACAGGCTTGTTAGCTGAAGCTAGCGAAGGCGACGTCGAGTTAATCTCACCAAATCCTGAAGGAACTTCAGAAAGTGTTATTAGTGGCAATACTGCCAGACCAGGCGTCGATGATTTAAGCTTCATCGCGGGCGAAGATGTTTCGACTCAATCTGGCGCTTTCTATAGCCGCAACATCTTTATTGCTGGCATGAATGTAGATTTGAACCAGTACGGCGTTGATGGCATTCTCTTTGCTGCCGGTAATAAGGTCAAATCTCATGGCTCGCAAGAGTTTCTTGCTGCCGCCGGTGCAACCGTTAGCGTCGATTCTACTTCTAGCAAAGACGCTTTCATTGCCGGTAATATTATCGACTTTAGCAAGAGCGCTAAGATGCGCGACGCTTTCGTTGCTGGTGCCGAAGTTACGATTCGCGGCGAAATCGCCGGCGATTTGCATATTGCTGCAAATAAGGTCGTCTTCGATGGCGCTACGCTCAAATCTGACGCAAAGATTGCAGCCGCTTCGATTGAATTCAAGGGCGATACCAAGATTTACGGCACGCTTACCTATACTAGCGACACCGTAACTACCAACATGGACAAGGATAAAATTGGTGGTATCAAGACTTACGAAACGCCAACCCTAAAGCAGGATAAATCTGTCCTATATGTAATCTTGCAATATATCCGCAACTTCTGCGTGACCGTTGTTTCGATCATGCTCTTCGCTGCGCTTATTGCGAAGATTTCGCCAAAACAATACGAAAGGCTCATGAAGAACAAGTCTGGCGGCAAGGATCTACTTATTGGTCTCGTTTCAATCATCGTACTTCCAGCACTCTTGCTCTTCGTCATGTTTATTACCTATTTCAAACTTATCGCAGCAATTAGCATCTTGGCATTTGTCGCATTCTTCATCTTCGGCACTGCCATCGCAGCTTTCCGCTTCGGTAAGCTTGTAGATAATGAGCTCATCAAGAATAAAGATTCAAATGTTTACTCTTGCAGCCTCTATGGCGCGATCGCCTTTGCGATTATCAGCATCATTCCAGTCCTTGGCGGCATTGCAATCCTACTCGCAGTCCTCGCCGGCTTCGGTTACATGATTGGTGAAACCATTCACGCAATCCTTCCTCGCATGAGAGAAGTTACCGGCAAGAAATAAGCCGACACATAAAAATACCCCCGTTTGGGGGTATTTTTTATAGCTTTATTAATCTCTACTGTCTACAACCGTAACACTTTTTGGCTGAATATTTGGAACCTTTACAAGGAGTAAATGGGAGGTATTTTCGCCGATTCCATCAACAGACATTGTTTTAGTTTGGAGGTGAAGGTCATAGTTCTCATCGCGATACACGCTCGTTAGTTTGAAGTCCGTATATCCTTCCTCTTTTACAACTGCGATAATACTACCAGATTCAAAGAAGCTTGCGTCGATTGCATATTCAAACGATTCGCCGCTAATATCCTTCAGGACAGCCATGAGACGATTGAGTTGGTCAGAACTATTGATAATTGCGTAATCAGAACTCTTTGCGCCGTAGTTATCCAACAAGCATCGCTCAGAGCTCTTTCCTGCTAGACAGTTAGCATCTGCATTATATACGAAGCTCTGAACATCGTAATCAACATTTACAATACTAATATTGGACGAATTTGGTTCGCTCAAACCGTTGCCACTTCTAGTTGCCAGATTATATCCATAGTTCGTGAACACAAGCATCGCTATCGCGGCGCCTAAGACTACGCAAGTAATTGCAAGGATTAGTTCTGGCGTTAGGTCCGAAACCGCCCATTTTAAAGCCTTGCGGTATTCACCGATACGAGCATTGCTCTTTTGCTTCTTTTTTGACATTATGCCTCCTTTTAGTTGTCTATATAAATCGTTACTTCTCTTGGCTGAACATTGTCTATCTTGATTAGATTGAGATAACCTGCGCCGCGCGGAGCTTCCTCATTCTCGGCTTTTTCAATATCTGTTCGTTTTAACTTGATTGTGATGTTATATTCTTCGTCGCGAGCGAGATCGATTGTCTGAAGGCTTCCGATATATGTATCTTCGACAGAAATCGCAATTATTGAGCCAGACTTGAAGAAATCTTCGTCAAGCCCTAACAAGTCCATGAGACTTGTTTCCGCACCGGAAACAGCCTGATAGATTGACTGAAGGCGATTCAGCTGTGCGGTTCGAGTTATGACCGTAAAGCCACTATCTCCGCCATCGCCATATTCTTGAAATAGAACACTTTTGCCGGACACAAGCGCACGATCATTGAGGCCATAAAGCATTGAAAATTCTTTATAGTTCAGGGTATAGTTTTCGGCATATGATTGCTGGCCCTTCTTCTTGGCATCTTCCTTGAAAAATTCCGATGTCCCCAGGCGCATCGCAAAGAGAACCACGAAAAAAATAAAGCAAGCCCCAAGGAGCGTGCCAAAAATAGTCATGACGGCGAGGCGAACCTTGGAAGCGTTATAGTAGCGATGCTCTTTTTCTTTTATATCGCTCTCTTCTTCAGCTAAGGCTTTATCTATTGAGGCGCTTTCGGCACTCTCAACACGAGCGCGAGCCTCCAATTCGGCCGCGCTCATGTTTGATTCAAAATCCTTTATCTCGGATTCGCTCTCACCACCCTTATCAGACATTTCTTTCCTAGATTTTCATAATGTCTGCCTGCTTCTCAGCAAACAGCTTGTCGATTTGCGCAGTGTAGTCCTTAGTAACATCATCGATTTCTTTTTCTGCGCGTTTCTTGACATCTTCGCTAGCTTCCTCAGCCTTGAGGTCTTTGCGAGCTTCATCACGGAGCTTGCGAAGTGCAACCTTTGCATCTTCGACCTTACCACTAGCAGTCTTAACGATCTCCTTGCGGCGCTCCTCGGTCAAAGCTGGAATTGGAACACGAACAACACGGCCATCATCGGCTGGGTTTAGACCCAAAGTCTGATCATTGCGGATGCCTGCAGAAATTGCAGCAATCGTACTTGGATCGAATGGCGTAACCAAAAGCATTGTTGCGCCAGAAACAGTTACATTCGCTACCTGATTAAGTGGCATAAACTGGCCATAAGCTTCAACCTTAACATTAGCAAGCATATCCGGATGAGCACGACCCGTGCGCACCTTCTTCATTTCTTCCTTGAAGCGCTCAATAACAGCGCCCATGCTTTGCTTTAACTCGTTAGAATCGTACATAATCTCTCAAACTCCCTTTCGTCTTTAAAATCCAACATGATTTTGCCGGAACCTTTTGTACTCATACGCACGTGAACCTTAGCACCGATCTTGGCACTAATTGCTTCGGCGCGCCTTTCGCTCTCAATGCGAACAGGGTCGTTTTGTATCTTTGGTGCTTTCTTTTGGCCGTTTTCTTCCTCTTCTTCGGCCTCTGCTTGCCTACGGGCACGCACCGTCACCATATACTGCTCGACCTTGCGGGCACTCCAGTTCTCTTTAATAATGAACGGCAAAACCTCTTTCACCTCTTCTTCGGTAGCAGTCGCAAGCGGTCGCATCTGCCCCTCTGTCAGCTTATACTCTATCATGGCACGCTTAGCTTCATCTGGCAACCCCAAGAGACGCATCGTATTCGATACGCTGCCCAAGCTCTTACCAATGCGCTCAGCCATTTCGGTCGTAGTGAGATGGAATTGTTCCTTTAACTTTGCATACGCAGTCGCCATCTCGATTGGATTCAAATCTTGACGCTGAACATTCTCAATCAGCGAAGCTTCGAGGCGATTCTGCGAATCCATCGTACGAACGACAGCAGGAATTGTTTCGAGGCCAGCCATCTTAGCAGCGCGCCAACGACGTTCGCCAGCAACAATGATATATTTCTTGCCCTCACGGATAACTACGATAGGCTGAATCACGCCCAACATCTTGATAGAATCAGCAAGCTCCTGCAATTCGGCTTGACCAAAATAGCGACGCGGCTGATCCGGGTCAGGTTCGATTTCGTCGAGCGGAAGATCCTTGAGTTTGCTTAGCTTCTTGTCTTCTTCTGCCGTAGGATCAAACTCTTCATTAAAACCTTCGGTAGGAATTAGCGAACCAAAGCCTCTACCTAAACCTCTAGCCATTCGTACGCTCCAAAATTTCTTGCGACAAGGCCTTATATGCCTTTGAGGCCTTATTAAATCGGTCATACGCGCCAACCGGTAGGCCATGACTTGGCGCCTCTGCTACACGGATACTGCGTGGAATCGTCGTTTCAAATACCTTGTCCTTGAAGTACTTCTTGAGCTCGGCCAAAACCTGTGAACTTAGCGCCGTGCGGCGATCATACATCGTAGCAAGCACACCGAGAAGTTTCAAATCCCTATTCATACCCTTCTTGACTAGGTTCATACTCTGCAAAAGCTGAGCAACACCCTGAAGCGCATAAAACTCAGTCTGGACTGGCAATAGCAAATAATCCGCCGCAACCATAGCGTTGACCGTCAAAAGCGATAGGCTCGGTGCGCTATCGATCAAGATATATTCAAACCTCTCCTCAATCTCCGAAATTGCATTACGAAGCAAAACAAACTTGCCCTGTTCGGCAACAATTTCCTGCTCGACATTTGCAAGCTCAGGAATCGCAGGCGCAACAAAGAGATTCTTAATCTTCTCAACTGGACGAATGACTTCTTCAAGTGTCGCTTCGCCGACCATAATTTCGCACATAGTCTTGTCCGTATCGCCAACTTCAATACCAAGACCAGTCGTAGCATTGCCCTGTGGATCGTAATCAATAATAAGAGTCGGATGACCGGCTTTTGCCAAATAATAGGCAGTATTGACCGACGTAGTGGTCTTGCCAACACCTCCTTTTTGGTTTGTAACCGTAATCACCTTTGCCATATGTTTTATTATATCAAATTATTCGTGTTTTATTACCATAAGTAATTACTAATGATAGCTGGGAGCGGAATCTCTAGCAAAATAATACCATTTTCCTCAGCGCGCTGGCCAAGATAATTCTCGAGCTCAAGCTCATCGCTAAAGAATTTAAAATGCTCCGGAATCTGACTCGGAATATTGTTTGTTAAAATAATCGCTTCTGCAATTAGGTCAAAATTAATATTTCCAAGTTTTGAAGGATCGTCGGTCACAATAAATCTCGCTGGAGCATCCATCTCATAGAGGGCTCGAAGTCCGTAATAGACAGACATCGGTGTACCGTCAGCACTATCGTCAATTATATAGCTACCATTTATACCCTTAGCTGGAGACATGCGTCCGTTCAATGGCGTTAATGCTTCAGCAGCCTCAATAATCTGAGTACGCTCAATACCAAAGAAGCGCGCCACCGCGCAGGCCATTAATACTGGACGAACGTTGTGTTCTCCTAAAATCTTGAGCTTAACAGGAATATGCTCGCCATCAAGATTGACAATATCCCCGGTCTGGCCAGTTATATCGCTACCGGTATTTTCAAAGTAATAGTTTGCAGGCAACTCATCGCCATAAGTTACAGTATTCTGGCTTGTTAGGTATTTTTCAATTATCTCTTCAGGCACATCACTGCGATTGATTATCGTAGCCCTGGCTTGATTTGCCATCGCAAAATACTTCTGTGCTTCTTCGTCATTTCGACAAGCCGTCACAACAACTACATCAGCAACAAATTCCGGAAAGCCATCGGTCGATTCATAATCCAAGAGAATGATGTCCGCCTTGATTTCCTTATTAACACCAAAGCTTACCGTGAATTTTTCGCCAAGAATCGTACCAAGCGCGCGAATTGCAGATTTGCGCCCATACGAGCCCGCAACCACGATAACCTTAGTCTCAGGATTTCTTCTAAGGTACTTTAGCAAACGATTCCTAGCGAAATTAATTGGCATTATTTACGACCTTTGCCAGACTTCTTTACGACCTTTGTGCGAGTTTCTTTTGCTTCTTCAATTTCTTCACGCGAGTGAACGCCAAAGATAAGGTCGGTTAAGCCGCGAACCATAAGATAGGTACCGAAGAGTTTGATATGAGTAGTATCACTAAGGCCACTACCACCGAGCGCAACAAAGGCGAGAATGGCACCAACCATACCTTCGACTACCCACATAAATTTATCGGTGTCATCCCTGAAGCAGGTAAAGCCAATCGCGATTGAGAGGACCGAAGCAGCAAGCATATAGAAGCTTAAGAGCGGAATACGGATCAAAACATTCCAACTTTCGTGAAGGCCTGTATGAAGTGTAAACAACATACAAATCGCAACAACCAACTCAACGACACCAATTGCGAGCGACATGCCCCAGTTATGCTCGAGGCGCTTGCGGTTGATTGTATTAAAGATTTCAATAATGCCTAGGCCAAGCATAGCAAAGCCAACCATACGCGCTAGATTGTTTGTATCGGCGTTATTAGTTAATGTAAGGAGTAGCCCTGCGACAAGCGCAATTGCACCCTTTACCGCAAAAACAAGCCAATGGCTTTCAATATATTTTCTGCGTTTCGTACTCACTTGAAAATGCTCCTGTTATATTTGTCTATATTATAGCACAAGCATTTTCTTGCAAATATTAGAGCTCTTCCTGGCGGCGCTTGAGCTCGAAGAGGGCCGTCGGCACGGCTGGCGGCGGCGTAAAGTATTCCGGCTTGAGCGGCAAACGAATGCGCGGTTCGTAATGGACAAAGAGCTGCTTGCCCAGCTGCGAAGTGTAATGCCTGTCGGTATTAAGAAGCTTAAGAGCGAGCTGCTTTTGCAGGATTAGATAGATTGCCTTTGGCGGATTCTTTGCTTCGTCAAGTTTATGCAAGATTGCGGAACTGAGATGAAATGGCGGATTCGCGAAAATCTTATACTCGCCTTCTGGAAGTTCGTATTCCATGAAGTCTTTCTCGATAACTTCAACATTTTCATGCTTCTGCATATTCTTGCGGAGTTTTTCAGCAGTTTCATGGTCAGCCTCAACGGCAATTACTTTTTTGCAGCGCTTCGCAAGTGCGCTCGTGATTACGCCAGAACCGGCACCAATATCTATAACAATATCTCGCTTCTTAATATTGCTATGTCCAATCAAGAAGAGCGCGAGTTTTGGACTGCGGAAGAAATGCTGCGACAACTGATATTTACGCATTAAAATACCCCAATCTGCGAGTAAATTCGTACATAGCAATTGCCGAAGCACAGCCAACATTGATCGAGCGAGTCGAGCCTAGCTGTTCGATATAGAAGCAGGCGTCCGCCAAGTCTAATAATTCCTGAGAGATACCGTCCGATTCTGAGCCGAAAACCAGAATAGAATTTGGTTCAATTTCCGCTCCCTGCAAAGGCCTACTTTCCGGGCGGTTATTATCAATCGCGATTACCTTCATACCGCGAGCGTGTGCATCATCAACAAATTCCTTCACATCTTCAAAATGCGTCATATGAAGATATTTATCCGTTACCATCGCGCCGCGGCGGTTATATTTGCGCTTACCTAAGATATGAACCTTGCTCACATTAAAAGCGTTAGCATTGCGCACGATTGTACCGATATTAAAATCATGGCTTAAATTCTCAATCGCCACCTCGAGCGAAGTGCGCTTCTTATCGAGACGAAAAAGAACCTCCTCGTTCGGGAGGCCCTTATATTCGTCCATCAGATTGCGCGTATCTTCCGCGGGATTGATTGGCGCGTCCATGATTATATTTTAACGCTTTTTCTTTTCGTCTTTAATGCCAGCTTTCTCGCTAGCAACATCGAGAACGAGCTTAATGAGTGCCCAAATTACAATGTTTGCAATTAATGCAACGACTGCGATTGCAGGAATAACCAGCATTGAAACACCAAAGCTCTGATTAATCAAAGCAAAAATACCCGCAATAAAGACAAAAATTACAGCAACAGCGGCGTAAACCCAGCTAAGAAGTGTAATTTGCTTGCGATCACGGTATAAATTCAAAAAATATTTCAAAATAGCCATAACTATATTATATCACATTCCGCTTATTTTTTCAAGCCTGCCCCTGTTTTGTGGTATAATTTCCAGGTATGAAAGACCAGCTGATTGCCGAGCTTGAGCGCGAAATCCAGCCAGACAAGATTGGCATTTTCGCCCCATATTTTGGCGTCGCGCCAGGAAAATACGGAGAAGGCGACATTCTGCTCGCAATTAACACGCCGAGACTTCGCAAAATCTGCAAACAATACAAGAAGATATCGAAGGACGAGTTGGTTGAGCTTTTGCACTCCCCAATTCATGACTACCGCTTTGCCGGCTTGGTTTTACTGCGCGAACAATACTCGGCGCGGAACGACAATAGCAAGGAGACTTATCTTGAGAATTTGCAGGCAGCGAACAACTGGGATCTTGTCGACGATTCCGCGCCAAACATTCTGGGCCGCTGGTGCTACGAGCATAAAGACGAATCGATTTTACACGAGCTCCACTCGCACGAAAATCTCTGGCATAAGCGCATTTCAATCGTGGCTTACCAGTATTTTTATCGCAAACACACGCTCGGCGACGGACTAGAGATTATTGACGATTTACTCGAAGATCCACATCCACTAATCCAGAAAGCTTGCGGCTGGATGCTCCGCACAATTTACAATAAGGTCGACAAGCATCTAATTGAATCTTATATTATTGATAATTACGACAGAATGTCGCGTAACACTCTGCGCGCTGCGATTGAATCAATGCCCGAAGAGCAGCGTTTGCAATATCTGCACAAGGAGTTTTAATGAGTAAGTTTTACAGTGCGCCATACGAACCGCCAAAGTGCTGGGTTGGCGATAAGCAGAAAATTATCTACGATAGCGAAGAAGACGCCGAGGACGCGGCGCGCCTTTCTGAGTTCGAGCACAATATGCCAGCTCATTCGCTTCATGCATACAAATGCGATATGGGCGACCATTGGCATATCGCAAATGTAAAGAAGTAGCAGCTTGCGTTTTATTATCCCCATGTTATAATGAGCCTGTCCGTAAAGGTGCTCTTTTTATTGATTCTTTGCACCTCCGTCCTAGACGAAAGGAGTCAGCATGAAGCTTACTACCCTTATCCGCGCAATTCGCATCGCAGTCCTCGATTTTACGAGAAAGAATGGCATCGCCGGGAGCGGCGCTTTCCGCATGTCCTTCGAGTTCAAAGGCGACGACGCAAGCAATATCCTGATTGGCGCCTGCAACAACTGCGAGATGGACTTCGCATTCGCTCTCGACCCTATGACCGCGCCCAAGACTACGCATATGGCCTCGAGCCTGATCCGCCTGCACGAAACCAAGGAACTCTACGTCTTTGACTCGCACTCGTACCGCACTGCTCGCGAAATGCTCATCTACTACTATCCGAAGGGCTTGCCCGACGATGACTGCTATGACGAGGACGAGATTCCGCTGATTGATTTAATCGTGGCGGTTTCGTGCGATGACAAGGAAGCCGAAAGAAGGATCGAAGAACTCATTCTTGACGAGGTTACCGAATTTCTCGGTTACGAGCACTTCCGCATGGAGGTCTACGGTCCTTGTGCTTGAACCAAAAAGCTCCGCTTTGATGCGGAGCTTTCTTTTGTCTAATTGTTACTTAGATTTTTTCGAAGACTTTTTGTCTGCCTTCTTAGAATCCTTTTTGTCTGTTTTCTTCGCAGCTTTCTTTGGCTTTGCGTCAGAAAGCTCGACTTCCTTTGCATGTGGGCGATTTAGCTCAACGAGTTTGTCCATAATCGCGTTAATACGCATACGGTTGCGGATATTGAGCTTGGTCTCTGGAGCATCGATCTGCTTCAAGGCATCTGCGCTCTTACCGTAAGCTTGGCGCATTTGTTCGAGCTGTTCCTCAACAAGCTTGTCTTCAACTTCGACCTTGAGCTTTTCACCTAGGCGCTGGACGACGATACTTGAAATAACGCGGCGTTCTGCGTTTTCCTTAAGTTCGTCTTCCCATTCTTCCTTAGTCTTACCCTGAGCTTCGAGCCAATCAGAAAGTTCCTGCTTGCGGGCCTTAAGGTTGCGGAGAATTTCACCGCGGAAGTTCTCAACCTGTTCCTGAACGAGCGTCTTTGGAGCTTCAGTCTTAGAACCTTCAACGAGAGCCTGCAAGAGAGCGTCTTTGTAGCGTTCATCGGCCTGACGCTGAGCCTGCTCTTCAAGATTCTTGCGAATATCTTCCTTCAAATCTGCAAGCTTTTCAAATGCGCCAGTTTTCTTAGCGAGTTCGTCATCGATCTTTGGACTCTTAACTTCATTAACCTGCTTCAAGAGAACTTCAAAGACAACTGCCTGACCAGCAAGCGCTTTACTACCATAATCCTCTGGGAAGGTAAGGTTTAGGTCGAAGCTATCGCCAACTTCGTGACCAACAATACCATCTTCGAAGCCAGGAATAAACTGCTTAGAACCAAGTCTGAGCTTGTAATCCTTAGCACTACCGCCTTGGAAGGCTTCACCATCCTTCTTACCAGTAAAGTCAATAATTACTTCGTCACCCTCTTTTGCGGCGCGCTTAACAACGGCACTCTCTGCAAAGCTTTCAGCAATACGATTTAGGACATCCTCGACATCAGTATCCTTAATGGTCTGCTTGATATATTCAGCCTGAAGGTCAGCATAATCGCAGAATTCAACCTCTGGCATGATATCGGCAGAGATTTTAACCTTTGCGCTTTCGCCTGGGACATAGGCCATGACGTCAACATGGGGAACAGAAATAGGAATTATATCCTCGCCGCCGAAGACCTTTGGAATAGTCTGACGAATAAGAATATCTAGGGTTTCACTAGATAGCTGATTTGGATCAACGTGCTGTTCGACAACGTTGGCTGGGGCTTTACCTTCACGGAAGCCAGCAACTTTGATATTGCGAGCGAGGCGTTCGAGAGCCTTAATGCGTGCAGGCTCAAAATCCTTAGACTCGAATTCAATCTCAAAAGTCGCAGAAGTATTAGTTTTCTCAACAGATGATTTCATGTTGTAAATTATAACATGAAAGCCACCCCAATTAAAAAGGTAAGCGTTTAGAACGAGCTCTGGAACTCGCCGCCGTAATCGTCACGGAAATGCTTGAAGATTACACTCGGGTTTGCCTCGTGCTTAATGCCCGGATTAAATATGCCGTCTTCGTCAAAGATTTCTTTAACTTTGCGATTAAGCTCGATAATTGCTGGATTAGTCTCAGCCTTCATAAATGGTGCGAGGAAGCGCCCTTCTGGAGCACCACCACAAACCTTGCCATCACATTCCTTAACTAGGGTGATATATTTGCGCAAGAAACCAATGGTGTTTTTGTAGGATTCCATATTATCTGGGCGGAGCTTCGGACGAACAGTATACGTGTCGTAATCAACAGAACCGTAGACCGGTAGGCGCATCGAAACTTCTTTAGATAATTCTTCGAGTTTATTAAGGAATTCAACGCGCTTCTCTTTCGGAATGTAAACCTGATCAACCATCGGCACACGATATTCAAGGTTACTCTCACTGAGATAAGCAGTAAGATTCTCCTGAATAGCAGCAAAGTCGCCAATATTCTTTTCATCAGCAATAATTACGCGGATGCTTTCCGGAAGTTTCCTCTGAATGGCGCGGATTTTGGCGCGGCGCTTTGCGCGAGAGTCATCCTTCGCATTAGCGACTAACAGAAAGCCATCTTTAGTCGGCTTGTCGCGGAAGAACTTAAGGCTCTTGCCAGTCTTTTCGATCTCAGCGAAGATCTCCGTATCATAGAAGACAATGTCCGTGAATTTCTCGGCAGTCAGCGCCTTAGCAGCACGCTCGAATTCTTTGATATTGGCGCAAGGAATCGCAACATAATTCGGGGATTCGAAGATTGGCTCAACGTGCAGAATAACCTCAGTAATAATACCGAGCGTACCTTCGGCACCACAGAAGATTGGCGCAAGCTTGAAGCCATGGCGACCAGTAACCTCTTTAATTCCTGGATACCAAGCTTTGCTTTCTTCAGCATCGTCTACTTTCTCAAGCATGGCGTCGTTTTTGGATAGCCAGTTGTTCAAAGCCTTACAGGCCTTAGCGCCAAGCGTCTTATTATTCGTACTATTCGGCTTTGCCGTCATCTGGCGAGCCTGAACAACACTGCCGTCAGCAAGGACGATTTCCATATCCTCAATAAAGTCTATAATGGTGCCAGGCTTAGTATTAACGGAAGCTGGGGCACAGTTCGAAATAAGGCCACCAATAGTTTCGTGAGGATCACCATAAACCGGGAGCTCGAGCGCGGTCGCATCGAGTGCAGTACGGAGCTCAGCAAGAGTGACGCCAGCCTGAACGCGAACTAATCTCTGACGAGTGTCGATTTCTTGGATATGGTTAAGTCGCTCAGTAAGTATTACGATGCCAGAACCAATAGCAGTGCCAGTCTTGCTGTAGCCCGCACCACGAACCGTGATTGGCATTTGCATACCTTTAGCGGCAAGCTGACTCGAGAATTTAACAAGACGACGAACATCCATGACATTTGCCGGAACCGCAACAAGGCGCGGCTTATAGCTCAGGACCGAGCGGTCAGTGCTGTATTTTTCGAGAATCGACGGCGCACTATAGACCATACCGTCAATATGTTGGTTAAGATAAATCGCTAACTTATTCATTTCCCCACGCTCTCATAACTTATTCTAGTTTAGCATAAGCGAAACATTCGTGGCAAACCGACTACTTAGCCTCAATATCTGCCTTGCGCTGATGGCGAATCGCTTCTTGAGTACGGAATCTCGCGAATTGATCTACCCGGTAATTACCCCAGGCGCTCTTGGTTGAATTCTGCTTTTGCCATTCTATAGCTTCCTCAATCAGGCTTTCGGCAACAGAACGAAATAGCTCTGGTTTATACCCCGCCGTTTTGGCTGTTCGTTTTACTACAGCGTAGACTATTTCTCGTATTTCTTCTGGGGTTTTCGGCTCAAACATAGTTTTATTGTACCATTCCTAACTCTCTTGGATTTGACATGCTATAATTTTTATTATGAAACAAGTTGTAATGGCTAGCACAAACCCTAACAAGGTAGATACCGCGCGCAGATTACTAGCCGGCGCAGCAGAAGTACTATCTTTGAATGATATTAATGGCGAGAAAATTTCCGACCCAGTTGAGGCGGCAGACAATTCCGAAGGCATCGCACTCGAGAAGGCCTCGCATTACGCGAAGCACTTGCCGGCTGGACATATTATTCTATCGCGTGACGATTGCATCATTTTGGACGGCGTAAGCGCTGAAGATGATCCGAAGATGCATATTAAGTTGCCGGTTATTGAGAAATATGGCGAAATGACGGATGCAAATGCGGCGAAGTATTACACTGAGCTTGCCAGCAAGTATGGCGGCGAAATTAATATTCGCTTTCATTATGGCATTGCGATGGCACAAAAGACCAAGCTTAAGTCTGGGCGCGAGACGATTAAAGCTTTCGCAACCTACGCCGACCTCGATTTGAAACTAGTGAATGAGATTAACAAGCTCGAGACCAGCCCAAACTTTTTCCTCGCGGCGATTTGTAAGGCAAAAGTTGGCGACGAGTGGTTTTTCTATAACGATCTGAGCGACGAGCAGAAGAATGCGCTGGATATCGACATCGAGGAAGCAATGAAAGCTCTTCTTGAAGAGTTCTAGTTTCGCTTTCGCGAGTTTTGTGTTACACTAGTCTCACATCCGCGAGTGGTGAAATTGGTATACACGTATGCCTTAGGAGCATATGCCTTACGGCGTGCTGGTTCAAGTCCAGTCTCGCGGACCAGTTCCGAATTAGAACCCTGTGTAATCGGGGATTTTTTAGTTTGACGCGATGATGCGAGTTGATGTTATCCAGGCAAAGCAAGGTACAGCGCGCTGCATAGCGGAGCCAAGGCCTTGCTTTTCTTGTTGGGCATTATTGGGCGATGTTTGCGGAAAGATAAAAAAGAACCTCTTTCGAAGTTCCTTGACGGAAAGAAAGGCAGTTGATTCAATTCAGTATCTTATACTTTTCTTCCTATGCTTCTATTATACGCTTATTGCTATTTTATGTCAATGATAGCGCCGTCTTTCTTCAGTACTTTAAGACGTTTAATGCGCGACCTTTCGTTCAAGATAAATTCTTTCGCCCTGGATATACCATGAATATCTGTCATTTTAGAGCGAGTTAAATCTAGAATTATATTTTCAGATTGCTTACTTGCTTCGCGTAAATTATTCTGTACCGTGTGTTTTCCACCTCCAGTTGGAGACTTCAGCTCCCAGCGAATATTAGTCTTTAATACATATAGGTCTGGCGTTTTACTAGAAGATCGACGCATAAAGATAAGGTTGCTTTGAAAATGCCGTGCTAAAAGTTCGGCCGTTTCACGTTCATGTGGGCGCGGCTTCGAATCTCCACTCTCCTCATATGCTACCTTAAATTTTGTCATAACGACATTATACTATCTGCAATTAATAGGAGCAAAGCTCACACGGCTTGATATTTTTAGAAAACGATTAGTGCACTTATGCGCGCACGTTTTGCCTGCGACTCCGCGAAGACGTCGAGAGACATAGAAGAAAATTAACCCCAAATCTTTCGATTCGGGGATTTTTTGTTACTTCTTTGAGGCTTTCTTTTTGAAGAATATGTATGCAATCCAGGACGGAATCTGTAGGACGACAAGAAGTAGTATGCATAATGCCGCCACGTCTTTAAAGACCATCCAGAACTTGCCCACACCTTCTCCGTCGCAGCCCCAGCAGTCCGGCAGTATTCCCTTGCAAGTGTGCAAACATATTGTCCGCTTTTTAGGCCAACATAGTTCCATATTTGCAATGCTATAAAAATAACTACAGGAATAATAGCGTTTACAATGATTGCAATTTTAGCTTTTTGGGCTGCGGTTTTCTTCTTGCACATGTTTTAATTATACCCCCCCCTTATATCCATCTATTGAAGCAAATAAGCATTTCTTACGTTGCCCGAAGCGTCAATCTCGCAGACAAACTTATCATTTTTATACAAGAACTCGCCCAATACCGTAGACGCTATGCCCTCGTCTTCGGGCTCATCTAGCGCAACTACAATATTGAAATTACTTGGCCAGAGAGAATAGACCGATGCCGAAAAATAACCCATCGAGACTTTATCTCTAGTTCGGCTTTTTGCTTCAGAAATAATCGTTTTCGTCAGATTTAAATCAACCTTCTCTAGGTTCTCGTCCGAATATGATTTAGAGATATTATCATCTCCAGCTTTCATGTAATACGAATTAATCTCTAGGCTCTGCATTGATCGGGTTGGGTTATTATGGATACTTGTATTTGCGCAAATATTCTCATTAGCAATAACTCGAGTGTCTTCAGAAATGACTATTCCGTTCTGATAGTTATAATCGAGAATAATCTCGGCCTGATCAACACTAATATTGTCATCAAGGCTTTCCTGATAGTTGCCTAAAGCAAGGAAGATTGAAAATAGGATTAGAGCCAAGTATTTCATCGGTATATTATTCCTTTCTTTATAAAACCTTCATTTTTCCCGCAGTGTGTTATTGGTTTAATTCTAGCACAAGCATTATACTTAACGTCAAATGAGCCTTCTGGAGCGAAGGAGTATAATATAACTACCATTTAATAGATGGAGTGATATGAATTATAGACCTACATATGTTGAAGTTAATACTTGTGCGCTGAAACACAATATTCAAAAACTCATCAATCGCTACGCGGATTATGAGCACCATTTTGCCGTAGTAAAAGCCGATTGTTATGGCCACGACGCCATTTCATGCACGCGTACTACGATCGAGGCCGGATGCGATTATCTCTGCGTTGCTACGCTTGATGAAGCAATGGAACTACGCTCCGAATTTACGACCATCCCAATCCTTTGTCTCGGTATTATCGACCCGCGTTTTTTGCAAGACTGTGCCGAGAATGATATTACCGTCACACTAAGCAATCTCAGCTACATCCGCCAGCTGCCAAAAGATCTGAATTTAAAGACACATATCAAGATTAATACCGGTATGAATCGCCTTGGCCTTTCGAGCCGCGAAGAACTCAATGAAGCCCTAGAGCTACTAAAATCTACCAAGGTTACCGCTGAAGGTATTTATACCCATATTTACGAAGCTGATAATCACGAGAAGACCGAAGCACAGTTTGCAAAGTTTGAAGAAATAACAGCTGATTGCGATTTGAGCCAATTCAAATATGTTCATGTTGGCGCAAGCGATGCTACTGAATTTTACCCAAAGCGCCCTTATGCTAATGCCTGCCGCCTCGGCATTTCGATGTATGGTTTAATTGATTATCCAGACATCGAGTTCGAAAGCACTTTTAGGCTCATGAGTGAAGTTATTCAGATTAATGAGGTCGATTCCGGCACGCTCGGCTACAACGGCACTTATGCCATTACCGAACCTCAACGAATCGCCGTCATTCCGATCGGTTACGCCGACGGCATTATTCGCAAGAACAAAGGTCGCAATGTCTATATTAACGACAAGCCTTGCGAAATAATTGGTAATGTTTGTATGGATATGATGTTTGCGAGGGTTGACGATTCCGTGAAGGTTGGCGATAAAGTAGAGGTCATCCGAGATATCGAACATATTAAGGAGATCGCTAAACATCTCAATACGATTACCTATGAAGTAACCTGCTCAATCGGCAAACGCGTGCCAAGAATCCCCATTAATCCCGAAGACGTAAAGCTAGACTAAAAGAAGCCCCAAATCGGGGCTCTTTTATTCTGCAACACTTTTAATATCCTGTAATTCGAAGCGATACTTCTGCTTCACTTCCGGATATTTTTCATGGTCAACTTCACTCAGGAACATCGCAAGCGGGCGACACCAAAGCTTACCATCACCATACAACCTACGATAAGCCACCATCGGCTCTTTAGTCTCCGAGTGATAAATAATGTCTTCAACTAGGTAATTATCGCCCTTAAAATGCTTGTAAATACCGTGGATTTTTAACTGTTTTATCAAGTCTTCCTCACTCATATCTACAGTATACTCCATTGACTTTTCAATCCGTTTATGCTATAATATATAAACCATTTATATCCGCCCAAGACAAGCATTTCACGGAGGTGCTATTTATGGAGTACATTACCTATAGAAATATTTATGAGGCAAATCCTTTCAGCGACGCGCATATCCAGAGAATCCAGAAGGCTGTCGACGATTTTCGTAATTCGAGCACGGTCAACCCTGACTTCTGCTTAACAAACACGACAATTTTCGATATCGAGGTCACAGAACTGCCATATAACACTCTCGAGAATATCCACTACCATTATTCTCATAAGAATAATGGCGCTTCAATCGAGAAGGAGGGACTCAAAGCCCTCATTGGCGATAATTCTGCGGAATTGGATACGAAGAGAGCAATCTATTTCTCTGTTGGCGCAGAAGCCGTTCTACACAACTGGGACGTATGGCTAAAGTGGCGCCTGAACAGATTCAACAATGCTATCGCCGCCGGAGTCTCCCACAGTAAAGAGCTTACTCAGAATCACTTCAAGGAGCTCTGGAAGTTCGCTCAGGACTGGATGGACTACCTGGCAAGCAAGGAGTACCGAACAAACGATGCAATGCTTAAGCCCGTGTTCGAATACGAGCAGATTGAGCTTTCACACTGCAACTACTACGCTCTGGACATTGCGCCAGGCATCGACTATCCCGAAACCCAAGAGGATCCCAAGAAGGCACTGTCTATTAGCGCAGGCAGCCGCTACGCCGAAGAAATCTATGGCGTAGGAGTCTCTACTGACAGCAGCAACGCCCTTGCAGAACAGTGGAATCGCTTCACTGAACTAGGTAAGCCGGCCGTAATCGAGCCGAGCCACATCAAGCGACTGACCGCCTTCGGGCGCGACGACGCCCTTAGCGTGCTGATGTTCCTGTACTTCGCTTACCTGGTAGATTGCCACAAAAACGGCAAGAAGCCGGCCGAGTTCGCGCTTCTGTCAAAATTTGTCGAGTATTGCCAGGTTGGTTCATAACCTTAATCTGCGCATACTCCACAAAAAAGCTCCGCTTCGGCGGAGCTTTTCTTTTACTTGAATAGACCCTTGATAATCTTATTCATGAGGCTGCGACCAACAGCACTACTTGCGCTACCAATCACGTTGCCAACGGCACGGTCGGCATACTTTTCAATCTTCTTCGCGGTCTTGTCTTCAGCCTTCTTCGTAGCCTTTGTTGACTGAGTTGCTTGCTGAACTGGTTGCTGATAAATTGGCTGCATCTGGCCATTCTGATACTGTGGGTACTTTGATGGATCAAAGCCATTATTAGCTTGAACCGGCTGCTGTGGAGCGGCCTGAGCCATGTTTTGCTCAACCTGCGCCTGAGTAACGGCGGATTGCTGAGCGACCTGCTGACTAATTTCGCCTTCCTTAACCTTCTGCTCCGTAATGGTTTCGTAGGCAGATTCAGGATCAACTTCTTCATCATACTTACCAACGAGTGGACTATTATTAATGATCCTCTGGCGAGCCATATCATCAATAACACCCATTTGACTCTGAGGTGGTAAGATGATTACGCGCTCAACAACCGTAGGTGCTCCTTTCTCGTCCTGGAAGGAGACCAAAGCTTCGCCGGTACCAAGCTCAAGAATCGCCTGAGCGGTATCAAACTTAGGATTTGTGCGGAAAGAATCTGCACTGGCGCGAACAATCTTCTGCTCTGCTGGAGTATAGGCGCGAAGTGTATGTTGGACACGATTACCGAGCTGAGACATGATTTCGTCAGGAATATCCGTTGGACGCTGCGAAGCGAAGTACAAACCAATACCATGCGAGCGAATAAGCTTTACAAACTGCGTGATGCGCTTGAGGCGGTAGTTTGGCATGCCATTAAATAAGAGATGCGCCTCATCAAAGAAGAAGGCAAGCTTTGGCTTATCCAAGTCGCCGACTTCTGGAGTCGCAACAAACAAGGTAGTCAAAAGCCAGAGCAAGAAGCTCGCATACATATCCGGGCTTCGGAACAGATTAACTGCGTGTAGGATATTGATTACACCGCGGCCATCAGAATCTTTCTGGAAGAAATCGTTAACATCAAGGGCAGGCTCGCCAAAGAACTTATCCGCACCTTGATTCTCAAGCGTGAGCAAGCTGCGCTGAATTACGCCAATACTCTGGGTTGTAATATTGCCATACTTGGTTGTGTATTTATCGCGGTTATCGCCAATATACTGCAAGACGGCGCGAAGATCCATGAGGTTAATAAGCTTCAAATTCTCATCTTCGGCAATCTTGAAAGCGATTGCGAGGTTGCCTTCCTGAGCCTCAGAAAGACCGAGCATCATCGACAAAATTTCTGGGCCAACCTGCTCAACATTCGCACGGACTGGATGACCAGCTACGCCGTAAAGATCCCAGAAATGAACCGGATAACTCTTCATTTCAAAGCCTTCGAGACCGAGTTTCTCGACACGCCCCTGAACATTATCGTCCATCTCGCCAAGCTGAGAAGTACCAGCCAAGTCACCTTTTACATCCGCCATAAAGACCGGAACGCCTGCATCAGAAAAGCTCTCGGCTAAGACCTTCAAGGTAATAGTCTTACCAGAACCACTCGCACCAGTAATCAAACCGTGGCGGTTCGCCATCTTAGGCAAGATATAAGACTCTTTACCCTCTTCGTTTTTACCTACCAATATTTTGTTGTTGAAAAACATATTATAACCCTCGTGTTACTAAGCTTATTGTATCAATTACTTTTTGAGATATTCAAGAACAGCCGCCACCGCTTCGGAACCATCCGCCGTCGCCGTCGTAAGCTGGCGCACGCGCTTTTGGCGCAAGTCTCCAGCCAAGAATACGCCCGGCATCGAGCTCTCGAGCGATTCACTTGCGACTAGATAGCCATTCTTGTCGGTCCTTAAATCATGGTTTAATTCTGCGCCCTGCGCAACATGGCCCACCGCCTCAAAGATGCCGGCGACATCGAGTTGCTTTTCTTCGCCAACCTGCTCAACTACTAGACCTTCAACTTTTTGCTCACCTAGAATCTTAATCGGCTTAGCAGACAAAACAAATTCCACATTCTCTTTTGCGCGAAGTTTCTCAACTAGACCAGAGTCGCCACGAAATTCATCGCGACGATGAACAAGATAGACCTTCTTGCAAATATCCGAAAGATAAATCGCATCATAAAGCGCAGTATTGCCACCACCTATCACGGCCACATCTTTACCTTTAAAGAAGCTACCATCGCAAGTCGCACAGAACGAAACACCGCGACCAATTAGCTCGGCTTCGCCCGGTAGGTTTAAATGACGCGGCGCAACACCAGTCGCAACAATAACTGCTAGAGATTCATATTCGCCATCTTCGGTTTTTATCCTGAAACCTCTATCTTCGACTTTTTCGATAGATAACACCTCGTCAAGCTCAATCTTTGCACCAAGCTCCTCCGCCTGCGCCTTGAGCTTTGCACCAAACTCCATGCCGGAAATATGTGGCAAGCCTGGATAATTATCTATCTTTTTCGATTCAACAATCTGGCCGCCACACACCTTCTTCTCAAAAACAATCGTATCTAGCGAAGCGCGCGTGGCATAAATCGCCGCCGTTAGGCCCGCCGGACCACCACCAATAATCGCAAGGTCATATATCATGCTTTCATTCCTCTAATTTCTTTCTCGGCATCTATTTTCTTCATAATTACCTCTGTATTTATTGTAACAAAAAGCGACCGTTTATCTCGCGGCCGCTTCGAGTTTTAATCAATTGCAATATATTTCTTATCTTCCGGAAGCTCCGGCTTTTCTTCTTCCTTTGGAATCGTGAGACTCAAGACGCCGTTATTATATTTAGCCTTAATATCTTCCTGCTTGACCTTGTCGCCGACATACCAGCTACGAGCCATTGAACCGACATAGCGTTCACGGCGAATGATGCGGCCATCAGATTTGTCTGTTTCGGATTCATCGGTCTTTTTCTCGGCATTAATCGTCAGGAAGCCATCTTCGAGTTTTACTTTGATATTCTCCTTCTCGAATCCCGGAAGGTCAATCTTTAGCTTGAAGGAATTTTTAAGCTCCTTCACATCCGTGCGCATTAAAGCCTTTTCGCGTGGGCCCGGGGCTGGCAAACCTTTTGGCTGAGGGAAGAAATCGTTGCCAAAATCTTCGAAGAGCTCATCAAATAAACTATCGAAATTAGAACGTAGCATATTAATAATCTCCTTTCAGTTAAATATTAGTACTTTCTAGAATTTCTTCAAGTGAATCGTCGATAGATTCTTCGACTTCCGAATCCTCTTGCGGACCTCCCGGATTCGAATACGGTTCATCGACTGGACAGCTTGTAGCACAACTTAACCTATAATCCAAAAAGTCGCCTTCCATAGCATCAGCATCAATGTAGCGTTTGAGCTGGTAATAACCGGAAAAGCTAGAATCGAGAATATACTCGACACCGCCGTTAGTTGCTTTAAACTTCATATCGATACCATTTCGATCAAAGCCTATCGAGGCAGCCATAAAGCCACTTGAACAAAAATCATAATCGCGCTCAGTTTCGACATTCGTGAAGGCCTCAATCGCTTTACAATCGTCATACTCGATTACATCTCCAACAATGCTCTTCATGTAGACCCGCTTGAAGGAATCCGCAGTATCGTCATCAATTGCGTAGCCAGAAGTTGAATACGAAATATCCGAAATGCCTTCATCTATGGTAGGTTTAATAAATCTAAAGTAGAATAATGCGAAGAGCACTGCTGGTAAAGCAAAGACAATCACGACTAATATAATCACAATGATCAGAACGACATCAGTCTTTTTGCCGCCCGCTGGATCCATTTTGTTTTCGATTGGAATTTCATTATTGCTCATGGTTTTAGTATAACACTACAAGTATTACTGCTTGCCTTTCGTAACTCCACTTCGTTCTTGACGTTACGAAAAGCAAGCAGCAATACACCGTAAGCAAACCAAAACCATGAATCAAGCTGCCCCTCCTCGATGCCTGCAGCCCCCATATAAACCCCAGCCCAACAGTACCTAGCTAAATCTTAAAAATTTTCCAAAAAGGTCTTGCGGGAGGATTGCGCTTACGTTATAATCAGCTTGTGGAGAGTTGAGAGACAAATACAAAAAGAAAAATATAGGGGACATACTAAAATGTCAATTGACATCAAACAAATCGGAAGCAGCGAGAACATTGCAGTTCGCAGCGTTGCTTAGTATAAAAAATAGGTCTTCTGGGAGGTGGACCTATTTTTTCTTGGTTTAGTTTTTGTAATAAATTTTGATATGCGCGGCGGCGTATTTTTTGTCGCTAATTAATTCAAGATCCGCAAAAGCTGGCGGTTCTGGATCCGCCGGATGCGACAAGACAAGATAGCCATCATTTTTGAGATGGCTTGCGATTTCTGCGCAAAGATCATATTGCGGATTACCATATGGCGGGTCCATAAAAATAACATCATACTCGCCTTCAGGTTTGCGCAGAATATTTGCGCGCTGGTTTAGTTTGGCAAGGTTGGCCTTGATGCATTGAATCGCTTTTGGATTATTCTCAATGAAATCTACTTCTGCCGCGCCCAGAGACAAGGCTTCAAGCCCCAGCGCGCCACTACCAGCAAATGCATCCAAAATGCGCTTACCCGGAATATCTTCACGCAGGCGGTTAAAAATCGCCATGCGTTCGCGGTCGCCCATCGGCTGCGTCGCCTCATTATCCGGAGTATCAATTAGCCTACCGCCAAATTCACCTGAAATAATCCTAATTTGCTTATTTTTGCGCATTTTTCTTCATCTCCTCTGCTTCATTTATACAGCTCGCCCAGTTTAGTGCAACCGCCTTTATTATTTCCGGTATCAAAATCTGATAGGTTTCCATCGCCAATTCGGTCGTCCAACCGTCTTCTAGAAACCGATCGTACATCTTTAGCTTCGCGATGCGGTTGAGTGCATGATAAAAAGCTCGTTCGTAGTCTATATGCTTGAAATTCTTGCGAGACATCTTAAGCATCAAGTGCTTTTGCGGAACAAAGGCGACCGTATAGGCCACGCCATACTCAAAAGCAATGTGCTTCGTCATAATCCCACCCGCGCCCCAATAGAGCCAGTTATTACGCGCCGCTTCGGCCAGATTGTTTCCGCGCATAATACCCTTGATCTTCACGCCGAAAAGCTTTTTATAGTCCTTATCCTGCATCAGCTCATCAACGCGTTCTTTGTACGGATAATGATGTGCAGGAGTTAATCCGTCCGTAACTGCGTGCGCCATCCAGGCCGCCTCAAAAGCGGCGCGTTCAATATCTTTATTTACGAGCGCCTGCACGAGATTATAATGATGATCGCGAATATATCCAATCAAAATGCCGTCATCGTTTTGCGGGTTTATGAAATGCATCGGCTCATCTACGCCTGGAGACTTAAGCTTAAGCCCATCCGGCCCGCGCGAGCCCTCAAAATACAGGATTTTCTGCGTGCTCGGAAAAACTCTAGCCGAATCCAAATACTTCGACAAGACGCGACGAGCGGTCTTATCTATCTTCTGATGTGTACCGATAAGCTCGCCCGAATGACTAGAGCTTTTTCTGATTCCTAATGACGAATACATGTTAATTCAGCGTTGTTAACCTTTGATATTTGCGAACCGATGCAGCCAGCTCTTTGTAATCTTCAAGTTTATAGCCGGTTTTTATAAAATCGTCGACGAGTAATTGCGCCTTGCGGACCAATTTCGTATCCGTAATTGAAGCGATGCGCAAATCCAATGCGCCATGCTGCAAGGAGCCATAAATTTCGCCCGGACCACGCAGTTTTAAATCCACTTCCGCGAGATAGAAGCCATCTTGCGAGCGCTCAATTTCGCGCAAGCGGCGAGTCGGGGCGTCCGTGCTCGAATTAACGAGATAGCAGTAGCTCGCGTCACTGCCACGCCCAACACGACCACGCAACTGGTGCAACTGCGAAAGGCCATACTGGTCCGCATCGACAATGACCATCACGGTTGCATTTGGCACATTCACGCCCACCTCGACCACGGTCGTACTAACCAGAATATCTATCTGGCCCGCCGAGAAACGCTTCATGATGTCGTCTTTTTCAGCGGGTTTCATCTTGCCGTGAAGCAAAGCTACACGGTAGTCCGGGAACATTTTTGCAACTTTCTGGCATTCGCGCTTTACAGAAGCTAGCTCACTCTTACCATCATCATCGATCTTTTTACAAATATAGTAGACCTGATGATGTTTCTCTAGTTCCGGCTTGATTTGCTCCCACATTTGCTTCGTCGAAGCAGGATTAATTATCTTGGAAGTAATTGCTTGGCGCCCAGCCGGAAGCTCGTCAAGAATCGAAACTGTAAGATCGCCAAAAATTGTGAGTTGCAAAGAGCGCGGGATAGGCGTAGCTGTCATCGAAAGCAAATGCGGCATCGTTTGCGCTTTACTCAATAACTTCTGGCGCTGCGCCACGCCAAAGCGGTGCTGCTCATCAATAATCGCAAGACCGAGCTTTGCAAATTTCGTGTCATCCGTAATCAAAGCGTGCGTACCAACCACGAGATCAACTTCCCCGTTCGCGATATGCTTCTTCAATTCTGGTTTATGCTTAGTTGATCCGGTCAGAAGCGCAATTCTCAGTTCATTACCAAACAATTCGCTCAGGCCTTCCGCATGCTGCGCCGCCAACACCTCAGTCGGCGCCATTAGTGCCGTCTGAAAACCAGCCTTCGCCGCAATAAAGGCCGAGAGCGCCGCAACCATTGTTTTGCCCGAACCAACATCACCCTGCAGAAGACGATTCATTGGGGTATCCTGCTCCATATCCTGCATAATTTCCCAAACTGCTCGGCGCTGAGCATTAGTAAGAGCAAATGGGAGTTTACCGATAAACTTCTTCAAGATAGCCAAATCGTACTTAATTGGTGCCGTGCGCAGCTTCTGATTCTCCTGTCGATTGAGCTTCGAGGCAAGAATAAGACTAAATAGTTCCTCAGTCGCTAAGTATTCACGGCCAGTCTTCGCCGCCTCTTCTTTTTCTGGATAATGCACATCAAGCAAAGCATCAGCGCGACCCGGGAAGTTTGGAATCATATCTGGTACGAGCGCAACTTGATTCTCGATCGATTTAAGAAATTTGCAAAAGTCATTAGATTTAACTTGGCCGCGCGACGAATAGATCGGCTGCAAAGATTTGCTTGAGTCTTTCTCGATTTCTTTACCGAGCTCAGCCGAAGGATTCATGAGCTGATAGCGACCATAAGAAAACTCAAGTTTACCACTAAAATAGTACTCCGTATTAGTCTTGAGTTGTTTTGCTCGATATGGTTGATTAAACCAAATTGCACGCAAGGCACCAGTCTTATCCCTAAGGGTTGCCTCAGTTAGACTCAAGCCGCGACGCTTGTAACTACTTGTAATACTATCCACGCGAGCGCGCACAGTTACTTGGCCAGGTTTCAGCTCGCCAATATTCTGCGCCTGTTGGAAGTTCTGGTAAGTCCTTGGTAGCTGATAAAGTAAATCTCTAACAGTAAAAATCCCCGCCTTGTTTAGTACTTGGGCGGTTTTGGGGCCGATTCCTTTAACGTCTTCAATAGGATCGGCAAGATTCATAGCTACTCAGAAACCTCCGTCGGGGCATTCTCGGCACGCCACTTCGCGATTTCGCCATGATTGCCATTCATGAGAACCTCCGGCACCTTCATGCCACGGAATTCTGCTGGGCGAGTATATTGGGGATATTCCAAATTATCTCCGTCAGAAAAGCTCTCGATTTCAGCGCTCGTTACGCCGCCAAGCACGCCCGGAATAAGACGCACAATACTATCAACAACTGCCATGGTTGGAATCTCGCCACCGGTCAGAATAAACCTACCGAGCGAAAATTGATAATCTACCAGGCTCAGAATGCGCTCATCATAGCCTTCGTAATGTGGACAGATAAAGATAAAGTCTTCGCCAGATTCCACAAACTTCTTCGCGCGAGCCTGATCCCAAATCTTGCCCTTTGGCGTCGAAAGGACAACCTTTGCATTTGGCATCTTTTCTTTGGCGTATTCTACGGCTGCAAAAATTGGCTCTGGCTTCAAGAGCATACCATCGCCACCACCATATGGAGTATCATCAACCTGATGACGAGGACCAAGGCCAAACTGACGCAAATCAATAAGCTCAAACTCCGCCAGCTTCCGATCTTGAGCCTTCCAAAGCATCGATTGGCCAAAAACCTTCTCGAACATCTCTGGAAAGAGCGTAATAATTGCGAATTTCATTAGTTCTTTGCAACCTTTACCATTGCGGCGCGAATCACTTCGCCTCCATATTTGTAGCCGGCCTGGAGTGTTTCGGCAATCGTTTCAGTATCACCATCGCCTTCGACCATGACAGCATTATGCAAATCCGGATTGAATTCTTCGCCCTGCTTTGGACTGAGCTTTTCAAGCTTTAAATTCTTAAGAGTTTTCTCGATATTCTTCTCAAGCGGAGCCATTACATCTGGCTGAGCAGCAGAGGCACGATCAATGTCGTCGAGGAGTGGCAGAAATTTACGAACGGTCGCTTCGGCCATTAGTCGGCCATATTGCTCGCGCTGAGCTTCAACCTGGCGACGATAGTTCTCGAAATCTGCACGCGTGCGTTGCAAATCGTTCGTAAGTTCTTCGATTTTAGCATCGCGCTCGTCAACAACTTCGGCTTGTTCGGTTTCTAAGATTTCTTCAGTATTTTCAGTATTCTCTTCTTTTTTCGTCATAGCAATATATCCTCCAACATTAATCCGGCATGGCGCACGAGAGACATTACGCGCTTATACGACTGGCGAGTCGGACCAAGCACACCAATATAGCTTCTATCTGAGAGCGGCGAACGGAAGCGTGAAATGATTAACGAAACATTCGAAGCCTTGCCGACTGGATTTTCGGTACCAATATATACATTAATCGTCTCGTTTGGCGAAACTTCCATTAGCCATGGCTTAATATTATCTATTAGCTTGCTAACAGCCTGAACCTGTTCGATTTGCGTAAACTCTGGTTGCGAAAAGAGATTTCCAAAGCCGGAAATATAAATTTGATCACCAATCGTCGCGATACCAAGGTTGCCCGTAAGGTCGACAAGACTATCTACGGCGCTACGAATCGCATAATCTGCACGCGTCTGCGATTGAATGCGCGTTTCGAGGGCGCGAATCGGGCGCTCCTGATGACCTTGCTCACGCTCGGTCTTAATATCTGGCCCCTGCTCAAGCTTGTCCTGAAGCTGATTCACATAGAGACGGTAGCCGGCATCGGTCGGAACACGACCAGCGGAAGTATGCGGCTGCATAACATAGCCCATTTCCTCGAGCTTTACCATCTCGGCACGAATCGTTGCGGACGAGACATCAAAAAGTTTTGCCAAAGTTACACTACCTACTGGAGTAGCGAGCTCAGCATACTCCTCGATGATAGCAAAAAGTATTTCGCGTTGACGATCAGTCATAAGCATATTTTAAGACATTTAGCACTCTTTGGCAAGGTGTGCTAATCTGGCAGCTTAGTATACTTGGAGTCTTTTTCGACGGTTTCGAGAAGCTGTTCTCTATCTACACTTCTTAGCTCGTCCTTGAACTCGAATTCCTCAGTTTGACCGTCGTTATTATAAACTGAATAGTTGCCATCATCATAGATTACAACAATATAACTATCGCGCGTAAAAATACTACCAGATTCAACAAGAGCAATCTGTGTATTACTATTGTTATATATGCGTCGATTACCATTCTCGTCATAAGCCATAAAGAATCCGCTCTTTATTGCGAGTACACCTTTGGTACCTTGGACCTTCTCGCGGCCATTCGTAATATCTATCAGACGATAATCCCCACTGCGCTTCGCAATAATATACTGGCCTTCAATCCATTTCTGATTTACATAGACCTCATTTTCAATATCCGAATAGACCTCGGCGTAGCTATCTTCCGTTATATTCTTGTTATCCGTGATTGAGAAGATTGCGCCAGAACCTTCGGCTGGTTTCATAAACGCATAGGTTTTCTCGCCCCAATCAAAGACATCTGCAGCTTCATAGTCTCCAGAAATTGCTGTAGTAAAAGTCTCCTCGGTTTCGTTGTTTAGAATAATATAGTTGCCGTCATGAATCAGGATTCGACCGTCAGCAAAAGTCGTTAGTTCCTTACAGTCATTAAAATGACATTCATAGAAGCCAATAAAGACCTTTTCGTCGCCACCGCCGTCGACTACAATTGGAGTTTTGTCCGGCCTGCGCAAATACGGAATAAGCGTAAAGACCAAAATCGTAACAAGAATAATCAAGATTACACAGATAGCCGTAATAATTACATAAACGCCGGTCTTTTTGACCGTCCGAATATTAGCTTCAACAACCTCATTGTGGGCTTGCTGCTCACGCATTGCCTGTATTTCGGATAACTCTTGCGCCGCCTGCTCGCGATCAGAAACAATCATGCTCTGTGTTCGAGCATTAACAAGCTCTTCTGGCTTAGTGGGCTTTGGCTGATTATCCTTATTTACCAGATTAGTAAGATCAGTTACTTTATCTAAAAAACTCTTTTTTGAGCCTTGATTATCCATATTATTATTTTAGCATAACAATTATAAAGTCGTACCTCTTGCAAAATTGCAAAAAGAATCAGAGTATTGTAAACTGAAGTATATATGAATGGGAAGTCAAAGCCTTACGCTATCTTAGTTTTCGGTGCTCCGATGAGCGGCAAAACCACTTTCGCAGAAAAATTTAGCGAGAGGTTTAATGCTCCATTTCTTAACCTGTCCGAGCTTCATGAAGAATACCGCGTCAGCCGCAAGGTTGCTTTAATATTGATTCAGCAGATTACAAAGTGCAAACAAACCCTAGTCATCGAAGGCGCCATCGATAGCGAAAAACAGCGCAACGAGATCCGCGAGCTACTCACTCGTGCTGGTTATATTCCTGTACTTGTTTGGGTCCAGACCGATCTTAACGCCATCAAGCAGCGCATGCGCCACAAATACGCCAAGGCCTCCGAAGCTAAGGCCGCACTTGAACAATCCTACGAGCGCATCGAAGCACCTGCAGACTACGAAGATCCTATTGTTATTTCCGGCAAACATATGTTCCAGACTCAATGTCGCAATATCTTGACCGGCATCTCTGACCGCCGCAAGAAATCCGTCCGTTAATGATTATTCAAGATTCAGAATTTGGAGAAGTATTAGTACGACACAGCGCCTGGGCAAGAGGCGCCCGTTTTTCGGTTTCGACTTCTGGTCGTCTAACTATGTCCGTACCAACCCGCACGAGCGAACGAAGTATCAAGCGCATGCTCGAGCAATGCCGCGATCAGATTCGAGAAAAACTACCCGTCAAGGATCCAACCACTCAGCGCGCTCGCGATGCTCAAAAAAAGATTCTCATGAAGAAGGCAAAGGAATATCTACCCTATCGCCTAGATTTTTGGGCCAAGAAATATGGCTACAAATACGAAAAGTTGCGTTTTTCTCACGCCAACACCCGCTGGGGTAGCCGCTCTAGCTCTGGCACAATTTCGCTCAATATTGGGCTAATGAAAGTACCGGAAGTCTTGCGCGATTATGTCATTTTGCACGAGCTTGCACACATTAATCACATGGACCATTCGGATGCTTTTTGGGCCGAAGTCGGCAGGCACGACCCAAATTATAAGCGCCATCGCTCCGCCCTCAAACACTATTCGCCAGGGGTTTAGTCCTGTGATATAATCGTCATAATTTATGATAGATCACGGACGAATTATTCGAAATTGGATTGGCACTGGTAGCATCAACATCTTCGGTAAGCCATTCTCTGGAAAAGACACAGTCGGCAACGGGCTCGCTGCAGAACTTCAGGGCGTATTGCTTAGCTCCGGCGAAATTCTCAGGCAAGCACAAAGCAATGATGAGAATCTCAAAAACGAGATGAACTCGGGCGCACTTGCTAATACCGACAAGTTCCGCAGTATCGTCTTACCATACTTCGCAAAGGAAGAACTCAAAGACAAGCCGCTTATAATGAGTAGCATTGGTCGCTGGGAAGGCGAAGAAATCGATGTCATTAAGGCTGCCGAAGCCGCCGGCCACCCAATCAAGGTCGCGCTCGAACTTGTTATCAGTGAAGAAGAAATGGAAAAGCGCCGCCAAGCCGCCCTCGAGAGCGGCGATCGTGGCAGTCGCGGTGACGACAACTCCGAAGAGGTTCTCCAGAAGCGCATCGACGAATTTAACGAAAAAACTCTACCAGTTCTAGCAACCTACGAAAAGATGGGGCTACTCGTAAGAGTTCAGACCGACTCAGACCGCGACACGGTTTTCCGTCGCGTTCTCGAAGCGATCTCAAATTTTTCTATAGATAATTAGTTATCTCTTTTCAATAAGACGGTAAAGGCTTCGCTTGGAATATCTACCTTACCAAAGCGTTTCATGCGAGCCTTACCTCTTTTTTGTTTCTCGACGAGTTTCGCCTTACGGTCACGGTCGCCCGTATGAATCTTAACCGTAACATCTTTGCGATACGCGCCAAGCGTTTCGCGCGAAATAATGCGCGCGCCGATTGCTGCTTGCAAAGCTACTTCGAAGTTCTGACGAGGAATTACTTCTTTGAGCTTCTTCGTAACCGAACGACCAATCGAATCCGCCTCGCTACGATGCGCCATCACGGATAAGGCATCAATACGTTCGCCAGCAACCAAGAAATCTACGCGGACCAAATCTTCTGCCTTATATCCGCCAAGCTCATAATTAAAACTAGCATAACCAGAAGTAGCAGATTTAAGCTGGTCATAGAAATCCGTCAAAAGGTTTGCCATCGGCGCTTCGAAATCGATCACGGCACGCGTGTCTATGTACGAGATATTCTTCTGAATACCCCGCTTCTGAACAATAAGCTCAAGAATGGAGCCGATATATTCCTTTGGCGTAATGATCTCTCCCTTTGCCCAAGGTTCACGAATCTCCGCCACGCCAGTCACATCAGGCAAATCTGATGCACTACGAATATCTAGCATCTCACCATTCGTCATCAAAACATGATAATCTGTCGATGGATTTGTCACGATAAGGTCAAGTTTAAACTCGCGCTCCAAGCGTTCACGAATAATATCCATATGTAAGAGGCCCAAGAAGCCAATGCGAAGACCGAAGCCCAAAACTGGAGAGTTCTCCGGCTCGAATTGTAAAGCAGAATCGGCCAAGGCGAGCTTTTCGAGCGCCTCTTTTAATTCCTTGTATTGATCGTTAGAAACTGGGAAAAAGCCCGCATAGACAAATGGGCGAACATTCTTATAGCCCGGCAACGGCGTCATCGCAGGCTTCTTTACGAGCGTAACCGTATCACCAACCTTCGCCTCACGGGTCGCCTTCAAGTTGGTTACAATATAACCAATTTCGCCCGTACCGAGAGATTCGCGCGGAGACATCTTTGGATTCAGGTAACCAACTTCGAGCGCAATATCCTTTGAGCCAGTCGCCATCATCTCAATGTTCGCATTCTTTGGCAAACTACCGCTAAATAAACGAACATACAAAACCACGCCACGATAATCATCAAAGTAACTATCAAAGATTAGAGCCTTAGTCTCGTCGCCATCCTCAACCTCTGGGGCTGGAACGCGATCAATAATTGCATCAAGCACCTGATCAACATTTTCGCCAGTCTTTGCGGAAACCTTAATAATCTCAGATTCATCACAGCCAAGAAGATTAATAATCTCAGCGGAAACGCGCGGTACGTCACTTGCTGGCAAATCAATCTTGTTAATAACTGGGATAATCTTCAAATCCTGCTCAAGAGCAAGATAAACATTCGCTAAGGTCTGCGCCTGAATACCCTGTGTGGCGTCGACGACCAAAATTGCGCCCTCGACTGCCTGCAACGAGCGAGAGACTTCATAAGAAAAATCGACGTGACCAGGAGTATCAATAAGGTTTAGTGCATAACCCTTATATTCCATGCGCACCGGCGTAAGCTTAATAGTAATGCCCTTCTCGCGCTCAAGTTCCATACTGTCGAGTAGCTGAGATTTCATCTCGCGCTTAGCAACAGTACCTGTAAGCTCGAGCATACGGTCGGCCAAAGTAGACTTACCATGGTCGATATGCGCAATGATACAAAAATTCCGGATTTTATCGATATTCACCCCTTTATTTTACCATATTAGATAGCCCGCTGTCATTGACAAGCGATGTATTTATTATTTAATTAGGCCAAAAACTAGAACCACGAGCGCCAACATTAGCTGATACCAGCCAAATACGCGGAGCGCATCATACTTTTTCTCGATTCTCTTCAAGAGAACTAGCGCGAGTAACCCGATCGTAAATGCAACCAAAATCGCAAAGGCTACTGGTTTGATGTTATTTATCGCGAAATCTACGCCACCATAACAAAGACACTTGCCAAACATCGCGCACAGAATCGGGACGTTTGCTAAGATTGCGAGTTTCGTTGCCTCTTTGCGTTCCTGACCATAAATCCTGATCATTGCCATAATAATTGCAATACGCGAATAGCCCGGAAGAATCGAGAGAGAGCCGAGCAAGCCCGTCACAAAAGCCGTACCGTTTGTCAGCTCCGCCTTCTTTTTCGCCTTACGATGCGCCAGCTTTGTTACGAGCCTAATATTTAGCGCAAGAATTGCAGTAATTAGCAGAGTTACGCCGATAATATCTAACCCATAAAAGATTTTTGGGAATTTCCCCTCAAAGAGACAGAACAAAATCGCGCTCGGCAAGCTCATAAGCAAGAGCCAGATAATCTTTTGGCGAGAATTCTCTTTCGCTAACCTTACCAAGTCTTTACGATAGAAAACCAAGATCGCAGCCAAAATGCCAAAACACGAAAAGCGCACAATCATCTTAACACCATCAGAATAGTCTACTAGTAGAGCCTTCAGGATTTCCAAATGACCAAAAGATGAGATTGGCCAAGTTTCACAAAGACTGTTGCAGATAGCAATAATGATAGCGCGCCAGAGTTCCATTATTTAGCTTCGTATTTTCCCGTATGTTTGCGGTTATTGTATATCATGGTCGGAATACCCTTCGCATGGATATCATTTACGACAATATCGTTATTCTTCTTGATTATTTCCCCGATAGCTTCAGAATGTGCACGCTCGATAATCTCCGAACGCTCTGCGCTATGATAACCGAACTCCTTGAGCCATCTCTGAAGTTTTTCTTCAGCCTCTTCGGCAGAGTACATTTCATTAAACATAATCTGATAAGAGTTACCATTCTCATCCTTCTCGACAAAGATGCGACTGATTGTCTTATATGCTGGCGAAAGCGCCGATTCATCATCCTCGTCAAGCGGCAAGCCCTGCTGGTCCATTGCGAAAATATAGCGCACAATAAGCTCAGAATTCTTGAACTTAAACTTTCCGTTTTCGTCTTGGATTGGGAATGGGATTAGTTTTACCTCATGATTCGAAAAGAAATCGTTCTCAAGCTGAGCTTTAAAAGAAATCGCGCAGACTTCGCAGCCCGGATCAAAGATATCTACTGCCGACGGCTTGTCCGGTCCAGAAATATTGCTCAGAGAAATACCTTCAAGCATGTCATGGTACTGGTCCCAATCCTTAAATTTGTCTGGAATCGCGCCAAAGATTTCACCCCAGTCCGTAAACCAGAGACCAATCGACTCGATAATATTCTTCGGTTCTTCCCCGCCATCAATACTACAAGCCTCGGAACCAAGGCTACAAGCGGATGGCTGACGCACATTACAAGTGCCGAGCGTCCAGAGCGCCAAGCCAGATTTAACCGCCGTCACAAGCGACCAAACCGAGACTGCCACAATTAAAACCGCAGCCACCTCAATCGTCACCGAAAGTGGTTTCACAGCCTTCGGATGCTTAATAACAACCTTCTTGAGCAAAACATTCTTCACATCATCCTTGAAGTTTGTATCGCATTTACGAAAGGTAATATGATGCGTAAAACAATGCCAAGATTTCTTGAAAATCTTCCAGTATTTGCGGCCAATATCGCGCTTAAAGATTGATAGAAATGCGACGAAAACACCAATTATCGCGAGAATTATAAATGCAGCAACGCAGACCATTAGCCGAGCATCCTTTCGAGGACCTTAAGAGTTTTATCAATATCTTCCTTGCGAATGTGATAGCCCAGCGAGAAACGAATCATTGGTGGAACATTGAGAACCTGGCCAAGATAGTAATGAACGCAGAAATAGCCCGTGCGCGCCATAATACCTTCATCCGATAGCGCCTCGCCGACGAGGTGCGAATCAAGACCGTCGATATAGAAACTGAAGGTTGGGGACGGTGCCTTATTCATCAAATGAACTCGCGGCTGATTGCTCAAGAAATCAAAGAGTCTCTGGCAATTCTCATGCATGAGCTCTTTATCTGCTTTCGATAAGTTCTCGAGCCAAGTCAAAGCAGCATCAAAGGCGACAATTTCGCCCCAAGCCTGCAAGCCAGACTCGAAAATCGTATAGGCGTGATCCGGATTCTTGGCCGATAGGAAGTATTCTTCCTTATGAACATCATCAACCATGCCACCACCGATAAAGTTCACATTCAGCTTCGGGATCAGGTCGCGGCGAGCGATAATTACGCCGAGCGATGCGCCATACATCTTATGCGCAGAACTACAAAGAGCGTCCGCCTCAGTCTTCTGCAATAGTTCGTGGTTATGAGCCAAAGCTTGGGCGCAGTCGACAATAATAATACCGCCGGCTTTATGAACAGCCCTCACTACATCCTTCAAATTAACAAGCTCACGACCATCAATATTAGAAACCGCATTTACGACTACTAAGGCCTTGGAGAAGTCATAATCCGCAACATTAATACCGCCATCTTCTCCGCGCTTCATAATCTCACGCGGAATACCGTTGCGCTCAGCAAAGCGCATCGTTGGCAAGAAGACCGAGTTATGCTCAATTTCTGAAGTCATAACTTTCTCAATACCTTCAGGTCTAAGCTGATTCAAAATCAAGTTAATGCCATAAGTCGTATTCAGAGTAAATGAAGTAAAGTAGTCCTTGCTTTTGAGCTTGAGATATTTCAAAGCATGCAAACGAGCGCCCTCGACAATTTCGTCAGTGCGCTTGCCCCAAGCGTATTTAACACGCTCACCACAAGAGTTATGCTCGATATAATAGCGATTCAAAGCATCAATTACTGGACGAGGGCGCAAAGATTGACAGGCAGCATCAAGATATACGTCACCGTCACGTAAGTAGTCAAAATCTTTCATGCAACCTCCTTATGTTATATCTGCTAGTATAACAAGAAACAAAAAAGAATGCCACCTGTCAGGGGGCGGTTATTAGTTAAGCTCGCGTTCGATCGTCTTGCGCTCGAGTACAACGAGGAATAATAGAACAGAAAGAGACACGGCAAGCGCAATTGCGAGACAAAAAGCTACGAAGAATAATACCTTACTCGTCAACAAAATAGCCAACAATGCTTTCATAGTTAGCAATATTCTAGCATATTTTGCGAGAAAATGGCAGTAATTTAAAGTTTTTTCACCCCTGTTATTTGCCAATTTTGCCACAAAATAGTTGACATTTCATAGGGCTTATGCTATAATATAGGTACACTCATCGATAGAAGAGCATTCGACTGTCGCATGAGGAGTTCTTTAGGAAAGGAGTCCTGATCATGGGATTCTTCGATGGTACTTTCAAGTGTCCGCACTGCGGGCACCCCTGCCTCTCTCCGAAGGAGGCTGCGAAGCATTGTGACGCGTTCACACATGCTGACCGCGGCCTCGGTGGCCTGTTCGGCAAGGGCCGCGAATGCCCCGATTGCAAAGGTAGTGGCGTGAGCTACGGCCTGCTCGGTGGTAAGCGCCCGTGCCCGCGCTGTGACGGTCGCGGCAAGATCTGATCCGTCACATTTCGCCATTTCGCTTTCCTCGTTTCCTTTGTTCGGTTTTTGGTCATGGTTAATTGATTTGTCTCATCTCCTTTCGCTTTCGGCCCGCGTTCCTGCGGGTCATTTTTTTATCCCCAAAAAAGTAGCCCCGTTTGGAGCTACTTTTTCTTTAAGTCTTAGGCTTCGACAAATTCGTTTTCGATAGCTTCTTCGACTTCTTCGCCCTCTTCGAGATGAAGTGGGTTTGCGCCAGTACCTACAGGAATCTTGCGACCAATGATCACGTTTTCCTTTAGACCCTTCAAGTGGTCGACGCGGCCAGAGATTGCGCTCGAGATAAGAACGCGAGTCGTATCCTGGAAGGATGCTGCCGACAAGAAGGAATCAGAGTAGATAGAGACCTTCGAGATACCAAGCAAGAGCTGAGTAAATTCTGCTGGCTTCTTACCTTCGGCTTCCATCTTCTTATTCTCTGCGATAACCGCAGCCTTGCTGATAATATCACCAGTGACGAATTCAGTATCGCCTGGCTCCTCAATCATAACGCGAGAGAACATCTGGCGAATGATGATTTCGAGGTGCTTTGCGGAGATTTCGTGACCCTGAGCAGCGTAGATAGCGAGAATATCGTTAAGAATGTAGCGTTCGGTTTCCTCGATACCCTTGTAGTGCATGAGATCCTGCAAGTTCAAGGAACCTTCAGAGAGGCGATCGCCTGGCTCAACATGGTCGCCAGCCTTGACGGATACACCATAATCGTTAGGAACAGAAACCTTGAGTGGGCTGCCTGCGTTAGCGACGAGAACGATCTTGCCCTCAATCAACTCTGCAATACCATCAAATGGAGCGATGATTGGCTCAGCACCCTTGGCTTTGCTTGCGATAACAGCACCAGTCTTAACGGTTGCACCATCCTTGACCTTAGCCTTGCGGCCTTCAAGAGCAAATTCTTGGCTCTTGCCGGCTTCTGGAGTAACCTGAATAACATTGAAGTTACCTTCTTCCCAAACATCGACAACGCCAGAGATGGTAGAAATATATGCCATACCCTTTGGCGTACGAGCTTCGAGAAGCTCCTCAACGCGTGGAAGACCGCGAGAGATTGCACCAGAACCTGCGACACCGCTGGAGTGCTTAGTATCGAGAGTAAGCTGAGTACCAGGCTCACCGACGGACTGTGCAGCAATAACACCAACCGGTTCGTGAATTGCGACTGGTTCGCGGGTTGCCATATCAATACCGTAAGCTTCGCGTGGGACGCCATCACTACATTCGGTAGTAAGAATGCTCTTAATCTTGACGCTTTCAATTTCGTCGTCGGCTGCCATTTCTTCGGCAACTTCGCGGCTAATCAAATCGCCCGCGCGGATACCATACTTCTCAACATCTTCGGCAGCATAGCGACCAAAGATGCGGGCAGCGAAGTCGATACCAGTATATTCGCTTTCCCACTTGTGGATTGCAAAGCCTGGATCCTCTGCCTGTTCATCAACCGTAAAGACATCCTGAGACACATCAACGAGACGGCGAGTAAGGTAACCAGAGTCTGCAGTACGAAGAGCGGTAGAAACCTGACCCTGACGTGCACCGCGGGTTGCAATGAAGGATTCGAGGGTGTTAAGACCCTTCTTGTAGCTAGACTTAACCGGAAGCTCAATTTCGCGGTTGAAGACGTCCACCATGATACCAATCGTTGCAGATGCAAGCTTAATGTTACCTGCGGAACCACGAGCACCAGAGTTGGTCATGATTGTAATGTTGGTATCGTGAGAATCGAGATCGTCCTTAACGAGCTTAGAGACCTCATCATCGGTCTTACGCCAAGAAGCGACAGTCAAGCGATAGCGCTCATCTTCAGTGATAAGACCTTCATCAAACTGCTGAGAGATCTGAGCAGCACGACCTTCACCTTCAGCAATCTTCTCTTCAACACCATCGAAGTCTGGGTAGTCGTCCTTAGAGACGGAAATACCTGCGATAGTTTCATACTTGAAGGAGAGATCCTTAATAGCATCAGCAACACGAACAGCAACTTCCGCGCCGTAGATTTCCATGACCTTTGCCATAACCTTGGAGAGATGCTTCTTGTTCTGAACTTCATTATCGTATTCAAAGCGCTTAAGTTCTTCAGCAAGCTCTTCGCCTTCGAGACCACGAGTATCGACCAAAGCTTCCTTAATTGCGTTATTAACAGCTTCGTTGAAGAAGACGCGACCAAGAGTCGTATCACGCTTTTCGCCCTTCGTGTGGACACGGATTGGGCTCTGAAGCTTAATAACACCCATATCATAAGCAAGCTCTGCTTCGTAGACGCTGGTATAGGCCTTGATTTCACCCTGTGCGGATGGCTTGTTATAGGTTAGGTAGTAGCTACCAAGAACGACGTCCTGAGTAATCGAAAGAACTGGAGCACCATCAGCTGGCTTCAAGAGGTTCTTACCTGCAGCCATCAACTCGCGAGCTTCAGCCTGAGCCTCAGCAGAGAGTGGTAGATGGACTGCCATCTGGTCACCATCGTAGTCAGCGTTGAAACCGTTAGCAACGAGTGGATGAAGCTGAATTGCCTTACCTTCAACAAGCTTTGGCTGGAAGGCCTGGACGGATAGACGGTGTAGCGATGGAGCGCGGTTAAGGAGGACATAGCGACCCTCAATAACCTCATCGAGAGCATCCCAAACAACCGTTTCGCCTGCTTCGATCAAACGAGTAGCCGAGCGGATGTTGGTTGCATATTCGTGCTTAATCAACCAGCTAATTACGAATGGCTTAAAGAGTTCGAGCGCCATCTGCTTTGGAAGACCACACTGGTGAATGCGAAGTTCTGGGCCTACAACGATAACGGAGCGGCCAGAGTAGTCAACGCGCTTACCAAGAAGGTTCTGGCGGAAGCGACCTTGCTTACCCTTGAGCAAGTCAGACAAGCTCTTGAGTTTGCGGCGACCGTTCTGAGATGCAGCTGCACGACCACCACGGCTAGCGTTGTTGTCGATAAGAGCATCAACAGCTTCCTGAAGCATGCGCTTTTCGTTGCGGCAGATAACTTCTGGAGCATTAAGATCGATAAGCTTCTTCAAGCGGTTGTTACGGTTAATAACACGGCGATAAAGATCGTTCAAATCGGAGGTTGCAAAGCGGCCACCGGCGAGCGAAATCATAGGACGTAGATCTGGTGGAATAACCGGAATAACATTCATGATAAGGTCGGTCGGCTTGATACCTGCGCTAAGCATGCCTTCAAGAGTCTTGAGGCGCTTCATGATGCGCTTCTGCTTTGTACCCTTGGATTCGTCAGCTTCCTTATGCAAATCATCGACGAGCTTCGGCAAATCGATTTCCTTCAAAAGCTTTTCGATTGCGCTTGCGCCCATTTCGACAGTAATAAGGTCAATATATTCATCATCGAGTTCGCGATAATCGACCTCGTTGATGATTGCGCCCTTCTTGAAACCAGTAAGGATGTTCTTCTTGTTGAGATAATCCGCTTCGAGATCATCAAGTTCCTTAGTCTGCTCAGCAGCGAGCTTCTCAAGGTTTGCGCCCTCGACATGAGCTTCCTTTGCATAGCGAGCATTAATAGCCTGCTTAGCAACATCAGTTTGAGCTTCCAAATCCTCAAGGCGCTTCTGAATTTCTTCGTCGTCGGCCTCAATAATGAGGTAGGATGCAAAGTAAACAACCTTCTCAATGTTTTTAACAGTAAGGTCGAGCAAGAGGCTCAAAGCACTTGGAGTACCATGCATAAACCAGATGTGAGCAACTGGTGCAGCGAGCGAAATGTGACCCATGCGCTCACGGCGAGAAATACTCTTAGTAACGAGGTTGCCCTCTTTGTCGACTGCGGCTTCGCGTGAGCGAACACCCTTTAGCTTCGGATCGTTAGGATTGATATCCTTTACTGGACCGAAGATACGTTCACAGAACAAGCCATCACGTTCAGGCTTCTGCGTGCGGTAGTTAATCGTTTCCGGCTTCGTAACTTCGCCATAGCTCCAATTGAGGATATCTTCCTCGCTTGCAACTGAGAGGCGAATCGAGTCGAAATCGTTTGCGCTGATAAAATTATCTGCCCAAGCCATGATTAAAACTCCTCCCCTTCTTCTTCATCATTAATTTCGATATCTTCTTCATCGATTACAACTTCTTCAGCATCGTCGTCGCTACCGTCGATTTGGCTAATGCCGTTTTCGTCAGCATCTTCGCCGGTTTCTGGGACGATTTCTTCTTCGTGGCGTGCATAAATTGCAGCATCATCGTTTTCGCGACCAACCATTTCGGTAGTCTTTTCGATTACGCGGTCAGCATCGCGTGCATCGCCGTTATCCAAGAGGTCAACCTTCAAGCCGAGGCCCTGAAGTTCCTTAACCAAGACATTAAAGCCTTCTGGAAGCTTTGGACCTTCGATTGGTTCATCCTTAATAATCGATTCATAAGCCTTTGCACGACCAAAGACATCATCCGACTTGATCGTGAGCATTTCCTGCAAGGTAGATGCAGCACCGTAAGCTTCGAGTGTCCACACCTCCATCTCACCAAAGCGCTGACCACCATTCTGAGCCTTACCACCAAGTGGCTGCTGGGTAACCATAGTGTATGGACCAGTCGAGCGAGCGTGAATCTTATCTGCGACCATGTGGTGCAACTTAAGCATATACATGACACCGACAGTAATGCGTTCCTCGAATGGCTCACCAGTCAAACCGTTGTAAAGCTTGACGCGACCATCGCGAGCAATGCCAGCCTTTTCGAGCTGTTCGGAAATCTGTTCATCAGTTGCGGAGTTGAAGGATGGAGTCGTCACGTTGTAGCCAAGTGCGCGTGCAGCCATACCAAGGTGAGTCTCGTAGAGCTGACCGAGGTTCATACGGCTTGGTACGCCCATTGGGTTAAGGACGACATCAACTGGAGTACCGTCTTCCATGAATGGCATATCCTCAACTGGGAGAATGCGTGCAACAACACCCTTGTTACCGTAGCGACCAGCAATCTTATCGCCGACGCTAATCTTGCGCATTTCTGCGACATAGATCTTAATCTGCATCAATACGCCAGACTTAAGTTCGTTACCGTTTTCGCGGGTAAAGATCTTAACACCGACAACCTTGCCGCTATCCGAACCGTTCATGCGGACGGAAGTATCGCGGACGTCCTTAGCCTTTTCGCCGAAGATCGCGCGAAGGAGGCGTTCCTCAGAGCTGAGCTCCTGTTCGCCCTTTGGCGTAATCTTACCAACTAGGACATCACCGTTGCGGACTTCAGAGCCAACCGTGACAATACCATCTTCGCCTAGGTGGCGGAGGGCAGCTTCAGATACGTTAGGAATATCGCGAGTGACCTGTTCTGGGCCAAGCTTGGTTTCACGAACCTCGACATCGAAGTCGCGAATATTAATACTGGTCAAAGTATCATCTTCGACAAGGCGGCGCGAAATTACGATTGCGTCATCCATGTTGAAGCCATGCCATGGCATGAAGGCAACAAGCATGTTCTTGCCAAGTGCGAGCTCACCATGATCGATGGAAGCACCCTCGATAAGGATGTCACCCTTCTTGACCTTCTGGCCACGGGTTACGACACAGTGTTCATCATAACAACGGTCGTCATTCGTCTTTTCAAAGTGGGTGAGTTCGTAACTCTTCTTATAGGCCTTCTTGTCCTTGCCGTACTTAACTTCGACAACATTGGAGTCTGCCTTGGTAACTTCACCATCGGCTTCTGCGAAGACAACCTGGGAAAGATTCTTAACAACCTCACCGTCGATACCAGTCGAAACGCGTGCAGCTTCAGTCTTGATTAGTGGAACTGCCTGTTTCTGCATTGCGCAGGCCATCAAAGAGCGGTCAACGCGGGACTTTTCAACGAATGGAATCATAGATGCAGCAACACCAAGAATCTGCTTATGAGCAGCATCCATGTGGGTAACTTCGCTTGCTTCTACCTGGGTTGGCTGAAGAGCCTTACGAGCGGAAACATACTGATCGGCGAAGCTGCCATCTTTGTTGAGCTTGGCGGAGGTATCTGCGATAACCATCTTCTCTTCTTCTGCAGCATCAACATAGACAACCTCATCAGTAACCTTACCGTCTTTGACGACACGATATGGAGCTTCAATGAAGCCGTACTCGTTAATCTTTGCATAGGTTGCAAGGTTAAGTACGAGACCGACGTTCTGACCTTCTGGAGTCTCAACCGTACAAATACGACCATAGTGAGTTGGGTGTGTATCGCGTACTTCAAGACCAGCGCGTTCGCGAGTAAGACCGCCAGGACCCATACTGGATAGACGGCGCTTATGTGAAAGCTCTGCGAATGGGTTAGTATCGTTCATCAACTGGCTAAGCTGCGAGCTAGAGAAGAATTCCTTAACTGCTGCAACAACTGGGCGAGAGTTAACAAGCTGAGATGGTGTAACGGTTGCAGGATCGCTCATCGACATACGGTCGAGAATATTGCGCTGCAAGCGAAGCATACCGAGGCGGAACTGGCGCTGAACCAACTCGCCAACGAGCTTAACGCGGCGGTTTGCCAAGGAGTCGATATCGTCTTCTGGATCCTGAGTGTTATTCAAGCGAATAATTTCGCTAATAATAGCAACCAAATCTTCCATCTGAAGTGTACGATGAGCTTCGTCATTTGGAGTATCGAAGCCAAGGCGCTGATTGATCTTGTAGCGACCAACGCGGCTATAATCATAGCGCTTGTAATCCCAGAAAGTACGCTTAATCAATTCGCGTGCATTCTCAACGGTAGCCAAATCGCCTGGGCGGAGACGCTTGAAGATTTCAAGCAATGCCGAGCTCTGGCTATCGGATGGATCTTTTTCGAAAGTATTTTCAATGTAGTGAACTTCGCCATTATCGATGTCTTTGAAATCAGCCATGATTTCGCTCTTCTTGCGGCCAAGCGCACGAAGCAAGGTCGTTACTGGGACCTTCTTGCGACGATCGATCTTAACATAGATTACACCCTTCGTGTCAGTCTCGAACTCGAGCCATGCACCACGACCTGGAATAATCTTTGCGCCATAATACTTGCGCGCGCCAACCTTATCGGCTTGGAAGAAAACACCAGCCGAGCGGATAAGCTGAGAAACAATAACGCGCTCCGTACCTTTAATAACAAAGCTTGCGCGGTCGGTCATTTCAGGATAATCACCGAAGTAAATATCCTGTTCCTTAACCTCGCCGGTTACTTTGTTGGTTAGCTCAATGTTGACATGTAGAGCCGATTCGTAGTTCGTCAAGTTGTCTTTAGCTTGGCGATCGGATTCGATCGGATCTTTAAAGTAATAATCTTTGAAGCGCAAGCTTAACTTCTGACCGGTATAGTCGTCGATCGGATTGAGCTCTTCAAAGACTTCGCGAAGACCAAAGTCCTTAAAATCTTTCCAGGATTTGGTCTGATGCTCAATTAAATTTGGTATTGGAAGAACTTGGTCCCCTTCTGTGAAACTCACACGGGCACCATTTTTCGCAGTTGCTAAATCTGCCACATTCCCTCGCATTTATTAGTGTTTGATATCTTGGCGCGAAGATTAACCGCCTGGAGTTCTGCCTACTTTGCCAAGGTAAGCATAAAATACTCAAAGCACACTACTTCTTGGTACAAATTTTAGACGAAACATTCAAGTTTTGCAAGAACTTTTTGAGGGTTGCTAATTTGAATTCGTTCATGCTTTTTGTTATCATTGGTTCAATACAAGTAGGAGGTCAGTATGTTTGCCGCATTCATTGCAGCAGTTTCGGCTATTATTGTCGCGTGCATCATTGGAAATCAACGCGAATCAATGATCCCGCCGAAGAAAACAGCATTAAAAGCTAAGCCAGCAAAAACAATCGCGCCGGTTGCTAAAGCCGAGCCCGAAGTGGTAGCCCCAAAGAATTCTAGCGCACTAAATGCCATATTATTTATTGGATGTTTCTTAGTTATTGCCGCAATGATGGGCTTTGTCGCTAGCTTCGACGAAAGCCTAGTTCCGCCAATCGTTATCGCAGTAACATTAGTAACTATTGTCATAAGCCTGCTGCTTCGCGCTTCCGTCCCTTTCTTGCGCTCTTCATCGCTTGCGTTTAATATTACAGCGCTTTTGATGTTCATTTTCTGGTTCCCATCACTCGACGCTCTCCGTATAGACGGATTCGCAATTCCATTCGTAGTATTCCTGTTTGCAACCCTTTCAGCAGTAGCAAGTGCGGCCGTATTTCGGATTCGCGGCTTCTGGTATGTACCTTTCGCATTATCCATCTGCCTCGTCTTCAGCTTATTTACATTCTTGGCCAACCTCACAGACGTAGACGTTATTGCATTATACGGTTTTCCTATCAATTTCTTAATCCTTGCTATCATCTGTCGATACCTCTGGAGATCCCATGCTAGCTTCCTACCAATCCCGGTTCGTTCAGCAGTTTTGGTCTTTTCATATATCTATCTCGGCTTTGGTCTAGTAAGCGCCCTTGGTGGCCTAGTCGATGGAGATGTGTCATTCGCCACCTCGATTACCCTACTTCTAACTGCTGTCGTATTCTTTATTGACTATAGCCTCGCAAAGAAAAGCTTGGCCGCACTTCGCATCGTATTGCAAATACTTCTTACTGCTATCTGTTTCGATATTCTAAGGCTAGCCGAAGCAGAGTACGAGATGTCCTTAACAATTCTCTCGCTTTCTGCAATTTTCGGCGCCTTGATCCAAGCAGGCATTAGCCTCGGCATTATGCTTAAGCGCCCGACCGAAGAAGCGCATCAAATCGAGCGCTACACGCTCTCTTTCGCGATTGCGGCACTCTCAATTGTCGCTGGCTTGTCCGGCCTTATCGCGTTTGGAGGCGACTTATCTAGTGGCTATACCACCTTCTTCCTAATCTCCGAAATCATATCACTTATTATTGGTATGGGCCTCTGTTTCGGGACGGTCATTGTGGACAGAAATGCCCCTATGATTATTCCTGGCTTCTTGTTACTCGCGACTGCCGTAACCAACGAACAGATTGTCGATATTATCGACAACAATATGCTAATCGGCATCTTCCTCGGCATTATTAGCCTCTTCGCCGCATTTTCATATTTTATTATCGAGAAATACGACGAAAAGAATGCGATTGCTGCAAGCATCACCGCGAGCATCATTCCAGCAGTCATTTCATTCTTCTACTGTGTCGCCGAGGATTCAGGCTACTGGATTCCTGTCATGATTATCAGCGCAATCCTCTTCGTGTTTGGCGCAAAGACCAAGAAGCTACTCATTACGGATTTCGGTTTCTATGTAGGCGCAGCCGCATTTGCACTACTAATCGGAGACATAACCACTAGTAACAACATTGATTTAGGCGAGTTCGAAGCGCCATTAACACTAGTCGCATGGCTCGCTATACCAATTACTGTTATCTTGCGCGATTTCGCTCATGAGCTCAAGAGCGGAGTTATCAAGAGTGCTACTGGCGAGTTTATTGCTGGCTCATTACTATTCTTAATAACCTCAGATTCACTCAGTGTTGCATATCTTTCACAGAAGTCGAATCCGGGTTCATTATTTAGCCTTATCGTGATCTTTATTCTGCGCATTTTGCTCATTATTTACTCAATCCGCAAGAAGTGTACACCGATGGTGATAATCGCGACCCTCGCACTTTTCGCAACAGTCGTAAATACAATTGGTCTCGATTTATGGTTCTGCATATTAATCGCTGGTCTCTGCTTGATCGGTTATGTAATTTACGCAGCCTACAAGGCCTACACTAAGGCGAATCTAGAAAAAGCCGCTCCGACCGCCCCAGCCGTTCCGCAAAATACGGAGCCGCAAAAGAATACTGATGTTCAGGTCGAGAAGACGGAAGATATCGATAAGAAGACAGTGGCTTAATTAAAAAAGACACCCGAAAAGGGTGTCTTTTTGTTATCTTACGGTGCATAGTCAGAACCCTAAAAACCACCCAGGGTGATGGGTGGTTTTTAAGCATATAAGCTCTCAACTTTATATATATGTAAGCTGACTCGCAGTTAGCTTAATGCTTAATTATTCGCTTTTATTAAGCATTAACAGTATTATATATCAAGGTCGTCCAAGTCCGCAAGCTCTTGGCGGGTCTTTTTTGCAAGTTCGCTGCCTTCAGCTTTTTCCTCGGTCTTTTCCTCTTCTTCGCTAGCAAAGCTATCGTCTGCAGCAGTATCATCGGACTTTGCCTTTGGCTCGTAATCGTCGTTATTTACGATCTTGAGGTTGTAGCGAGCATCATTCTTGGTACCAAGGGCGCGGAGGAGCGTACGGACGCTTTGTGCGGTTGCGCCACGGCGACCGATAATGCGGCCTACATCTTCTGGATCAACTTCCAAGCTTAGCAATACACCTTTTTCGTCGATTGTGCGGTCGATCTTAACTTTGTCTGGATTGTTGACGAGGGTCTTTACGATATACTCGACAAATTGCTGGTCTATAGTAGCCATAGGTTCTCCATATTTTAGTTTTTATAAGTTCATTATATACGGTTTTGCTTAAAAATGAAAAAGACGGCCAGAATTTAACGGCCGCCTCTTTCGTTTGATAGCGCGCTGCTTTTTATGCTTGACCTTCTTTGCTGCCCTTCTTTTCTTCGGAAATCCGTTTAATGCCAGTCCCAATTGCAATACCGGCCGGAACATAAATATAACAGCCACCGATCAGACCCCAAAGAAATATACTAATAAACGCGCTAATTCCCTCCTTGTCTCCAAAGAATGGATCCGCGAATCCATTGACAGCAAAATAAATCGCTAGCAAGAATAGAAAAGCGAATGGAATAATCCCAATTATTATTAGTACTTTCCCTGATGTTTTCTTATTACTATTAAATCCCTCAGGATAACTCATGCTACATCGTTCTCCGTTTTATTACCTTCCATTACATCATATGCGTTCTGCATTGTTGTTTCAGCAATAGATTTGAGCGCCTCTTTCGTATAGAAGCCCTGATGCGAGGTCATGACGACATTCGGGAAGGAAAGCAGTTTTGAGGTGATTGAATTCGGAATTAGTTCTGCAGAGCGGTTATTATATACGCTACCCGACTCTTCCTCGTAAACATCGAGACCAACACCGTGAAACTTCCCCATTTTTATGCCCTTAATCAGGTCAGAGGTATCAATGAGTCCACCGCGCGAAGTGTTAACCAAAATCACGCCATCTTGCATCTTCTTGATAGCGTCGAGATTTATCATGTGGTAATTCTTTTCGGTTAGTGGACAATGCAAAGAAATTAGATCGCTTCGCTGATAAAGCTCATTCAAACTAACATAGGTTACATATTTCTTTAGTGCAGGATTCTCGTAGAGGTCATAAGCAATCACATTCATGCCGAAGCCATTGCAAATTCGACACATGGCAGCACCAATTTTGCCAGTACCAATAATACCTGCGGTTTTCTTAAAGAGATTCACGCCACAAAGGCCGTCAATACTAAAATCGTTTTCTCGAATGCGATTGTAGGTTTTGCAAAGACGGCGATTGGCGGCAAGCGCCAGGCTCATTGCGAGTTCCGCTACACCCTCCGGCGAGTATCCTGGAACAATCTTTACAATTATACCGAGTTCTTTCGCCTTCTCGATATCCACATTATTATATCCAGCGCAACGCATAAGCACCGCTTTAACGCCACGACACGCGAGCGCGCGTAAAGTCTTAGCGCCAACACTTGCACTCACAAAGGCACAAACAGCATCATACCCGCTCGCCAGTTGCGCACTACGCGAATTTAGTTCCGCAGCAAGATAGTCGATTTCAACATCAGGATAAGCCGTCGCGATTAGATCAAACGATTCTTTATCATAAGTCTTCGCGGCATAAAATAAAATCCTCATGTTTATATTATATAACAGCTCGCAAAACAACAAAAAATATGCTCCCTTGCGGAGCATATTTCGTTAAGCTTATTAAGCCTCAGCTGGAGCTTCTTCTGCAGGAGCTTCCTCTTCTTTTGGCTGATTCTTGCGAAGCTTTTCTGCATTCTTGATAGCAGCATGTTTTTCGGTAGCTTTCTTGTACCATTTTGGCATCTTGATACCTTCGGCTTCAAGGATGCGAGCAACACGAGAGCTTGGCTGGGCACCGTTGTTCAAATACTTCTGAGCGGCTTCCTTGTCCAAAGTGGTTGCTTTAGTATGTGGGTTGTAGCTGCCGACCTGAGCAACAATACGACCCGAAAGAGGGTGGCGTTGCGCTTCTTGGACGACTATCCTATAAAGCGGTAAAGCTTTACGGCCATTACGCTGTAAGCGAATCGCGAGCATTAATCTCTCCTAAATTAATAATTAATGTATCTATTATACCAAATTTTGCTAAATTTTTCAAGGGGTGGCCCTCTTTTGACTGAGGACTCGCCTCGTGTATGATAGAACTATGAAGATTATTACTCTTAATATCGCTGGGCGCAATAACTTCGGCAAGAATTTTCAGGAACGAATCGAGGCGGTCGCCGCTTTTATCGATCAGGAAGAGCCGGACTTGATCTGCTTCCAAGAGGCTGCTTTTAGTGAGCATGAGAATATTGCGGAAAAGATCAATAAGATGCTCGAGAAGCCATTTTCTTTTTCAGCCTCGCAAATGTGCGAAAAATATACTTTCGATAAGTTTTCGGAAGGCTTCGCGAAGAAGTGGCAGACCGGCCAAGTCGAGCATTATGATGACTATACCAATGACGGGCTCGCCGCGCTTTCTAGAACTCCGATTACTAGCAACAGCACTATCGTCCTTAAACCCGTTCCTGCAGACGACCGTGGCCGCCCAGATTACCGCGTCAGAATTGCACAAATCTTGAAGCTTGATTCTGGTTTCACGATTTCTAATATCCATCTCGCATCTAACAATAATTCGTATCTGCAGCTCGAAGAGTTAATGAACTACGCCAAGACGGATGCGATTGTGGGCGATTTCAACATGTTCACAGATAGTCTGTATAAGCATAAAGATGTTTGGAAATCGGACTACCAACAATCCTACGATTTTCAGAAATATGTTTCCTTCCCAGAAGAGGGCGTCACGCTCGATTACATGCTTTTGAAGCCAGAATACGAATTCGTTTCTATCCGTACGGCCGAGAATCTATCCGACCACGCCGCCGTTATTTTTGAACTCCGCAAAAAAAATAACCGCCAGCACAAAGGACTGACGGTTATATAATGACAGATAACTAGATTTCGCCATCACAGATTCTTCTGACGATTTCTCTTGCATCGTCAAGAAACACTTCGGAGAACCCGCTCTTGCGCTTAATTTCAGCTTCAAAATCGAGCTCCGGCGCCTCGAATTCTGCCGCGAACCGCTCGCTTGCCTCCCGATATGTCTTGGCGACAATCTTATGCCTAGGCGAGCGCAACTTGATCTTCATCACCAAATACAGCAGCTTAATAACAGCGCGCCTGTTATCTTCGGGAAGATACAGAGCTCTTTTCAGCTTGTGCAGATATTCCGGAAGCATATAAGCATCGTCGAGTTGGACTTCTTCGAGAGTGATACGCGGAATCATAAAAACTCCGGCACTGCAGTTGACGTAATTCGGAGCAAGATGCTCTTCGCCGAGCAGATAAAGCGCGACTTTGGTCTTCCCGTCCAGCATATTGTTGTCCAGCTCATACAGAGTCAGCACGCTTAGAGCAATCTTAATGTTGTACTTTTGCTTAGCACGCTCCACCTTTCTGACCAGCGCGAAGTTCATGCTATCTACAACGATCAAGATATCAATGTCGGACCAGTTAGGAATACAACTACCAAGGCCACAGCTGCCAAAGAGCATGAACATCTTCAGTTTCGGGCCGAGAATCTGCCGAACTTCGTCGAAGTATGCATAGAGCAGACTTTCGTACCCTGTCGGCAATTTGTATTCAGAAAAGCTCTTAATCATAGTTATCCCACCTTTCTTGTTTTAAAGAGCTTATTCGTACTCCGTCATTGTAACATCTTTTTGCGATTAGTCAAAAAAGAGACCAAGCTTTGTCGCTTAGTCTCTCTGTTTTATTTTGCCCATTTATATGGCTTGCGCTCTGGCATTTCAAATTGCGCTTGATCCGGATGCGTCTTGCGATAGCGCTTGATTGCCTCAGTTGCGGCATTCACTTGCGCTTCCTGCTTACTATGACCAACACCGGTCGCCTTGAGATGATTACCGATATAGACGCCAAGCGTGAAGGTTTTGTCATGATCAGGGCCCTCTTCCTTCATAACGCGATAAACCGGCGTAACGCCATCAATCTTCTGGGCGATTTCCTGCAAGTGAGATTTTGGATCGCGCCAAGATTCACTAGCCAAAACATCATCGACTACCGAGAGGCTATTTTTATAGATAAACTTCTCAGCCGCTTCGTAGCCCTTATCTTCGTAAATTGCGCCAATAATTGCCTCGTAGCAGTCTGCCAAGATAACATGGCGAGCACGCTCGGAGCCGTTCTTCTCACCCTTACTGAGGCGAACTAGCGGATTATATCCGAGTCTTTCGCCGGCAGCAGCGTTTGCTTCGGTGTTCACTAAAGCAGCACGCCAGCTAGTCATAATACCTTCAGGCTCATCGTAAGAGTGGAAGAGGAAGTCCGAAACAACCAATTCCAAAACGGCGTCGCCCAAAAATTCTAGACGCTCATTATGTGCAACGACAGTTTTCTTATGCTCGTTCACATACGAGCGATGAGTTAATGCGGTAATTAATAGGTCAATATCCGAGAAAGTGAGTCCGAGTTTCTTCTTAGCGAAATCTTTATATTCATCTAAGCTACTTTTGTCCATCGAACTCCCCGTTGCGAACTCTGCGTTTCGCGATTAACATTAGTTTTTCAATATCTGCATACTCGATTGCATCGAGCGCTTCATTGAAGCTAAACCAGCGGATACCATTCATCCACTTCTCTTTAGTTGGACGCTCATTCTTATCCATAGATTGGACAAGATAAACCTGAGTCGTCATTAAGACGAGCTTGTCTGCGCGGCGATACTTAAAGTGAATCTTACCAAGCCAGCCAAGCACTTCGACTTCTTTAAGGCCAGACTCTTCACCAATCTCGCGCACAGCAGTCTGCTTTGCAGTCTCGCCCGGTTCAATATGACCCTTAGGGATAGTCCAGCGATCCTTGCTATCCTGAATCAAAAGTATCTCAATGTCTTTATTGTCTGCAGTCGGACGAAAAACAATACCACCAGCAGTTGGCTCGCGTACGATTTCTTTGATTTCTGGTTTCTTGCGAAAAACAACTTGTTTTAGTTTGGATAGGCCGTTTTCGCGATATTTCTTTGTCGGCAAAGCTTCTGGAACTTTAAAGCCATTACGCTTCGCCGGAGTATTCTTTTGAGAAGAATTGCGATTATTTTTCGTCACCTTGCGGTTGTTCGTCGGATAATTGCGCTTCCTCTGCTTTTTCTTTTGGTTCTGCATTCGCTTGTTCCTCTCCACCCATGTTACGATATGCCGTACCCAATACGCCATTGATAAATTTGGAAGAATTTTCCGAACCAAAAGCCTTTGCAAGCTCAACAGCTTCGTTGATTGCAACCTTTGGTGGAACTACATCCTTGCGGCGAGTAAGCTCAAAAAGACCAATCCTTAGCACATTGCGATCAATCGACGCAATGGAAGAGATTGGCCATTCAGGAGCCATAGGTTGGAGTTCTTTATCGAGAGCTTCTGCTTCATTTAGAACTCCATTCGCGAGGTCATGAACAAATTTCACGTCCCCGAGGGCCTTGGCATAGGGTTCGATATTCTTCGCGACAATACTATCCAAGTCGACGCTTTTATCGCCAGCTTTAGTTCTGAATTCCCATTCATACAAACTCTGCAACGTGATAATGCGGCCGAGATGTCGATTACTTGCCACTTTAGATTACCTCCCTTTTATTTTGTCTTTTTAGTTTCTTTTTTGCATGCGCATGGCTTGCTGCCACACTTCTTGCAACTTTTAAGCTTTAGATTTGGAGTAGACTTTGCGGTCTCGAAAGCTTTGACTGGTGAGTGCTTGTTGACACTACGAGCAAGCTTCAAACGCAAATGGCTACGGCGAAGCCCGGTCTTACGTGGGCTGCTTTGCTTTTTCGGTTCAGGCATGTAAAAATGCTCCTTCTTCGTTAATAATAGATAATCTTGCGACTATTTTACTACAATATTGGCGTTTTCGCAAGCGAGAGCAAGAAGTTCATAAAGTACTTAAGCTAATCGCTTTTCTGTGTCATAATAATAAATATGAAAATTCGGAAGGCGAAGTATCGATTCTTTTTTGGACTAAAATGTGCTTGTTTGCTCGCTTGTAGCGGAGCGCTCGTTTATTCGCTTTACCAAATCATTAACTGGTATGTTGATTCAATCAATACCAAGACAATCGCCGTAACCGCAACCGAGACTGCAAATGCTGTCGAGATTGCCGATACAGAAGAGACTGAAATTATCGAATCAGATGACGCGCCGACTTCCCCGTACTGGCAATTCATGAATATGAGCTTGCTCGATGTAGACCTGAACGAGCTTCGCAAAATGAACCCAGACATCAAGGGTTGGATCAAGGTTGATGGCACAAATGTAAATTATCCATTTATGCAGACTGGCGATAACGATTATTATCTACACCGCTCGCTCGACCGCACTTATAATGATGCTGGTTGGGTCTTCGCTGACTTCCGCCTGAGGCTAGATAATACCGACAAGAATACTATTATTTATGCCCACGGCCGCCTGGATAACACGATGTTTGGTAGCTTACGCGAGATTTCATATAATGGCTGGCTCAATAATCCGTCCAACTTCGTCGTACGTACGGTCACGGATAATGAATTAAGCATGTGGCAAGTATTTAGTGTTTACCATATTCCGACTACGAGCGACTACATTCGCACCTCGTTCACAAGCAACGAAGATTTTGGGCAGTTTGCCAATATGCTCAAGGATCGCAGCGCTTATGATTTCGGAACAAATGTTTCACCTACCGATCGCATCCTAACACTCTCAACCTGCTATAACGACGATGAACGCTCCGTACTGCATGCAAAGTTGATCAAGCGCGTATCTAGATAAAAAACAGCTCCGCTTGGAGCTATTTTTATTCGGTCGTAATTTCGAGTGGTCGGATTTTTACTTTATCTAGTGCGCTTTTGATTTTAAGCAAGTCCGCAAACTTTGACCAATTATCAAAATCGATAATCTTTCGCCCATTAATACTATCAATACCAATATCTATATATGGACCTTTTTTAAGCTGTGTTCGAAGCTTCATAACATTCTTCGTTTTCTTGATATTTTTTAGATATTCTTCTGCGCGTTTCTCGAGCATTTCTTTACGAATTACGGCCTTGTCTGGCTTCAATAGCATACTCGCAAGCGAAACATAATTTCTATCCATCTCATCGCTTGCGCCGTCGAAGCTACAAGAGAATTCATTACAAAGCATCTCGCAGAACGACTCCATGATTACACGACACAAGAAAAGGCCAAGCTCGACATCCTTTCCCTTGTAGCTAACCTCGATTGGGATGGTATAAAAACGCAAATCCGGATTGTTAGCATAATGAATAAATTCGCTTTCCGAGTCGCCACTATTCAAATCAATATCGATCGTAGCACCTTCGCGCCATTTGCGTTGGCGGACCGCTCTCATTTTTTCGACAATATCCGGGTTCAGAAACACTACGTCTTCAGACTTCTCGGCAGATATCTGATCGAGGGCCTTCTTGATTTTTTCAGAAGTAAATCGCAAACCTTTATCTACCTCGTTCAGGATTTCCTCGCGTTGCTCACTGAGCGATACATTAAAACTGCGGAAATTAATCTCAATTTCGCCACGCATACTTTCGCCACCAAGAATGTAGTCTAGATACGGCAGGCAGCCCTTCGAGATCAGGTAATTATTCAATTCGATAAGAAATATATGCTCATACAAATGCGCAACTTCGCGCTCGGTCGAAGTTTTTGTATAGAAATCCATAATTTGAGAATAAATAAAGCACTTGTGTTTATCAAGTGCTTTATTGTTTTTGAGATTCGCTTTATTGTTTTACAACAATATTTACAAGATGCGTGCGAGGAACGACAATCGTCTTAATTTCCTCGTGGTCGCTCAAGATTAGTTTGATCTTATCGTCGGCCTTAGCGGCAGCCTCAAGTTTTTCTTTATCCTCGACATCTTCTGCGGGAACCATGACGCGAGCACGGAGCTTACCATTAACTTGCACAACAACTTCAACTTCGTCAGCAACTAGCGCAGCCTCGTCGTAGCTTGGCCAGAGGTCATTCTTGGCGCCGAGCTTTTCGAGCATTTCGCAAGCCAAATGTGGAGCGAACGGCTTCAAGAGACGAGCCAAAGCATCAACATCTTCTTTAGTCGCACCATTCTTGTAGAGTTCATTTACGAATTCCATTAATGCTGCAACCGCAGTATTGAAGCCATTGTGATGCATGTCATCGGTAACCTTCTTGACAGTACGGTTACGAATGACCTTATTAACATCTTCCTTGACGTGCTTAGCTTCGAAAGCGAGCGACCAGCAACGATTCAAGAAGCGATAAACGCCGCCAATTGCACTCGTATTCCAGTTGGCTTTTTGATCATATGGACCAATAAAGAGCTCGTAAGTACGAAGCGTGTCTGCGCCATAACCCTGATTAATAACATCGAGCGGGTCAATCACATTACCCTTGGACTTGCTCATCTTCTTGCCATCCGGAGCATTGATGTAGCCATTATAAAGAAGTTTCTTGACTGGCTCGCGGAAGTTCAAATAACCTTCATCGGCAAAGAATTTGCACCAGAAGCGAACATAAAGCAAGTGTGCGACAGCATGGTCGGCACCAACATAAACATCGGTTGGAGCCCAGTAGTTAACCTTTTCCTTACTCCAGGCTTCTTTCTTATTATGAGGATCAGTATAGCGCCAGAGATACCAGCTTGAGCAAGCGTAGCCATCGAGCGTATCGGTTTCGCGAGTCATTTCCTCGCCATCAATCGTAACCTTCAAGAAATCTTCACACTTTGCCAATGCGCTGCGACCAGATTTGTCCGGCTTATAGTCATCAACCTTTGGAAGCATGACCGGAAGCTGATCTTCTGGGATTGCGTGAGCATTACCATTTTTGTCATAGGCGATTGGAATTGGGCAGCCCCAGTAGCGCTGGCGCGAAATGAGCCAGTCGCGCATGCGGTAAGTAACCTTCTTCTTGCCAATATTATCCTTTTCGAGACGAGCAATAATCTCTTCGCGAGCCTGAGCGGAGTCCATACCGTTAAACTCGCCGGAGTTAACCATCATGCCCTCATCGCTATAGCATTGCGAATCATCCTCGACATCTTCTGGCTTTTCAATAACTTTCACGACTGGAAGATCGAACTTTTCTGCAAAGGCAAAGTCACGCTCATCATGAGCAGGAACAGCCATAATTGCACCAGTACCGTAGCCCATCAAAACATAGTCAGAAACCCAGATTGGCATTTCTTTGCCATTCAATGGATTAATTGCATAGGCACCCGTGAAGACACCTGTTTTTTCCTTATTTTCCTGGCGCTCAATTTCACTCTTCTTAATAGTGTCATCGCAATACTGCTTTACTTTCTTGCGGACATCTTCGGTTGCGATTTTTGCAATAATTGGATGTTCTGGAGCCAATACCATGAAGGTTGCACCATATAGCGTATCAGGGCGAGTCGTAAAGACAGTGATATCTTCTTTGCTGTCCTTAATCTTGAACTTAACCTCAGCACCTTCACTGCGACCAATCCAGTTCTTCTGCATGGTCTTAATTTTTTCCGGCCAGTCGAGCGAGTCAATCTCGTCTAGCAATTCGTCAGCGTAAGCGGTAATACGGAAGAACCACTGTTTCATCTTCTTCTTTTCGACTTCGCAACCACAGCGCCAGCAATGACCATTTTCAACCTGCTCATTCGCAAGAACGGTCTGATCTACTGGGCACCACCACTGATAGCTCTCCGCCTGATATGCCAAACCTTTCTTGAAGAGCTGTAAGAAGCACCACTGCGTCCATTTATAATATTCAGGATCGGAGGTGTTAATTTCGCGCGACCAGTCAATGGCATAGCCGAGGCGCTTAGCCTGTTTACGGAAGTTTTCAATATTTGTAAGAGTAACATCCTGCGGAGCGGTACCGGTCTTAATAGCATAGTTCTCTGCTGGGAGGCCAAAGGTATCGTAGCCGAATGGGCGTAGGACATTATAATCATTCTGAGCATAGAAGCGCGCAACGCAGTCTACAATTGAGAAGTTGCGAACATGGCCGACATGGAGGCCTGCTCCTGATGGATAAGGAAACATTTCAGCAACAAAGACCTTCGGTCGCTTGTCGCCATCTTTGGCAGCGAAGGGCTTTTCTTTCTCCCAAATCGCCTGCCATTTTTCTTCGATTTTTAGTGGCTCATAATGACTCATAATAGCTTATTTTACCCCATATTACGCCACTAGTAAAATGGCTATGTTTATGGACGACTATATGCGCATCGTGTATAATTAAAGAATGGCAAACGATAAAACTGCGAGTAAAAAATCTGCCGCTATTATTCGTGCTGGCAAAAAAGCCGCTCAGACAACGAAGATCAAGAAACCATTTTCTTTTTCTAAGTCTGAGAAGGCCGAGGACACAAAGAAGAAGACTAAGAAAAAGTCTTCCAGCAGGGGTGGTAATGGCATGTCTCTATATGCAAACTTAGCCTACAAGCGCCGCATCAGGGCCGATCAGAAAGCCCGTAAGCGCGCCGAAGAAGAAGCTAAGTTATCTAAAAATCCAATCATCCGCTTCTTCCAGAGATTGCGTCCAGATCGTTTCTTTAAGGCGTGGTTCTCGAAGCGTGGCCAAATTCGTCTTTTAAAGTTTGTTTTGGCCTGTATTTTGATTGTCGTGATTGGTGTTGGCGGTTTGTTCTTGTATTACAAGAAGGACTTGGCTGCCATCAATCCAGAGGAACTTGCAAGTCGCGTTCAGGATACTGTTAATGTGTACCTAGACCGCAACGGCGAGGTTCTTTGGGAAGATAAGGGCTCTGGCGACTACCGTCTTGTTGCTGATGGCGAAGATATTTCTACTTATATGCGCCAGGCAACCGTCGCAATCGAGGACAAGAACTTCTATAATCACCCAGGCGTTGACGCAAAGGCACTTGTTCGTGCAGCTTGGGTTACTCTTCGTGGTGGCGCAGTTCAGGGTGGTTCCACTTTGACACAGCAGCTCATCAAGCAGGTCTACTTCTCCGAGGAAGCAAAGGATCGTACCGCATCCGGTATTCCTCGTAAGATCAAGGAAATGATTCTTGCTATTGAGATCGAAAAACTCTATGACAAGGAACAGATTATTACGCTTTACTTGAACGAGTCTCCTTATGGTGGCCGCCGTAATGGTGTCGAATCCGCTGCTCAGACTTATTTCAAGAAGAGCGCAAAGGATCTCGATCTCGCTGAGTCTGCCCTTCTCGCAGCTATCCCAAATAACCCTGGTGTATACAACCCATACAATATTGAAGGTCACGAGGGTCTGATTGCGCGCCAGCACAAGACGCTCGATGTCATGGTTGAAATGGGCTACATCAGCCAGGAACAATGCGACGAGGCAAAAGCAGTTGATATTATCGCACGCATCCAGCCAGAGCAAAGCCAGTATGAAAACATCTTGGCGCCATGGGCTGTTCTTGAAGCAAAAAGCCAGCTTGAAGCAAAGTACGGTTTGAAGGTTCTCCGCGAGGGCGGCTTCACGATTAAAACCACAATTGATCTTCGTGCACAGCAAATCGCCGAGGAAGCAGTCGACGCTGGCGAGGAATTAATGTCTTATGTAAACGGTTCAGATAACGCAACGCTTGTTTCTGTCGATGTCGAGACATCTCAAGTCATCGCAATGGTCGGTAGTATCGACTGGAATGTCGAAGGTTACGGCCAGGTCAATGCAGCGACATCCCTACTTGAGCCAGGTTCGTCCATCAAGCCTATCCTAGACTACACACCACTCTTCATGGAGCGCGACGGTATCAACTATGGCCCAGGCTATGTTCTCCCAGATAAGAATATCGATAGCATCTACTGCGCAGGTTCAGGTGGAGGCTGTAAGCTCCGCAACGCTGATGGTCGCTTCCACGGCAACTACACGATTCGCCAGTCGCTCGCAGCATCTTTGAATATTCCTGCAGTTAAGGCTTTGTACATTAATGGTATTGAGAATAGCCTAGATATTGCACATAAGCTTGGCGAGAAATCTTATTGCGCCAATGGCGAAACCGCAGGTCTATCTATGGCAATTGGTGGTGGTTGTTCTGTACGCCCAGTTGAGCACGCAAACGCTTACGCAAGTCTTGCTCGCGGCGGCGTTTATAAGGATATTTCATACATTCTCGAAGTAAAGAATTCCTCCGGCGATATCATTGAGTCCTGGACTGATTCTGAAGGCGAACGCGTTGTCGATCCTCAGGTTGCCTATATGGTTCTTGATATTCTTTCCGACGTAAACACTCGTAGCCAGGTATTCGGTGGCTATAACTTCGCCCACTACCCAGGCTTCTGGAGCGCAAGGACTCCATATGCAGCAAAGACCGGTACTACGGATAACGGTATGGGTTACGCAAAGGATTCTTGGTCTCTAAGCGCATCGCCAGTACTCGCAACGGCAATTTGGAACGGTAACCATGATGGTAGCCCGTTAACAACCGATCAGCACTGGGTATGTTTCAAGATCAATGAAATGTATCAGGACCGTGTCCACGAGGAGGTTTACGAAGCCGACGGTCGTTGGACTCCTGGTCAGACTTTCGAACGTCCAGACGGCATTCAGACTTTGACCATTGGTGGCAAGACCGATATTTGGCCAAGCTGGTACAACCAAAGCAAGTCTGGTATCTCTAAGGAAACTATGGCATTCGACTCGATTTCGAAGAAGAAAGCAACTGACTGTACTCCTGAAGAAACTCGCGTTTCAGTCGAAGTCACCAAGACTTATGATCCAATGACAAAGAAGGATTCATACACGGCTGAAGATTACGATCCGGAGGAGGACGATGATGTTCACTCCTGTAGTGACGTGCGGCCTAGCGCAAGCGTAAGTATTGATGCTGAATCGAGAAAGATTACGGGATCGGTGTCGAATGGTACACACGGCGGCGCGAGCTGGACACTCGAAGTTAATGGTTCGGTTGTAGCACAAGGTGGCGCCGGTACACCAATCAACTACACGATTCCTGGCTCAACCGAAGGCACCGTAACGGCTACCGTAAATGTCTCAGATGATGCAGGCTATAGATCAAGCGCAACTGATTCGAAAGAAGTTACAAAGAAATAGCCATCAACAAAAAAATACTCCTCAAATCGAGGAGTATTTTTTATTTATTCTTTTGATTCTTACGCTGTTTATTCGCTTTGCGACCGCGCGTTTTATTCTGGTTCTTTGGTTCTTCCGCAAGCTTCGCAAACATCATCTTGCCCGCATTCGTCTGAAGATAGCGAACAAATTCAATGCCAACAAACTCATTCTTGCCAGCAAAGCGCTCCGCATTATCTACAACAACCATCGTGCCATCAGGAAGATAGGCTACACCCTGCTTTGGATTTGAACCCGTACCGACGATCTTTACTTTTAGTTTATCGCCAGGCAAGTATTCAGTACGCAAGCCTTGAGCAAGCTCATTTACATTAATGCAATCGATATGTTCGGTCTGGGCAACTTTAATAAGGTTGTAATCGTTAGTAAGGATTAGAGCCTTATGTTCGTGCGCTAGCTCAAGAAGGCGTTCATCAACCTTCACGCGGCGCGCATCATCCTGAAAGACCTTTACATCAGCCAATTCGACACGCTCAAGCTCATTAATGACATCTAGGCCATAACGAGCACGTAAGCGCTTCTCGGGATCAGAGCCGTCAGCTAAGAGCTGCAATTCGCGCACGACTGAGCGAGGAATGAGAATCTCATCACCCAAAAAGCCAGCCTTTGCGACCGCTAAGATGCGGCCATCGATCAGGACCGATGTATCTACAAAGACTTTGCGCCTATTGTTGCCAAAATTGAGTTTCTTCTTACCAAAATGCGATACACAGAGAGCGGACATTTCAAGAAATATCGCAGAGCTTAGAATTAAAGTTAGTAGCTCCATTCCAATATTATGACACAAAAGATACGAAAGCGCAAGAGCTTAAATCGGTACAAAAAAGACCGCCTATATTTCTTATGACCCGGAACGTATAAGAGCGAAGCGGAGTTCCGGGTCATAAGAATTAATGGAAGTCTTTATTATTCTGATTCTACTTCTTTAATTGCATCTCTCAATACCTGAATACTTGCGTTGAGCTTAATCTGCTCATCATCAGAGATCTTAAGACCAATGCGGCGAACGATACCTTCGCGGCCAAGTACTGCTGGGAAGCCATTATATGTGCCACTCAATTCGTCGTAGTTACTGACCGGCAGAATACGATTCTCGTCGTTAAGGATACAGTTCACAATTGTAGCTAAGCAGCTACCGATACCATAATAGGTTGCACCCTTCTTTTCAATAATCGTGTAGGCCTCATGGCGGGCATATTCTTCAATCTCGGCGCGGGCCTGCTCATCAATCAAATCGCGGACATCTTGGCCGCCAACATTAGCACAGCTCCAAAGCGCAAGCTCGGAATCTCCGTGTTCGCCAACCTGATAGGCATGAATCGCTTTTGGATGAACATGCAAGCGCTGAGCGATGCGGAAGCGCAAACGAGCAGAATCCAGAACCGTACCGGATCCAATCACTCTTTCCGGAGGCAAACCAGAATAGCGCCAAGTGAGGTAAGTTAGGACATCCATTGGATTGCTTACAATGACAAAAATACCATTGAAGCCAGAAGCCATAATCTGACCAATCATATCCTTGAAGATAGAGGCATTCTTGCGAAGCAAATCCATGCGAGATTCGCCAGGCTTCTGCGGAACACCAGCAGTGATTACAATAATGTCGCAGTCCGTAGCATCAGAGTATTCGCCAGAGCGAATCTTAAGATATGCCGGAGCGACCGCGAGCGTATCACGAAGATCGATTGCTTCACCTTCTGCGTCTTCCTTGTTGATATCTACGAGAATAAGTTCATTGACGTTGGTTCGCTGATGTACGAGCGAATAAGCGAAGCTCATGCCGACATTGCCGGTACCAACAACCATTACCTTGTTTGCCATTAGTTGATGCCCTCTTTTCTTAAATCTTATATATATTTTACCACAAGCATTTTAACGAACCAACGACCAATTGCCGATTGGATCGCTTTTTATTACTCCGTCCATTTCCAATTCGGAAATCGCCGAGCAGATTTCTTGAATACTTAGCTTCAGCTTCTCCGCCAAGCAATCCATTGAAGCTTTTCCGCGCGAAAGCGCATATAGAATCGTGCGCTGTGCTTTTGTATAATTCTCTTCCTTCGGCTTATTCTTGCTGCGCCAACCAGAATCTATAACATCCATCATTTCGTCGACGCCCATAAATATGCTCGCACCGTCCATAATGAGCCGATTCGCACCAGCCGAGCTTTCTCTATATAAATCTCCTGGTACCACAAAAACCGAGCGCCCCTGTTCGTTAGCAAAATTAGCCGTAGAAATAGTACCGGAGCGTTCCGCGGCCTCAATTATTAGCAAAGCATCCGCTAAGCCGCTCACAATACGATTTCGATACCGAAACGCGTCGCGATAGGTCTTATCTTCTGGACCAAATTCTGACAGAATCGCGCCGCCGTGCGCCACAATCTCTTTCGCGAGCCCTCGATTCGAGGCGGGATAGAGCTTTGCGATGGGCGTACCAAGCACTGCAACCGTCTTGCCGCCACCATCCAGGCAGCCACGATGCGCGTAGCCATCAATTCCGTAAGCCATGCCGCTCACAACTATCACGCCGTGCTCCGCAAGCGTTTTAGCAGTGTTATATGCCAGCGCCGCGCCATAGTCCGTACAGTGTCGACTACCAACAATAGCGACTACTATTGAGTCTTTTGGGCGTGGCGGCAACTCGCCGATTTGCCAAAGTTTTTCCGGCGGCGGATTGGGCCAGAGCTTTGACATTGGCTCATATAATCTTGTTAGAAATTCTTCGTTTAAATTCGCAACCTTATAATCCATGCGCCGAGCTTAACGCATTTTTGAAAAAAGTGGCAAGCGTTAGTAGAATACAGCCAAAGCATATACGACACTTTCTCGAGAACTAAATGGGTACGTTCCCTCAAAAGTCCGTATATGCTTTGGTCGCAATCATCATAAAAGGGCCTTCAAGAGAAGGCCCTTTTTATTATACTTCGGTTATTTATTACTGGTTGTCACCGCAGTAAATCGCGCCACCTTCAAGGCGGAAACGCAAGGCGATATTATCGGCACCCATACCAGAACTACTTACAGTACCTTCGCTGTCACCACATTTAGCGCCTTTATAATAGTAAATACCGTGATCCAAAGAATCGGCAGGT
>JAZUMV010000006.1:0-53919 GCA_045603785.1 Candidatus Nanosyncoccaceae bacterium | reverse complement strand
CGCGCGGAATCAACAGCTCTTCCAGCTTCGCCTGCGCCGTTTCGATCTCCCCCTTCAAATTCGCCGCATCCTCTCGCGCCATCTCGCCCAGCTCTGGGTCATCCAGTAACTCCTCCGCCTCTGTTAAATTCGCCGAAAATTGAACAATTTTTTTATTCAATTCTAAAATTTCCCTGAGTATCCCCGCTCGCCTGTTCTTGCTCGCAAACTCCGGGTCCGCATACGCCTCCGGCTTCGCCAAAAACGCCTCAATCTCTGCTTTTTCTGTTTCTAGTTTTGTAAAATCAAAATCCATAGCCTTATTATATCATAATATGTTATAATAAGTCGTACGGGACCTTAGCTCAGCTGGCTAGTGCGCACGATTCACATTCGTGAGGTCACAGGTTCAAGCCCTGTTGGATCCACCACAAGACTAAGAAAATACCCAGAGGGTATTTTTTCTTAGTCTTGTCTTTGAGTCAACAGGGCGAGAACCGTAGGTTCACGCGAGCCAGGAGCCGAGCGAAGCAGAAATGCTTGCATTTCTATTTCCGAGGCGACGCCAGCGAAGCAAGGCTTTCGGCAGAAAGCCGCTGCCCTGTTGGATCCACCAAGTTTTTTAATTCGGCATTTTGGCCGATTTTTTAGTAGTGAATAAACTACCAAATTTCAATAACTCTGCGGTAATCCTCGCCGTCAATCGTCGCAACTATCACTACTCTCTTTGGAACAATAGATTTAGATGCTTCATCGTAATCCAAGCCGATATGAAAGTTGCTTACGTTTTTGCCACTCTTTAAAGCATCATATAGTTCATCATCGGAGCGCTGCTTCTCTTTTTCTGAATCAGGCGTGCCGACAAACTGGTTTTCGATACCCTCGCTACCGCCAAAATAATCAGGAGAGATTAAATATATTCTCTTTAGTTGCCCAGATTCTAAATAGCTATCAATATTGTCGTTAGTTACATCGCTAAACATTTCATAATCCTTATCGTTATTCATTGTTAATACTAATATTATAATTAAAAAATGATGAAGAGAGGAGATGCAAAAAGCGCAAAATGCGCGCTGGCAATCACGATAACGCTAACAATATTGGTCGCAGGATATGAATTGTTTAGTTCGTTCCGAAATTACAAAAGCGGCATGAATATATTGGACTTTGCGAGTTATGTGAATTCCCATCTCAACACATACTGTTTGGTTTTAATATTGGCAAATTTGATGCTGCTTCCAGGCGCGATTTATCTTTATAAGAAAAAGCCGCCCTTAACAGGACGGCTCCTCATCCCCTTTACATGCATTACCTTCACTTCAAACTGTTAAGATAATCCACGGCACCATCCTTGTATCCGTTCAAGTACGGAAGGAGTTTTATCATGTATTCCGACATCTCGCTCGGCTCGATACCGAGAGCTTTAACATAGCAATAGTAACCTTCGATGGCGACTTCCTGCGGAAACGCATCAAGGACTCCTCTGGAAACGCTCCAGATGCAAAGCTCAATATTATTGGTATAACGAGGAACTCTGAGCTTCTCATCAATGTCGTCCGTAGCCGTGTCGGCCATATAATCGCGGAGCGCTTTCTCGAGGCCATAGGCTTGGACATAGGCTTCCGCAAACACATAGGCATGCAGGTACGAACCACCACCTGTGGGAGTGATTTGCTGCGCGAGGTACTCCGTGAAGCCCTCATAGAAGACGCTCGACATAATCGAGTAGTTCGTCGTGAGCGCATGGAGCAGCTCGTGTGTTACGGTCTCCTGATCCATCTTCTCTGCATCGATGTAGATGCAGTTAGACTCAAGATCATAAAACGCTCTTACGCCTTCTTTTTTTGATCTTGGTCGCCATCGGCTGAGTCTTCTCAAAGCGCTCCCACTCAAGGAAGTCGTAGTCTTTGAGATAATCCCGGATTGCCGCCTTCGACGTTTCTGTCATCTGTACAGCTCTTTCACCCGGCTCAACTGCGTGCTCTTTCGAGTATTCGAGAGTTGATGTTGGTTCCCAAGTGCCTTCCGTGCTGCTCAAGCTCGAATCGTCAACCTTGTCGAGCGCCTTCATGTAGGCGTTATAGTATTTGAGGTCATACTTGGCTGTGCCAGCTTTCGCAGTAGTTTTCGCGAGGATAATGCCGCCAATAGTCATGACAGCGATAACGGTTAGAATTGAAAAGATCTTTTTCATGGCTTTTTACCTTTCTACAAGTAGGCTTATATGAACGGAGTTCTTTAAGGGGATAGTAAAGAACAGACGCTCATGCGTAAACGCGTTATATTATACCATAAGCATGATATTTTGTCAATCTGTTATAGTTATAGTAGAGATAAACATAAGAGCTTTATTTATGGCAAAGAATAGCAAGAAAAGCACCGCAAAAAAGCAAAAGTTAAGCAAAAAAGACATCCTTATTCAGGTTGGGCTAGCAGCATATTTCACGATTTATTTCATCGCACACCATTACCTTGGTGTTTATGGCACAAGATGGATTTTCTACATCGGACTAGCCGCGATGGCGCTATATGCATTCAAGACCAGAACTAAAAAAGACGAGAAATTCGCCGAGGGTTTTTGTTTTTACAAGTTGCTTCTTGTATATCTTATAGGGTGCATGATTGGTACTTATTACGAGGAAATCCTAACCTTCTTCCGAACTGGTCAATGGTTGTCCAGACAAGGTATCATTTATGGGCCGTTTAATCCAGTCTATGGCGCCGGCTTCTTTGCTTTCTCTTTCCTACTCTGCAAGAATCTCAAACGCAAGTGGTGGCTTACTTACATCTATTCTTGCCTTATTGGCGGCGTAACTGAGATGATTTCGAGCCTTATTAGCGAATACGTCTTCAAGGCAAATGCGTGGGATTACTCGGATAAATTCCTTAATATTATGGGCAGAACCACCATTCCATATATGCTCTTCTGGGGCGCAGGTGGGCTAATCTTTGTTAAGTTGATCTATCCAGCGCTATCAAAGTTCATCGAACTACTACCGAAGCGTATTGGTAATGTCATTATGCCAACATTTATGATTTTCGTACTTCTTAGCCATGTCGTATCTTATACCGCGCTTTTCCGTTACGGCACAAGAAGCGAATCGAAGCCAGCCACGAACTCCCTTGAGACATTCTTAGATAAATACTACGACGATAGCTTCATGAAACGATACTACGACAATCCAGCCCACAAGAAGATAGGCGAATAGCTACTGTTTGCTATCTAGTATAGCTTGGAGAAAATCGCGATAGGATTGCAAGATCTTGTCGCGTTTTTCTTTCGGCATATCGCCAACATGCTCGTCCAGATAAGTGTCGAGAGCGTCCAGATCGAGCTCGCCGCGAGCGGCCGATACTAAGATAGGCAAGACAAATCTCTCCTCACGCTTTGATGGATCTTCGTCAAAATCCGTTTGCTCTTTGAAAGCATCCCTCATTTCGGTTGGAAGGAAACGGCTAATATATTCAATTTGATTGCGAGCCCTGGCATCTTTGCGTTTTTCGAGCTCTTCTTTCTCTTCAGGAGTAGCCTGGTCGCCTTTTTCAGCGATTTCCGCTTCGAGCTCTGGAATAATGCGCTCATATTGACTTAAAATCATTTCTACGGCTTCTATCATGGTTTCGTCAGAGACTGCCGAGTTCATCTGTTCTCGTATATCGCCCTTAATCTTCTTCTGGAGCCTTGGGTCAAAGATCGAATCATATACCGGCTCGGTTAACTCGCTACTCTCTGGGGCCTCCACTTGCGCCAATTCCCGACGAGGTTGTTCCGATTCCTCCTCGCGAGACTGTTCCGCTTCTCTTTTTCTCGCCATCTCTTGGAGATTTTCGTCAAGCATTGCAATTTCGGCCTCGATCGCCTGACGCTCAAGCTCGCTAACATCCCCTTTATCAAGATGCGACTGAAGTTTCTCGCGATAACTTTCAAGATATGTTTTAACTCTTGCGTCTGGGCTAGCCATCCAGTTCCTACCTGTAACATCACCAATAGACGAGAAGTCTGAGTAGTCCCCAGACAAAGCTCTTGCGAACGGCTCCATTCTGAGATATCGGCGCATTTTCGAGATGCGTTCAGGCGTAATTTCGTCCGATTCGGCGTCGACTTCTAGGGCTGTCTGCAAATCCTCCGTGGTCGCAGAGCCTCTTGCGATAGCAGTTAGTGTCGGGAGGCCTCTGTCTGGCTCACCGTCGTATGCGCCAGCAATCATATCTTCATGCCTGTTTGGATCAAGCTGGTATTTTGCGATTACCTGAATAGAGACGCGTAGAGATATAAATCACGCTCTGGATATTATCGCCGCCAGATTCACGAATCCTCGCGGCTTCGGTCTCTAGGTTAGCAGTCATGATATCAATGTTTTTATCTAGGTCGTCTATTTCTTTTTGCTCGGCACGCTTTGCCCAATCATCGAAAGATTCCTCGGCTCCGCCAAAATGACGGCGCAACTTAGAAACGAAAGACATGACTGCTTTACCGAGACCTCGTTTCTTTTTCTCTTCCTGTTCATCATCTTGAGTCTCAGATTGCTCGGCTGCTATTATCTCGTCTTCCTCGCTCGAGATACTTGATGGCATTTTTTCAGACATGACTTCTCCTTTATGCTTATTTTAACAGATAACCACCAAAATAGAATGCGATTGACTTTATGCTTAAAATCTGATATAGTATGTGGGTTGCTTTTTGCTCTCTTTCAGAGGTGCAAAAGCGAAGTATATTTCAAGAGGTGATTATTTTTGGAGACAAACAGTATCACACTGGATGAAATCCAGTATCAGGCCCTTAAGCAGGAATATCGCCGCTACTCGCTTGAAGCCGAGGCGGCAATGGAGATTCTACTCGCGAGAGTCAAAAACCTTCGCAGAGGCATGGAAGCATCCGAAGAACGCACGCTTATCGACACGATAACCTATCGAATCAAGACCTTCGATTCCTGTGTCGAAAAAATGCGTCGCCAGGGTAAGGAGCTCACTCCTGAAAACCTGCGAACCATCCTGGATATCGCCGGCATCCGTATCATCACTCCTTTCGAGGATGATATCTACCAGATCGCGGAAGCACTGCAAAACCAGACCGGTCTCTATGTTAGCAGAGTCAAAGATTACATTGATGACCCGGAAAATTCGAGATACGCCCACTACAACAAGCAGCCGAACTGGCTTCGCAAAGGACCGAAAGAAAACGGCTACTCGTCGCTGCATATGACAATCTGTGTCGAAGTGTTCTTTATGGACAACAAGGTTACCGCACCCGTGGAAGTACAGATTAGAGATAAGACTTTGGACGCCTGGTCGGCCATTGAGTACATCTGCGGATACGATGATCTTAAATGCAGAGGCAAGAGAAGCCCCAAGGTGCTCGAGCTCTTCAAAAGGCTCGCAAGCTATCTGCGCGATTTTCGCGCAACCGCAATGGAACTGCGTGATATCGGGAAGAAAAAGAAATAACCCGGAAGTTTCTGGTCCCATAAAAAGGCTAGAGCTGCGCAAAAGTCCATCCAAAAAAACAACAACCTAAACAACAAGCCACCGCTTCGCGCGGTGGCTATTTTATTTTATTCGATTGATTGAATTTCGCCGTTCTTGAGATGAAGAATTCGTTGATTGCTGCTGCCGCGGAATTTCAAACTCAAGTCGCGCTTTGGTAGGATAAACGGACCATCAATGAGCGCATCGAGTTCACAGATAAAGTCGTGCACTGGGCCTTCCTTTGGCAACTGCTCAAAGATGAGCCCCGTAAAAGACCAAACATTCCAGCCAAGCTCTTCCTTGCAGAACTTTGCAATCTCGAGGCAGGCCTTGGCTTGAAGCAACGGTTCGCCACCGCAGAAGGTAATACCGCTCTGTCCTTTGAGTTTGCGGAGTTCGTCTTTGACTTTTTCTATTTTAACGATTGCACCAGCTTCAGCATCTTCTGTCCAGGTTTCCGGATTCTGACAGCCGGGACAATGCTGGCGACAGCCCTGAACCCACAAAACCGCGCGGAGACCTGGGCCGTTCACAATTGAATCGTGTTCAAGATCGCCCGAGAGATGAATGTAGCCATCCGGGACTTCATGCTGCGGCGTGCAAAGTTTATTCGTCTTCGTAGTTTGCATATCTATTCCTATTTTAGACGAAAAGGCCGCAAGTTTAAAACTCGCGGCACCTTCCGACAACTAATTATTATTTTTTGCCAATCGCGGCGGCAGTTTTGCTCTTCTTTTCTTCGCGCTTTGCCTTAGTCTTGCAGTCGTATTGACCAGCCTTAACATCGTGCTTAACGCGAGCAGCTTCCTCGGCGCGCTTACCATCATTCCAGCGCTCGAGCGAGCCGACTAGGTAGCCCGTAATGCGGCGAAGGCGCTCAAAGCCACAGCTACCATCGAATTCGTGACGGCCACAGTTTGGACAGGTATCGTCAGCGATGATGCCAGAGTAGCCACAGACAGGGTCGCGGTCGACTGGGTGGTTAACCGAGCCGTAACCGATGCCAGCTTCCTTCATATGGCGAATGACTGCCTCGAAAGCTTCGATGTTTTCGCTCGGGTCGCCATCCATCTCGATATAGGTAATGTGACCAGCGTTACAGAGAGCGTGATATGGCGCCTCGATATCAATCTTCTCGAAGGCAGAGATTGGATAGTAGACAGGGACGTGGAAGGAGTTCGTATAGAATTCGCGGTCAGTCACCCCCTTAATCTTGCCATAAACCTTGCGATCCATGCGAGTAAAGCGGCCAGAAAGACCTTCGGCAGGCGTTGCGAGTAGCGAGAAGTTGAGATGCTTTTTCTTTGAATATTCGTCACACTTGTCGCGCATGTGGCCAATAATATCTAGGCCGAATTCCTGAGCTTCTGCAGATTCGCCATGATGCTTACCAATCATTGCAACGAGAGTTTCAGCAAGGCCGATGAAGCCGATCGAGAGCGTACCATGCTTAATGACATCACGAAGCGTATCGTTCGGGTTGAGCTTCTCGGAGCCAAACCAGTTGCCCTGACCCATGAGGAATGGGAAGTTTTTAACCTTCTGGTTAGCCTGGAACTCAAAGCGCTCAAGGAGCTGATCGCGGCAGAGATCCATCATTTCGTCAAGCTCATGATAGAAGCCATCCCAGTCTGCTTCCTTGCGCTCGCCAGTTGCGATACCGTATTTGATACCGATACGGACAAGATTCAAGCTAGTAAAGCTAAGGTTGCCACGGCTGACTGGAGTGCCGTCCGATTCTGGGAAGACCGAGCTCATGACGCGCGTGCGACAGCCCATGGTTGCGATTTCAGTATGATAGTCACCCTCTTTGTAGTACTGAAGGTTGTACGGAGCATCAATAAAGCAGAAGTTCGGGAAGAGGCGCTTGCTGGACACTTCCATACTACGCTTGAAGAGGTCGTAGTTTGGATCGCCTGGATTGTAATTAATGCCTTCCTTAACCTTGAAGATGGAGATTGGGAAGATTGGCGTTTCGTGATGGCCAAGACCATTCATAGTAGCTTCGAGAAGCATCTTGCTAACGAGACGGCCACTTGGGCTAGTATCCGTACCGAAGTTAATACTTGTAAATGGAACCTGTGCACCAGCGCGGGAATGCATCGTGTTAAGATTATGCACGAAACCTTCCATAGCCTGGAGGGTCTGTTTTTCAACATCTTCGTTCGCGTCTTTAACGACCGCCTCTGGGAGTTTGAGCTTCTTGATAGCTTTCTCGTCACCATAGGACAAAGTTTCTGGAATTTCAGCCTTGAGTTCTTTACCGGTAAAATCTTCGTACTTCTTAATGTTTTCTTTGAGACTCTTGCGGAAGCTCATATCTACGCTTGGAGCGAGAGCATAGTCGAAGTTAGGAATAGACTGACCGCCATGCTGTTCGTTCTGGTTGGCCTGAAGAATAATTGCACAAAGCGCCGCAGCAGTGCCGATGGACTTTGGAGTACGGAGGAAGCCATGGCCGGTATTGAAGCCATGTTCAAAGAGTTTTAGCGGGTCGGTCTGGCAGCAGGTCAAAGTACCAGTCGCAAGGAAGTCCAAATCGTGAATATGAATGTCGCCGTTATCATGAGCGTAGGTAAAGCGAGGGTCCATAATACAAACTTTGGCGTATTCCTTGGAGCCTTCCGCACCAAATTGAAGCATCTTACCCATTGCAGAGTTGCCATCAACGTTCGCGTTGCCGCGCTTAACATCAGAATCTTCGCTAGCATCTGCGCCAGAAATAGTGCTATAGGTCTGCATTAATGCGGACTTAGACGCGCGAACGCGGTTGCGATTGAAACGATATTCGATATATTCCTTAGCAGTACGCTTGAATGCCGACTGCATCAAGACCTTCTCGACGATATCTTGAATCTGCTCAACGCTAGGGATGCGCTCCTTGATTTCTTCTTGAGCGACGCGCACTACCTTCTCAGCAATATTCTCAGCACGATCGTATCCAAACTCACCCGTAGCCGCACCAGCCTTTGCGATAGCTTCTGCAATTTTTTCTTGCTTGAAAGCAGTGACTTTACCATCACGCTTCCTGATTGACTTAAACATATTACCTCCGTATGCCTTAGTTCAATTTTGGTTATTTTCTGTCAATATTCGCACGCTATATTTAGCGTGCTTTGAAATAATGGTAACGCTATATGTGGGGGCTTTCAAGCATGTTTGTAAATATTACAACAACGAACAGATGGACGATTTTTAAACACAAACACTATATGTAGTGTCAAGGGCATTTTTTACAACACAATTTTCCATTATTGTTGTAATTTTTACATAAATTCTTGTGTTTTTGACACTGATTTGATTTTGTTTCGGGCTGATATAGATCACCGCATTTCTAGAACTCCGAGATTAGCCAAAATAACCTTATTGATAAATATTCTATGCGTTTCGTGATATAATATAACCATTATGAACGATGTCGCTGATTACATGATTCAAATCGGCCGTAGCATAACCGCAGCACGCGAACGCCGCGGAATGACTCAGGCCGAGCTAGCTAAAAAGATTGGCACAAGCCAGTCTGCAATTAATCGTATCGAACACGGAAAGCAGAACGCTTCTCTGGAAATCATCTCAAAAATCTCCAGAGCGCTACATAGTCAAATCATAAGCATCAATCAATCAGCAACTCAATCTTATCGTATTCGTGGCGGAAAACAGCTCCACGGAGAGGTCACGATTAATACTTCAAAGAACGCCGCAGTTGGTCTTCTTTGTGCCAGCTTGCTCAACAGAGGTACCACTACTTTACACCACCTCGCGCATATTGAGGAAGTCTACCGTATTCTTGAAGTCTTCGAGTCGATCGGCGTTAAATTCTCCTGGATCAACGATAATCGCGACCTAAGAATCAATGTTCCAGACAAACTTCAGCTCAATAATCTCGACATCGACGCAGCGCGCCGTACTCGTTCCGTCATCATGATGATGGGGCCACTGCTTCATTTCTTTGAAAGTTTCAAACTGCCATATGCTGGCGGATGTTCCCTCGGCACTCGTACCGTCACACCGCATCTACAGGCCCTTAGCCATTTCGGCCTTGAAGTCGATTCGGTAAGTGAATCTGGATTCTATCTCGCGAAAGTCAACCCGATTTCAGGTGACGATCGCAAAATCGTCCTCAGCGAACGCGGCGATACCGTCACCGAAAACGCCGTCATCGCGGCCGCGCTCACTCCTGGCAAGACCCGCATTGTCGGCGCCAGCCCGAATTACATGGTACGCGATGTATGCGAATACCTTGTCGCATTGGGCGTCAAAATCGAAGGCCTCGGCACGACTAACTTGACCGTTCATGGCCTCAAATCCGTCAATAAGAACATCGATTTCACTCCTGGCGAAGACCCAATCGAAGCCATGAGCTTCATTGCTGCCGCCATCGCTACAAGCTCCGAACTCACCATCAAGCGCGTACCGCTAGATTACCTTGAAATCGAGCTCGAAATCTTGCGTAACATGGGTCAAAAAATGGAGCTCAGCAAAGAATACTTTAGCGAGAACGGCTTCACGAATCTTGTCGATATCACCTTATTCCCTTCACGACTCAAGGCGCCAGCCGATAAAATTCATCCGATGCCATTCCCTGGCCTCAATATTGACAGTTTGCCATTCTTCTCGCTAATTGCTGCGCAGGCCGAAGGTCGCACCCTCATCCATGACTGGGTATTCGAAAATCGCGCCATTTACTCAACCGAGCTTAATAATCTCAACGCAAAGGTCGAGCTTCTTGATGCTCATCGCATTTTTGTCAATGGTCCAACCAACTGGCGCCCAGCCGAAATGATGGCCCCACCTGCCCTTCGTCCAAGCGTCGTCATCATGCTCGCTATGCTCGCCGCTCCTGGTACTTCAATTTTACGCAACACTTACTCGATTGCGCGCGGCTACGAGAAGTTCGCCGAACGCCTTTGCGAGCTCGGCGCAGATATCGAATTGCTCAGCGATTTAGACTAGTTTTCTGCCACTATTTTCCCATTGTGCTCAAGCTAGCTTAACCTCTGTTTTATGGTAAAATTATAGTATGTCTATTACTAGAGAAGACGTGCTGCATTTAGCAGAGCTTTCTCGTTTGGAAATTAGCGAGGAAGAAATTGAGCCTCTCAAGAAGGATCTCGATGGCATTATCGGGTATATTTCTCAGCTCGATGAGCTAGATACCGACGGCGTCGAGCCAACTTATCAGTGCTTTGATATGCAAAATGTTTGGCGCGAAGATGAAATCCAAAGCTTTGAGGCGAATCGCGAAGATTTGCTCAACCTTGCACCGGATTCAGAAGATAATCAGATAAAGGTGCCAAAAGTTCTATGAAAATTGCAGACAAGACCACGAAGGCGGTCGATCTTGTGCAGCGCGCGCTAGATCAGGCCGAAAAATACAAAGACCACAACATTTTTATTTCGATGAATGCCGAGAATGCCTTGGCTCGCGCGAAAGAAATTGACGAAAAAATCGCCAGAGGCGAAGAAGTTGGCAAACTCGCCGGCGTGCCTTACGCGCTAAAAGACAACTATTCTAGTCACGACGGCAATACCACTGCTGCCGCGCATATTTTAGATAGCTACCATTCGCCAATTACCGCAGAAGCCGTCAAACGTCTCGAAGCAGAGGGCGCCATCGTGATTGGTCGCGCTAACCTCGATGCGTTCGCACATGGCGGTTCGACCGAGAACTCATATTTTGGCCCTACCAAAAACGCCGCAGACGACACTCGTGTTGCTGGTGGCTCTTCTGGTGGCTCCGCAGTCTCTGTCGCGCTCGATATTGTTCCATTCGCACTCGGTTCTGATACCGGCGGTTCAATTCGTCAACCAGCAAGCTTTAACGGCGTTTACGGCATCAAGCCTACTTATGGCACAGTTAGCCGCTATGGCGTTGTCGCGATGGCCTCTTCGACTGATACGATGGGCTGTTTCGCCAAGAAGGCCGAAGATGTTGACCTCGTCATGAGCATCATGGCGGGCAAAGACGTCAAAGATTCGACCACGCTCGATGACTACTGGACCAAGAGTCTCGACGAAATCCAGCCAGTAAAGAAGAAGATTGGCCTTTTTCGCGATTGTTTCGGTGACGGCATTAATCCAGAAGTCGCACAAATCGTCCGCGATTATGCTAAGAAGCTCGAAGCTCAAGGCTACGAGATCGAAGAATTCGATATGCCAATTCTTAAATACGGCTTGGCAATTTATTATGTCGTCCAGCCAGCAGAAGTCGCTTCAAACCTCAGCCGCTATGATGGTATTCGTTACGCTCTTCGCAGCAAAGAAGCCAAGAGCCTTGATGATATCTACACCAAGACTCGTAGCGAAGGCTTCATGAAGGAAAACCAGCGCCGTATCATGATTGGTAACTTCGTTTTGAGCTCTGGTTTCTACGATGCTTATTATTTGAAGGCTCAGAAAGCCCGCACGCTTCTCATTAACGCTTATAACGAAGCATTCGAAAAGTACGACGCGTTGCTCTGCCCAGTTGCTCCAACCCCAGCTTTCAAGCTCGGCGAAAAAACTAGCGATCCGCTCACAATGTATCTCGAAGATGCAATGACGGTCCCAGCAAGCATGGCTGGCTTACCAGCAATTTCCGTCCCAGCGGGCAAAACCGCCGAAGGTTTGCCAGTTGGCGCGCAGCTTATTGGTCAACGCCAAAGCGATCAGCTTCTCCTTAGCATCGCTAAGAAATGCGAGGAGGCTTAATGAGCAGCTCTCCAGTAATTTTCTTGATTGCCGCACTCATTGTCGGCGTCTTGTTATTTATTACAATCTTGCTAACCAAGAAGCACAGCCCAAAACTAGATCAGGAACAGTACCAAATAGATTTCTTGAATATCCAGAATGGCCTCAAGAAGGAAGAACCTAGCAGTTACTCGATGACTATCATTAAGGCAGACAAGCTACTCGACAAAGCTCTTTGCGAGATTGGCGCGCCTGGCCGCACGATGGGCGACCGCCTTAAGAAAGTTGGCAAAGATAAGTTTACGCAGCTCAACTCAGTCTGGCATGCACACAAACTTCGCAACGAGATTGCTCACGAAGCAAATTTCGAACCTAGCTATGCTCAGGCTCAACACGCACTCGAAACTTACAAACAGGCCTTACAGGATTTAGGAGCAATTTAGATGAGTGAAGAATATAAGATTACAGTCGGTATCGAATGTCACGTCCAGCTAAACACGAAGACGAAGCTTTTTAGCGCCGTCGACAATGATGCCGTAGACAAAGAACCAAACAGTTGCGTTAGTCCATTTGATTACGCGCTACCTGGCATGCTTCCAGTCCTCAACAAGGAAGCTGTCCATAAAGCCGTCCAGGCCGGCCTCGCCATGAATTGCAAGATTAACCTCGAGAGCCGCTTTGATCGCAAACATTATTTCTATCCAGATTCCCCAGCTGGCTACCAGATTACTCAGATGTACATGCCAATCATTGGCGCTGGCGAAATTCATCCAGTCGGTCAACCTGCCGTCCGCATTCATCACGCGCACCTCGAAGGCGATGCAGGCAAACTTACTCACTTCGACGATTATAGCTTGGTAGATTTAAACCGCGCCGGTACGCCTCTTATTGAGATTGTTTCCGAAGCAGACATTCATTCTGCTGCACAGGCTCGCGCTTACTGCGAAGAGCTTCATCGCCTCATGATTTACTCGGGTGCTTCTAATGGCGACCTTTATCAGGGCAATATGCGCTTCGATGTTAATACTTCCGTTTCAAAGACCGACGAGCTTGGCACTCGCACTGAAGTCAAGAATCTCAACTCATTCCGTAGCGTTGAACGTGCCGTCGAGTACGAAGTCGCACGCCAGATCGCTTTGCTCGAAAAAGGCGAAAAGGTTGTTCAAGAAACCCGCGGCTGGAACGATGCCACCGGCAAGACTACTAGCCAGCGCAGCAAGGAAGTCGCCGCAGATTACCGTTATATGCCAGAACCAGATATTCCAGCTATCGTCCTAACTCGGGAATATGTCGATCAAGTTAAGTCCGAAATGGCAAAGATGCCAGATTATTACCGCGAAAAGTTCGAGCCGCTCAAGCTCGACGAAAGCGAACGCGAAGCAATCCTCAATTATCCACTCCTCGCAGAGCGCCTCAGCGAAGTCTGCGACAAGGATATCAAGCTTGCGCCACGCGTCGCTCACTGGTACTCTGGCGTATTGCTTTCCGAAGAGAATCTCGACAAAGATTTCAGCCTCGCTACTGCGAATGAACTCGCAGAGCTTTCCGAGATGGTCGAGAAAAATGAATTATCGTCAACCGCTGGTAAAGAGGTCTTTATCGGGTTGTATAATAAGAAAAACACTAGCAAGTCGCCACACGAGCTTGCGAAGGAAATGAACCTCCTTCAAGAGAATGACGAGGGTGCGCTAGAGCAAATTATAGACGAAGTTTTGCAAGCTCCAGAATGCCAGAAGGCAGCAGAGGACGTGCGAAACGGAGAAATGAAGGCTATCGGCTTCTTAGTGGGACAAGTTATGAAGAAGTCGAAAGGCAAAGCCAATCCTGGTGCAGTCAACAAACTAATCCAGAAGAAATTATCATAATAAGGAGAAAATAAATGTCCTACAAAAAACCAACTAAAGCAGTCATCACTGATGCAGGTTTCGCTAGCCGTTTCTTGCCAATCACGAAGACTATTCCAAAAGCAATGCTACCACTCGGCGCCAAGCCAATCATGCTTCACGTCGTTGAAGAGTGTGTCGCTGCTGGCATCAAAGATATTATCATCGTTGCAACTCCTGATGGTAAGCCAATTTATGAAGATTTCTTTAGCAACCCAGTAGAAAAGATCGAGAAGCAGCTCGCTTCACAGGGCAAGTCTGACCGCTTTGAATGCGTCAAGGAAGTTCTCGATATGGCAAATGTTACGGTTATCGAACAGGACCAGAGTCTTCCATATGGCAATGGCTCCCCAATCGTTAGCGCTAAGCCATACCTTAACGAAGACGAAGCCTTTATTGCTTGCTATAGCGATGACCTCGTATTTGGCGAAGGCGATGTTAAGACTTTGATTGAAGCCTACGAAAAGAACCCAGAAGCAAAGGCGATCATTACCGCACAGGAGATGCCAGAAGAAACTTGGAAGAAGTACGGCATGATTGCTCTAGCAGACAAGGAAAAGATGACCCTCGATCATATCGTCGAGAAGCCAGCAACCCCAGCAGATTCTCCATCGAATCTTACTTCCTACGGTCGCTACCTCCTCACCCCAGATATCTTTAAGTACCTCGTTCCTGGCAATACCGGCCTAGACAACGAGCTCTGGACCGTCGATGCAATTACTCGCCTCACTCAGGACGGCGATGTCATCATTACTAAGAGCAAGGGTAAGTGGCTAACTACTGGCGATCCAGCAAACTTCTATGCTGCATACCAAGAATTCATGAAGATGGAGGAGAATAAGTAGAATGGAAACACCGGCCTGGATTTTAGTTATCATCCTCTCGGTTACTCTATTCATTTTCCTTGTTACCGGAATCATTCTTCTGATTGCGCTTATTCGCGTCACGAAGGAAGCTAAGAAGATTATGATTCAGGGACAAGGTATCGCTGAAACTGCAAGTGATATCGCGGACAATGTTCGCGACTTCACTACAGTGGGCGGTTTGGTGCGTTATTTCGTTGACCGCTACGTAGATAAGGGCGAACGAAGCTCGAAGCGTAGCCGCGCAAAGAAAGTAAGCTCGGAAGACAAGAAATCCGAGACGGAGGAAAAATAAATGAGTTGTAGCAAGTGTGGCTGCGATGACTGCAAGTGCAAAAAAAGTTCTAAGTTTGCACTAGGCGCAATTTTTGGCGCTGCCGTTGGTGCCGTTGCGGGCGTATTATTCGCCCCAAAGTCCGGCAAAGATACCCGCAAGGATATTAAGGACTTTAGCGACAAGACCATCAAAGAAGGCAAGGAAGCCGGCAAGAAGGCTTGGAATAAAGCCGAGAAAGTTGGCAAAGATGCCTGGGATAAAGCAGAAAAAGCTGGTAAGGATTTAAGCAATAAGTTCAAGAAGTCCGATGCCGGCAAGAAAGTCGAAGAAGTTGCCGACGAAGTCAAAGACAAGGCTGAAGACATCAAGAAAGATGTCGAAGACAAAGTCAAAGATTTGAAAAAGAAAGACTAATACAAAAATCCGCCTCTAGGGGCGGTTTTTTGTTGCTTATTTATTTCTTCTTTACTGGTGGTTTAAAGATATTATTGCGGAAAAGAATATTCTTAACATAGCCCAACACACGGCTCGCTTCCTCGACGCGGAAGATCCAGCAGCTAATTAGGTAGACCGTAAAGCTAACTGCCGTAATAGCACAGAACTTCGGGAAGGTACTAAAGAAAGAGTTATTCGATGAGCGAAGCGGCATTACACGCGTCATAATATAACAGCTAATCCCTGCAAAGATTGAAGAGATAAAGATGCGCGAGACGGACGACCAGAAAGTCTTATTAAATAGTTTATGATCCATGGCACGGTTCTGGAAGATAAGCAAAGTACTGGCTTCGAAGAGCGTACCAAACGAAATCGCATAAGCCAAACCTTCAGGGCCAAAACCGAGCAAATAGAGGCCGAGCATTACGAGCGACTGAAGAACAAAGGTAATGACAGAAATCGTGAGCGGAGTCTTTGTGTCTTGGCGAGCATAAAAGCCGCGCGAAGCTATATGGAAGACTGAGCCACAAACAATCGCAACAACGAAAGAGCCAAGGATGCTAGCAATCTTTGGGTCGCCACCATTTTTAATAAAGTTCACGACATAGCCGCGAGCAAAGAACGCAACCATAGCAACAGGAAGCGCAATCCATAAAATCGTACGAAGCGCCCTTCTGAATGTCTCCATAAACACTTCTTTATCTTTCTTGAGTGCGTCCTGGCTAAGCTGCGCAAAGAAGGCCGTCGAAATCGCGACACCAATCAAGTTTACCGGCATCGCCTGCAAGCTATTTGCCTGCTGAAAGGCGCGAATCGACTGCTCCTCCATGCGAGAGGCGAGGTTTGTATTAAACATGCCCGTGACATAATCAATGCCCTGATCAAGCGAGCGAGATGGGAGTAATTTTAAGACCGTACGGAAACCCTTATTCTTCCAAGAAATCTTGAAGTTATAATCAAAGCCGAGACCGATTAGACCAATAATACTAACAACTAGCTGGATCAAGGCGCCGAAGACGACACCGATTGCAACACCCATAATACCGCCCTGGAAGACTTGAATACCAAAGATATTAATGCCCTTCGTAAAGCTCAAGATGCCGATAATAATGCCGATGTTATATAGAGCTGGCGCCGCCGCACAGAATACGAAACGGCCAACCGCTTGCTGCATGCTATTCAAGACAGTCGTAATTGCAAATAGGAATGGATTAATCGCGATCACGCGCATCATACTAATCGCGAGAGACATCGAAGATTCATTTAGGCCCGGAGCGACAATATAACGGACAAGCGGATCGGCAAAGATGATCATAATTACGGACGCAGCAAGACAAAGCAATGCCAAGAAGTTAAGCGTACTCGAGCTAAGCTCCCAGGCTTCTTTTTTGTCATTATTCATCAGGCGCTCATTTAGAATCGGAATAAAGGTTACCGAAAGCGCACCGGAAGTAATAATCATGTAAAGAAAATCTGGCACCAAAAATGCAGCAGTATAAGCATCAAGGCCGGCCGGGTAAGTATCATAATACATTGAGTTCAGCCAGCGATCGCGGAAGATACCCAATAATGCAGATATTAAAGTTGAGCTCGCGAGTACAAGCGAAGCAGCCCTAATCGAGAGCTTTGCGTTTACCGCCGAGACGGCATTACGGACATAATTTTTCCTTCGCGCCATATCAACAATTATACTCTAACAACTTCCGTTTTATCTATTCTGCGCAAGAGTTTATTGTCGTAATTTCAAAATCGCTCGCCGTAAATCCTTGCGATCCGAGCCACTCCTTCGCGCCCTCGATAAGTTTAGCGTTCGTGTCACCGTTTGCGCATTTATCAGAATTAATCTTGAGCTTATTGTCGCCGCTCCAACGCAAGGCATAATCCGTGCCGTTTTCCGTTTTTAACTCGACAGGAAGATAACTACCAATAAGACTGCGATAATGTTTTGCCTGAGCGAATTGAGCATTATCGTAGCGCCAAAGCTCGATGTTATTTTTTGTAATCGTCACGATGCCAGATTCATTCATCGAAAGCCAATAGCTATCCTCAAAATCTACAACTACTTCGACGCCAATATTGTCGCCGAGCCCTTGAACCGTCTTCGGCTGGACAAGAATAGACTCAGCCACAGGATCAATCGTTTTTAGATAAGCCAAAGACATTGAACGCATATCATTGAAATTTGTATTGTCAGAGATATAAGTCTTTAAAATGTTTAGATTTTCATATTCTAGGCCCATTGCCGACTCGTCAAGCTCCGGAGTAACGCAATGATTGCTATCATATTTCCAGTAGTCTTTCTCTGCGCATTCAATACGGACATCAAAAACTTGGCTCGAGCTCGAGAAACTAGAGCCCCAGTTCAGTTGGACATAAAGACTTATTTGTAGCAGATCACTATCCACAAAGAACGAGCCATACCCCTCTTTTGTTTCTTCATTTGTAGTACTAGTAGCACTACCATCTTCACGAAGGGCAAACTTAGCCTTAAAATCTTTTTTGCCAGAGTTTAATTCGGCGATCTTTTTCAAATCATCGCGGAGAATACGGCGCGTAAAGGTTGAGACGCTACTATAGTTATTTTCAAAGTTATCAACACCAACATTCGTACGAATAATACTGCTCGAGATACCCGCAAAGAAGAAAAGTACTAAGATCACTACGCCTATCGTGATGGCAGCTTTCTTCACTTTTTTGTTGTATTTACCAAGATTCGGCTTCTTCATTAGTTTCCCTGCCTTCCTTGAGTTAACTCGCCCTCATTGATTTCATTTGTCAGATAAGTAAATACTTGCGGATGAATACTATTCTTAAAATAACTAATCGGGCGTGTTTCGACGCGCGCCTTACTGCTCGAATAATCCGTTTCAATAGTTGTTACAATGCCGTTCTTAATACCAACCACGATGCCCGTACGGCCACAGTTCTGACCGGCGCAGGTCGTCGAACCAGTTGTAACACTGTATACCGAGAGCGGTTTAGGATCGGTTCCGGAACTAAGCATCGGATAGTCTCTTTGCAGAAGATAAGCAATATCACGACCGTAGCCCCAATTTCGATTCTTTACATCAAGATTCGTAAAACGCTGAACAAAATATGCCACAAAAGCAACATCGCCACTCTTACCATTCGGGAGATTATAGTCTCCTAGCGAAGCCTTATTGAAAGCGTTGGCGATTCGCTTCGCTTCGTAACTTTCGAGACTCTTGTTTTCGTCGTCGAGGCTGGCACACTTCGAAGCCCCATTGTCTCGAGCGCCAGTAATATAGCTCTTGATGACGTCCCAGAGTTTTTCGTCGCCGCCAACTTTATCCTTTGCTAGCGAGATGGTATATTCCTCATGGATTGCTTTAAGGAGATTGCCAGCGTAGGCCCAGTTGGAATCGCTATAGGTATTTTCATTGTTTAGATCCCATGGCGTGTCAGAATGAGCATCATCAAGATAACCGATAATATCTACGACCAAGCCGCCCGTGCGATTCGCATTATCCAGCGCCGCCGCCGATTTACTCGCCGAAAAGAACTGATAAACACGATGATTGCGAATATCTACTGCGAAATGAGGATAGTTTCCATTCGGATATAACGCATAAGCATCGGTTATGTATTTTGTCGAATCATCATTTGGAGCGACCGTGCGAAGCGTTAGTTTGTCTGGCCCTTGAGCCGTAATGTCTTTCAAACTCTTCGTATCGAAACTCAAACCGTAGCCATTTGACGAGATTTTAGATTCAGCACTCGAGCCAATTACTTCCACGCGATTATATCCCGTAAGCGAGCTCGTAACCAAGAAGCCATCTTGCCAGCGGATATTAGTCGCGCCCGAATCACCAGAACAGCTACAGCCGTCGCCAATATACTGAGAAATACCAGTATTTTTTCCCGAGCGATTCTTCTTTGCGTTATCTAGCATATCTGAATGAGCCGAAGCCAAATCCGCAGATCTATCCCAACCCATGTCGTCAGCACGGTTCTCGACCAGCTCGATGTATTTCGAAACCACCTCGACATAATCTGAAGCGGTTGCGTAGCCAGCCGCCTTGACCGCTTCGATATATTTATATGGATTCGTAATAGTTGGTTCGGCAAAAACTCCATGTGCGGAATAAAGAGAAGTATTGCGCTGGATAAATTCATAATAACCGCGCCACCCCGCCTCTGGACTTTCGTAGCTATAGGCGTTGTCCGGGTTATCATCAACAGCACCGAGGCCAAAGAAATTATTGCGCGTTACGGCATAGGTCGAAGTACCGGCAGCAGACTCGACAATACTCTGCGCCATGACCGCCTCCCACGGAATACCAAATTTAATCGAGAGATTTTCCGCAGTAGAATGCCATTTATCTATCCAATTCATCTGCAGAGTTGACAAGCCGTAAGATTCAGCCGTTTCCGGCTTCCCTTTAGTAGCAGAATCGTCCAAAGAACAGCTGCTCGGTTCATAGAACCTTACTTCGGCTGCACTGTTCTCTTCATCGGCCGTTTTATCGTCAGTAGCATAGCTAGCCATAGTATTTAGCCCAGCAGCGACAATACTCAGAGCTGCCAGCGCGTAATATTTACTCTTCATCTTCCTCCCCTTCGAGCGTATCTGTGCGCTCATATTGAATCTCGTAGTCTTCAGGATTATAGCCAAGCGATTCGATCTTCTTTTTCATTTCGGCGCTCAGATCTGCATTATCGTCAGTAATCTTTAAGCAGAAACTGCGCGTACAATTATCCCCTTTTGAAAGAGTAGAACTTTTGTCGCCATTCTCTTTCGCAATGCTAAGCGGAAGAAGCTCGAGAATTGTTTTGGACTTCTCGTAGTTTTTCACAAAGCTTGCCGCTTCGCCATCTGCAACTAAGCCAAGGCGCTCGATTTCCTCGTCATGTTCAAGATAGTATTCGAAGCCGTTCGTTCCGAGAGCATAGGCATTGATTGACTTCGTTTCCTTCTTTGCGATTTCAAAATCTATCGTTTTTGTTTCGAGTCCATCGCCAGAGATTTCGAGAGTATGTTTGCCTGATTTGATTGGGTTGCTACCGTTTTTAATTTTTCGACCATCAAGCCTGACTGTTGCCGTAGATGGAGCGACCAGGACAACAAGCTCGGAATTCTTTGAGAAAACTGTTGTAAAAAGTACAACGATTGCTATGGTAAATACCACGGCAATCAAAATAAGCACTGGGATAAGCGTGCGCTTAGAAGATCTTTTATCTTGCATATGCTTATATTTTAGCATATGCTCCCAGTGCTTTTTATCTAGCTTTTAGGCGTGAAGCTTAGCATCTTCAGGAAGCTTTGCGCCCTTAAGAAGCTCAACGACTTCCTCGGCTTCGAGCGTTTCTTTCTCGAGAAGCGCATCAGCGAGTTTATCCAAGAAGCTCTTATTCGCCTTTAGGATCGACTCTGCGCGATTACGCGCTTCGCGATTAAGCTCGAGGATTTCCGCATCAATCTGTTCGGAAGTTTTTTCAGAATAGGTGCGAGCGCGGTCGCCAAAGAAGTTTACTTCATCAGAATTGAAGACCTGATCACGAAGTTTATTGCCAAGACCTTCTTCCGAGATCATCTGGCGAGACAATTCAGCAACATGCTGAAGATCGGAGCTTGCGCCAGTCGTAACGCCGTCTTTGCCAAAGATAAGGCATTCAGCAACACGGCCACCCATTGCGCGAGCGAGAACGTCCTTGAGTTCGAAGACATTCTTATAGCTGCGATCCTCTGGCGGTAGGAACCAGGTAACGCCGCCAGCATGACCGCGTGGAATAATCGTAATCTTGTGGACTGGGTCAGAATCCGGAAGAACATGACCAACAATCGCATGACCGGCTTCGTGGTAAGCCGTAATCTTGCGCTCATGATCATTCATAACCTTAGACTTACGCTCTGGACCAATCGCGATACGTTCAAAGGCACTCGTGATATCTGCGTTCGTAATCTCTTTATGTTCTTCACGAGCAGCCGTAATTGCAGCCTCGTTTGCAATATTTGCAAGATCAGCTCCACTACTACCGGCAGTCTTTGCAGCAAGCGCATCAAGATCGACATCCTTGGCAATCGGCTTATTCTTGAAGTGAACTTTAAGGATTTCAATGCGATCTTTGCGTTCTGGCAAAGTAACATTAACATGGCGGTCAAAACGGCCTGGGCGGAGCAATGCCTTATCTAGCATATCGATACGGTTAGTTGCAGCAATCACAATGACACCGGTCTCATTCTCAAAACCATCCATCTCGACGAGAATCTGGTTTAAAGTTTGCTCATCTTCACGACCAGCACCACCGCGAGCGTCACGCTTGTGCGCAACAGCATCAATTTCATCAATAAAGATAATGCTTGGAGCATTTTTCTTTGCCTTCGAGAAGAGATCACGGACGCGAGATGCACCGACACCGACGAACATTTCGGCAAACTCGGAACCAGAGATCGAGAAGAATGGGACACCCGCCTCACCAGCAACTGCACGAGCCATCAACGTTTTGCCAGTACCAGGATCACCCGCTAGCAAAACACCGCGAGGAATCTTCGCGCCGACGCGCTCATATTTCTTTGGATTCTTTAAGAAATCTACAATTTCGCTCAAATCTTGCTTGGCAGCTTCGTTGCCAGCGACATCATCGAAAGTAACGCGTTTCTTTTCGTTGCCGTAAATGCGAGCCTTCGCCTTGCCAAAGCCCATCGACTGATTATTCATATTCTGTGCCTGGCGCATCATGTGGCCAAGGAAGAGAATGACGAGGATCGTAGGAAGAACAATCATTGCGACATCAAGCACGGTTCCCCAAATATCCGAGTTCTCTTCAACTTTAATGGAGACCTTGCCAGTATTAATTGCTTCCTCGAAGCCTTGCTCTTGCAAGGTACCTGCACCTTCCTTACGAGAAAGCATGCGCTCCGGCAAGTCAGTTTCTGGACGAGCCTTAACATGGAGTTCGTTTCCGCGAACCGTAATCGATTCAAGTTTTTCCTCATTGGCGTAAGCTAGGATTTCGGTAATACTCTTTTCGACCTCTACTCCTTCGCCGCCGCTTAGATTAAAGAAAATCGAACAGCCAAGCGCGATTACGATCAGCCAGAAAATACCAAGCCTCAAAGCATTAAAAACTTTGTTGGTTTTCTTCGATTTCTTCTTACCTGCTGTTTTCTTATATTCTGGCATAAAGCTCCTAAATAACTCGTTAATATCACCGAACTCGGCATTGAATATTTATAGTATAACATCTTAACCTGTTCTAAAGGTCAGAATGGGACAAAATTACCCGATTTTGAGCAACTCGCGAATGCGTTGTTTTGCTCGCTCATCGCTCTTGATGATTTTATATTTTTTATTTGGACAAAAGATTAGAATTCGATCACACATCACGACAGCTTCCTTAACGCTATGCGTGACAAGCACCGCAGAAATCTTATGTTTCTCGCAAGCATTGCGCGTAATGTCCTGCATCTTTTTGCGCGTTAAATTATCTAGTGCCGCGAAGGGCTCGTCCATCAGCAAAATCTTCGGACGAAGCGCTAAAGCACGCGCCACCGCAACACGTTGCTTCATGCCACCAGATAACTGGACCGGGTATTTATCAAAGGACGATTCGTCGAGCCCCATTTCTTTAAGATAATCTTTTGCAATGCGAGTTGCGTGTTCTTTTTCTTTTTCAACGCCAGTCGTCAACATTGGCCAAACCACATTATCCAGCACCGTGCGCCAAGGTAGCAGCTGTGAAAAGTCCTGGAAGACCATAATAGCTTTACGGGTTGGCTTTTTAACGCGCTTATTTGCGATTATTACTTTTCCAGCATCTGCTTTTTCGAAGCCACCAAGAATTCTCAGCAGTGTTGTTTTGCCACAACCAGAATAGCCAATAATGCCTAGCTTCTCGCCTTCTTTGACAGAGAATTTAACATCTTTGAAGATTTCTTGGTCGCCAAATTTCTTCGAAAGCTCAGTTACTTTGAGGATTTTATTAGTCATTGAGCATTCCCCATCTCTTTAACTTTTTAAGAATCGGACGGAAGATGAAAGCTTCGACCAATAAGCCAATTGTCGCAATAATAATAATACCCGCAATCACCTTGGTCATATTGCCATTCAAACGGTTCATATTAATAAAGTAGCCGAGACCGCCATTGCGACCGATTGTACCAAAGACGATTTCTGCACCAATAAGCGAACGCCAAGCGCGCGCCCAAACAACTTTTAGACCAGAAACGATATTTGGCAGAAGTGCTGGCAAATACACATCGCGCACGCGACGCATCGTCGAAAGCTCGATATTGTCTGCAAAGTCGCGATAGACCTTTGAAAGCGAGGCGATACCTTCATTGACATAGATCGTAAAGGTCCAAACCACGCTATGCGCTACCAAGATCATAATCGAGGTATTGTCGATGCCGAACCACATAATAATAAGTGGCAAAATCGCCATGCTTGGCACTGCATTCATGATATTCGAAAGCAGGTTATAGAAGTTTTTGAATGAGCGGAACCTGAGACAAAGCATAACAATAACAGTCGAAATAAGTAGGCTAATAGTTATCGCCACAATGAGGCGCAATAATGAGCGCCCGATCATAATAAGCAATTGACCTTTTACGATTTCATGAGCCAAGGTTCCAAGCACTTTTGTAAATGGCGGCAAAATATAATTCGCGACGAGACCGCAGCGCGAGGCGATTTCCCAGATTACCAGGATCGTTAACAGCCAAACAAGCCCCTGTGCTAGGGGCTTGTTCAAGAATGCTTTAATTTTTGCTATCACTTGCTTTCTTCTTTGGAATACTTGAATAATTTGGCAACGAAGTGAATGGAGCCGCCTCTTGGTCGAGGTCACCGTTTTCGAGAAGCACCTTAGCAACTTCGTCGTAACCATAAACACCAGTGTTAGGTGGGAAGGCTCTAAATTCATCCTCAATCAACTGAGCGTCAATTTCGAAGAGCGGCGCGAGCATTTCTGCCATCGCATGTGGGTCTTCGTTGATCAAATTAATTGCTTCTTCATATGCCTTCATTGCTGGCTCGAGCAATTCTGGATGTTTTTCAAAGTAATCAGAACTACCAATAAACCAGTTAGCGACACCGAGCTTTTCAGTCTCGCTAGTTAGATCACGGACTAGATGGACATCGCCGCTGAGGCCCTGAGCTTTCACGACCATAGTATTTGTAAGAACAGCGCCGTCAACCTGGCCCTGAACTAGCATACTGATCATGTCGGCTTCGCCAACCTGAATAAGATCATCTTCGCTAATAGTAATGTTGTAATAATCCTTGAAATCGTTCTTTAGAATAAGATTCTTGGTGCCAGGATAAGCAATCTTTTTGCCCTTCAGATCTTTTGCGCTCTTGACGTCCGGATTAGCAGAATAAACGCCAGTCGTCTGCATCGTGCCACCAGCAAGAACCTCGATTGGATAGCCATTCTCAATAGAAGTAATAGCCTTGGTATTTTCAAGAACGCCAATTGCGACCTTTTCGGTAGCAAGGGCGTCGCGGCGATCGCTGCCACTGTCAAACATTGACCATTTTACCTTAACATTGCCCGGCATATACTTTTCGAGCAACTTCTTTTCTTTCATAACGCTCATAACCGCGTTAATTTGAGAATACTCATAGGCAGCCCCAAACCCTATCGTATTGAGATTCTTCATGTAATTAACAACTAGAGCCGCTACTAGCGCACCCGCCGCTAGCACGATTGCCCATGGGAGTATCTTCTTTTTCATTTTTTCATTATCCTCTCGTTTTGAAAAATTAATAGAAGTATTCCCCTTGATGCTAGCATTCTTCGCCCCTGTTTGTCCACCTTAAGCGGCTTGAGAAGCATTGCGCAATCCTTATTTTGAGCCAGCAACTCATTTTTTGACAAAAATCTACAAGATAATGTCCAAATGTTAACTTTTGTTGCGCAAATGTAATGCGTAGTTGGTGGTTAAATATTGTTGCGCCAACTATAATTAACACATAAATTTTAATAAATTTAAGGAATATTTACATGTCATTACCAGAAAGACTAATGAAGCTTCGCAAGCTTGCTGGATTGTCCCAGGAAGAAGTTGCAGAAAAATTAGAAGTCACACGCCAAACCGTATCTAAGTGGGAAACAGGTCAATCGAGCCCAGATTTAGACAAGGTTTTGCCATTGTGCAATCTATATAATGTAACGCCTGACGAATTATTACACGAAGGCGGCTCAGACGAGGCTGAAGAAGTTAAAGCACAAAACGAAGCACAACGTGCAACCGAACTAGCAGATAAGATCATGGCAAAAAGGAAGCTGCTCGGAATCCTCGGTGGCGTTATGCTCTACTTTGTCGCAATCGCTTTTATTATGGTCGCGATTCCAGTATTAATGATTAATCCAATTGTCGCTTCGGCAATCTTCCTACTATTGATTGCGGGCGCAACTGTATTAATTATCTACTCAGCGATTATTAATAAAAGCAAGAAAATCGCAAAAGCAAAGACCAAAGAAGAAAAGCAAAAAGGTAGCATCGAAAGCATTATTGCTCTCACTATCCTTGTAGTTTACCTTACCTCAAGCTTCCTAACCGGTGCTTGGCACATCACTTGGATTCTTTGGCTGCTCTACCCAATCATTAAAGAAATCACCAATCTCATACTTGATATGAAGAATGACAAAAAGGAAGAAAACTAAGATGGCTCAAAAAAGCAAATCTCTATCCATATTTTTAATCGTATTGCTATCGATCGCAGGCTTGGCTGTTATCGGCTTCTTTGCTCTCGCAATTACTAGACCGTTGCCAAGTTTTGGCTTCCATTTTGGCTCCTCAGACTCAGATTATTACAACAATCTCGTTGCGTCCGGAACCTACGACGCAACGGTATTTAATACGCTTCATATTAATCAAAAGTATGGGGACATCGAAATCAATTCGGTTCCAGCCACAGAAGATGCAAAGATTTTCGTGAGCGCCTATGCGAAGGAGAGTAGATATGTCGAGTTTAACGACAGCGACTCCACGATCAATCTTGAAAGCAAAACTCCTGACTGCCACTTTCTCTGCTTCAATCAAAATGGCGTAAAGTTTGTCGTTTCTGTTCCAGAAAATTACGCTGGCACTTTCAATTTATATAACGACTACGGCGAAACCAAGATTGGTAACTTCAAGGAAGCTATCATTATCGCCGAAAGCGACTATGGCAATATCGAAGTCGGCGAAGCGAAAGTTGCCAAGCTTACGCTCGATGCCGGCAACGCCAAGATTGGCGCTTGCTACGGCAAGATTGAAATCGAAAACGACATGGGTAATGTCGAAATCGATTACCTTGACCTAAAGGAGAATTCGTCAATCATACTCGATATGGGCAATGTCGAAATCCATAGTGTCGGAAATGTTCGCGTTATCTCGAAAGTAGACTTGGGCAACTCTGATATTCAGAACTCCAGTAGTGATGCTCCGGTCGTTCTTACAATCGAGAATGATATGGGTAATGTAACCGTAAGATAAAAACAAATAGCACCCCCGTGACAGGGGTGTTTTTTTATTAACAATAAAAAAATGCCCCGAGGGCGATTTTTCTAAAATGGTCGGGGTTAGCAGGCTCGAACTGCTGACCTCGCGCTCCCAAAGCGCGCGCGCTACCAACTGCGCCAAACCCCGAATCGGCTTGTGATAGAGGTATTATAACACAATAATACTAAAATAAAAAGACCCTGAAGGGGATAGCTCGAAAGTTGCGAGTTGAATTCAAAATAACACACCTCTATCTTTAAGGTGTGCTATAATTTTTTCATCGGGGCGTGGCGCAGTTGGTAGCGCGCGCGGTTCGGGACTGCGAGGTCGCCCGTTCAAGTCGGGTCGCCCCGACCACAACAAGACGAGCCTAGTGGCTTGTTTTTTGTTCCTTCAGAAGTTTGTTAATCAGAGCCTCTGGACTTTTCACGATTCGCTCTGGGTGCATTTTCTCAAGGAGTTTCGGATGGGAATTCGCCATCGCGTAACCATCATATTTCTCGATCATAGCGTAATCATTCATGTCGTCGCCCAAAACAACTACATCGCCGGTAATTTTGCGCAGTTTCTTGAGATGCGCGATTGCCGATTCTTTCCCCGATTCGGCCGGGACAATATTAATGAAACTCTTATATTCTGGGCCGACCCATGGCAGGCTACTAGGTAAAGCATTGCGCTGAATATGTAGCTGGTAAGCGTCAGCTGCAAAGTGAATCGACATTTCAAAGAAGAGCCTTTCCGCCATCCTCGGCTCGAGTAGCCATACACGAATTTTACCTATCGCAGCTAGCGGAACTTGATACTCTTGCAAATAGCCATGATAAGATACTTGAGCTTCTTTTTCGCCGTAAACCGTCCGAATAAAGCTGAGAATTTGCGCGATTTGGCGAGTTTCAAAAACTGTTTCGTCAACAATAGCCCCGGTCTTTATCTCGGTCGTAAAGCTACCATTGTCCGTAACGATATAGTCCGTATATTCAGGATAATCCGGAAAACTGCGATGCATGCTCGGAATACCGCGCCCCGTAGCAAGCCCAAAAACATTCCCGGCAGCGCGCCAACGCTCGGCCGCTTTTATATTTTTTCGGTACTGCGTCAGATCCTTATCTGTATGCTCCCAGAAAGTACCATCAATGTCGCAAAAGAGATTCATCTACATCCCCGGAATATGGAATGCGCTTGGATCATTGACTGGATTGCTTGGCGTGGCTGGAGTCGGAGCTGGAGCTGCTGCTGGTGCTGCTGGTGCCACTGGCGATACAGGAGTTTCGGCTGGTCGTGGAGCGAGAGTTGGAGCAGCCGGCGCTGGTGCCGGAGCCGCAGCAGCTGGAGCGCCCGCAGGATTCATGGCGCGAGCAACACTTTCAGCGCTAGGCATCGTAACAGCTGGCATGACTGGCATCGTTTTCTCCTTGAGAGCTTCTTTCTTAGCCTGATACTCCGCTGCAATTTCATTAGCAGTAGGAATCTTCGTCTTCGGAGCTTCTTCAACCGGTTTAACCTCGGCAACTGGCGTCGGAGCTGCAGGAGCAGGATTTGGCGCTGCAACCGGTTCGGCTACTGGCTTTTCAGTCGGTAAGACTGGTGGCATAACCTCAGCATTAAATGGTGCTGGTGGCGGAGGCAATACACTATCAGCCGAAAGCGCGTTCGGAATTGCTACCGGTTCACTTACTGGCTGAGATTCCGGTTTTTCCTCTACGATAGGCATTGCAACTGGCTCAGCAGCCGGCTTAGCAACAGGCTCTGGAACAGGCTCGGCTTTAGGCTCCTTCTTCTCTTCTGGTTTATTAAATTCCTGCGGTGGAGTCGGAGGGAGGATTTCTTCCTTCTTCGGAGTCTCAACTGGGCTCTCAAAGATAACCGGATTCGGCTCAGCATGTTCGGCATTAACCTTGGCAAAGACAGCATCCTTAGCTTCCTGATTCTTCTGCTCTTCAGCCTTTTGAGTTTCTTCCTGTTCTTTGCGCTTACGTTCAGCTTCTGCGTCAGCCTTAGCTTGCTCATCAGCTTGTTTTTGCTGGAGCTGCTCGACAATGCGTTCAGTTTCATCCTTAGCTTCTGCAGTCTTGCCCGGATGAGTAATCTCAAAATTGGTCGGATCGGTATTTTCCGGAGCTGGCTGCTCTGTTTTAGCTGAAGCTTCAGGCTTTATCTCTTCCTTAGGAGCTTCCTCGGTTTTCTTAGCTGGGGCTTCCTCAGACTTCTCTTCAGGTGCTGGAGCGGCTTCTTGCTGAGGCGTTAGAATATCTACCGGAACATTCTTTGCAATCAATTGCTGATTGGCACCCAATGCGAGCAAGTTCGAGGCACTTGCGAGCGTATCCGCAGTCGTGCGTTCGTTCGAGAAGCGATTCGTTGCAGAAATAATACCAGTCAAGATAGTCGTAGCGACATTTTCATCGACTAGCGGAGCTTCTGGATCTTGCAATTCCATCGCGAGGCGATAAATCATCTCACTAACAGACGACGAGCTCGGATCACCCCATTCAAGATCACCGAAGTTTCCAGGAGCAGCTGGAGAAATATTAATCGAGCTTGCATCGTGCTTGATGCGTCCGTACTCAACCAAGGCGCTGTCGAGTTCCGCTTCACTCTTAACATTTAAAGCAATTACAAGGTCAACATTGAAATCACCATGGCTAAACTCAAGATCTTTATCATTAATCGTAGTCTTGTATGGCGTAATAAAGACCTTCACGAAGTCGCCATCAATTTTGTAGCGAATATGATCAGCTTTCTCTTTATCTAGTGCAATGATGAAATCCTGCAAGCTATCCGTATTAGACTCGAAAGTCTTTTCCGGTTGCAGGAACGAGATAATGTTTGGTGTATTACCAGAGAAAATCGCGGTAGCATGCTTGCCGGACTTCTCCAAAATGAGGGTTAATGAGAGCGCAGCAGTGAGCTCGTCAATGCTCGGATCCTTCGAGAGCGCAACCAAAATATTGCTTGAGTTGCGGATTCTCTCAGTTACCTGCGAGACGATATCCGTGCTGGCAGGAGCTTTATCTTTGTTTGCCATTTTGTTTATTCTTTTTATTTTGACCTGTTATATTTCGAGAATAGCATAAGCTCTTCAAGATTGCAATAGAGGATATCAGGGAAGCTTCAGATTACAACCCTTTACATTTTGCGAGTTTTTGCGTATAATATGGAATTAATTGTATAACTAATATTTAAAGGAAAAGTTTTTAATGCCGATTATTAAATCTGCTAAGAAGGCTGCGCGCCAAGCAATCAAGCGCAAAGCTAAGAACGAAGCGATCAAGAAAGAGATCGCAAGCGCACGCAAGGCTGTTTTGAAGAATCCTACTCAGGAAAACCTCTCTGCAGCACAGTCCGCATATGACAAGGCTTACAAGAAGGGCCTCATCAAGAAGAATACTGCTAGCCGCCGCAAAGCTAAGCTCGTAAAGCTCGTCAAAGCTAGCGCAGCAAAGCCAGCCGCAAAGAAGGCTGCCGCTAAGAAGACCGCAACCAAGGCCGCTCCAAAGACTGCAGCCAAGAAGGCAACCGCAGCAAAGAAGCCAGCAGCTAAGAAAACTACTGCAAAAAAGACAACCAAAAAGGCTGACTAATCTTATATAAAAAATATCCCCAGATCGGGGATATTTTTTATGGTCTTATCGTTCAATAACTAGATGACCATCGTCGGATTCTTTTGACTCCGACTCTTCCTTCTCAGCAAAAGCCTCTGGGATATCTTCAATGTCATGGTCAGAAGATTCAATCATTTCACCATAAGTACGATCGATCGGTTCAGCGTCACGAACATTCAGAACCTTGAAGGTTTCTAGCAAATCCTTGCGAGCATCGGCAGGAGATTCGTCCTCGTCTAAGACGGTTTCAATTTTAAGGTAGAAGCCATCAAGATTGTCGATTTTATCAATATAGAGGCGAACTGTTTCGCCCATTTGAAGCTCTTCGCGGCGGCGACTGATCTCTGCTTTAAACTCGTAGCCAAGACTATAAATAATATGCGCGGCCTCAGTATAATCCGTTACAACCGTGCGATGGATTACATCTAGACCAGTCTTAGCGAAGTGTTGACGCATTACAAGGGCGTAGATTGTCTCATTATCCTGCTTTACGACCGTGCGGAGCGAAAGACGAGGCTTAGACTGATTCCTATCATAGTTCTTTGGAACAAAAATGCGATCATGTTGCCAATATGGCGTTTCGAAATTATAGCCGATCTCTGCAAGCGTACTGATTAGGTCATAGCGACTAATAAGTTTGGTTTTTACAATTGCTTTCTTCATTTCTTACCCTCTACTACTTCCCCATCAATTATCTTTGCGCCTATGCGTGCCTTGTTTGCCCATTCATCGGCCAATTCGTTACCTTCGGTGCCAACATGACCGCGAGTCCATTCGAGTCTTACATTTGGATTAGCTTTGAAGGCAGCATAAAGTTCCTTAACGAGTTCAAGATTCTTGATCTCGCCCGTTTTCTTCTTCCAGCCATTACGCTCCCATCCTGGAGCCCACTTCGTTACAACATTAATCCAAAATTCGCTATCCGTCGTGATGATATCGCCAGCTTCCGCCAAACCAAAGGCCGCAATAAGCGCAAAAGCCTCCATGCGGATATTTGTAGAATTCTTTTCACTTCCGAGTGCAACTGGTTTGCCATCACAGATTACCGCAAAGCCACCATTGCCTGGATTAGGAATCGCCGAACCGTCAGTATAGAACTGTTTCATGTCTCTAGTATAGCACGGGGATAAGATATGTTTTAAGGTGTTATATCTGATATAATAGAGGCATGCCCGCGTGGCGGAATTGGTAGACGCGCTAGCTTCAGGTGCTAGTGTCTTTACGGATGTACTGGTTCGAGTCCAGCCGCGGGCACCAAGATGAAATTAAGTCCTCTTCGAGGTCTTTTTTCATTATTTTTCCTTACTAAAAAGGGTGCCATATTTTTATCTATTGATTTTATGCTTAAAATATTATATAATAGACAAGACTTTCCAGTCGCTCTTTTTTATTTAGTATTAGGGAAAGTTTCTTTTTATCTTAGGCAAATCCAAATATTTATTCAAAGGAGACTAGCGTTATGAAAGAAGAGACAAGATCGTTCGAAACCCGTTGGGCCCTCAGAAATTGGGTCCTTATCCTCTCAGTAGCAATGTCCGAGAAAGAAATGAAGGAAGCTGTTGCTGGCCTCGATAATGTTAAGAGCGGCCGCATCGTTTCCTACGAGTTCGTGAATCCCTGCTGGCTGCACGGACAACTCTTTAACCGTCCCGGATTCGCAGACAACTCCAGTGTTTTGACTTCTAGACTGAGCAGAATCGAGATGATCGACAACACGGTTTACGCCATCACTAAGAGCGGAAGCTGCTATCGTCTCGAGGACGGAATCGACGGAATCGGCATCAGGGAAGGCGAGGACGACATCACGGTTGAAGCCACCACCGCGTCCGGAGAGGTCGCCCGCTACAAGCTTTAAGCACCCATTCCCTAATCCCACAAGTCTCGTAAGTTAGCCTGGCAGGCTGCGTCACAATCAGAAGCCAAGCGCTAGCTGCGAATGCGCATCGCGAGCGCAAACGCAAACGAGACCCCCAACAAAAATCCCCGATCGCACAGACCGGGGATTTCTTTTTACTTTACTTATAGCAAGAGGTAGTGCCGCTAACACAGTTCTTAGTAACAAAGAGCTGTTTATCTAGCGTGCCATCAACCGTTAGCTCAGACAGCGGAACAAGCGAGCCAGCATTTGCGCCAAGACGAACCTCGACACGGCGAAGCAAGTTGCCTGCACGACCAGTAGAGTCGACAATTGGCTGCACATTAAAGAAGTTCACATAGCTGCCATCATTGTCAAACATCTTGACGGTAACATTATTCACATTTGGTTCAGAATAGAGCCTAGAAATTGTCAGGAAGAAGGTATCCTCGATTCTATCACCATTAACCGGATCAGGGAAGTAGAGATTCGTTGAACATCTTGTGCCTTCAGGATTGCAATATGCAGCCACAGGAGCATTATATGTCTTGTCCGAAGACTGAACGAACGCATCGGCGACAATATCTGTTGCGCCGTCCGTCGACGGGAGTAGCATAACAGTGCCACGATTAGTCTTATTGCCATCAGCAGCATAGAAGCTGTCGATATCGTAATCTGCCCCACTCTGAATCAGCGTAACCTTAAGACCATTCTGTTTAAGATATTCGTCATCAGAGTTAACACCTTTCTTGCCAAGAATACCATCTTTAGGAGTGTTGTTTACTACATTGTTATATTTATCAGTGCCAGTAATATTGCTAAGTTCGCCGCCACTGTAGTCTTCCGTGCTCCAGGAGATATTAACGCCCTTTATATCTCTGATCGAGTGCTCCGAAGTTTTAACACGCATCGGGACAACAAGAACAGGCTCGCTATTATCAATCGATCCTACAAAATCACCTTCGATTGAAAGATTAACACATGTGTATGCCTGATCAGTAATATCGCCATTATCACCTTCAACGCCAATTGATTGCTCAGTAGAGGTACCTGTACCCAAATCGCAGTTGTCAGCACCGCTTTCTTCGACTTTCTTTACGACCTCACTACAGTCCGGGTAACTACTCGGATTAATTTTGCATTGTTGGTACTTAATCCAGAGTGTCTTCGCATCCTCGACGCCAGCCATCGCGGAGTTTAATGCAGAGTCGGCCAAAGTGGTCTTTTCGGAACGGCCAGTCTCTGAAAGCATGATCTTCAAAAAGCTGAGCGTAATAACACCAATAAGCATCGTTACGAATACGACGACATAGATTGATGCCATACCCTGTTTAGTTTTTTGCTGCTTCGACATTTTTACCTCCATCAATAGCTCTATTATACTTCATTTAGTCTATGTTTATTCCAGTTTGCCTTACTACCACTTCGAAACGGTTAACTGAGCAGTAATCCATCGATACATCATCATATTGCGACGCAAGCGTGCTCTTATATTCGCCCGGCGTGTTGTTATTGCAGTAATCATTCGAGCTAGTAACATTAATGTTACCCTGCATAGTACCAAGCACGAAGCTAATGTCGTAGATTGCCCTGCCCGTTACTTTGCTACGGGTGGCAGTAATGACCGAGAAGTCATAGAGAGCTAAGTCCGTACCTTCACTACCCTTTCTGCCATCTACTAGGACAGTGAGGTTTTCTGTTTTATTTACCATAATGATTGGACTAGACCCCGAGGTAGTCTTAGCGTCTTTGACAACTTTGTTAAAGGAGTTACATTTGCTGTCATACACCTTCGCCAAAGCGTAACCCGTTGCCTTGGATTCATCAGCACCAATTCCAATTTTGAAATAATCGCCATTGGTTTTATCTTCGCGATAATTGAGCATCGCGTCGCGGTAATTCCAAACATAGGTATAAGTGCCAGTGCAGAACATACCATAAGTCGATTCGCTGGCCTTAGCATTGTTGCGCCAGAAAAAGTTCTCTCTAGAGTCTTTAGCATCAAGAGTATCTGGAATATTTTCAGAATAGCCAACACTCGAGCGAAGATCCTTAATAATTGACGAAGCAGTCGTATTAATCGAGCGCATTGTTGAGCCCTTGGTATAAATATTAATAAGCTGAATTGTTAACATTGCAATTGAGAGCAGCAAGGTGCCCAAAAAGGCAACCGCAAGCATGAGCTCGACTAGCGTAAAACCTTTTTTATTATTCATCTTCTTCATCCTAGTCCGCCTTGTATAACCTTATTACCGTAGTTAATGTTGATGGCGATTTTTCGCCAGCCGCATTCCAGCAAGTACGAACATAAAAGTCGTAGCTTTCATCTTCAACAAAGACAACCCAGATACCTTCAGACTGCTTCGCGACACGGGATGGGAGCTTGCTATCGTCGGTTTCACCCTCATTACTACCAATCAGGATACTAGAATCATCCAAGTTGCCGCTATCATTATCGAGATGATTATAAATTACTCGAGGAGAGAGCGGAGTCGTTTTGATTTGGCCATCCTTATAGGAAAGAATTACTTTGTCCCTAGCATCGCTCACCTGATTGATGTTTTTAGTAAATTTAGCACCAGACACTTCCGTGGTTACTGTGCTTTCAGGAGAATAAAGTGCACGAGCATTTATGACGAAACTCTTTTCGCCATTATTATCTGCATACATTAAATCGGAGCAGGTTCCTCCAGCAACACTATCGAGGCCATGAACATAATCTTTAAGCCTTTTCCCATCAGTATCATGGACCTCTAGCCTATGATCATTAATAAGCTGGTTCCAGATTGCCTGATAATAGTCCGCGTCACTGCCACCCTTAGTGCGCGAAACAATATAGTTCTCATAAATATAACGGATAGAATCAACCTGCGAATCAATCGCGGCACGGCTAAGCGTGCTCTCCAGGTTTTTCTGCGCACTCTTGAGACCGCTATTCATGGAAGCGATTGCTAGAACTGCAACAATCGAATAGATCGCAATTGCAATTACAGCCTCAACAATAGTGTCGCCGCGACGAGAGTTTGTTTTTGCGTTTTTCTTTATTTGTTGCATGCGTTCTCCTCGCTATCAGCCTCGACTAGACGAACGTCTAGGCTCGATCCAGCGTTCGCCCTTATACCTACCATTCTATAGCCCCCGCTATAGCTCATGCCGTCGCCCGCAGTAACACAAAATGCGATAGGTTTTTTGTCGAAATTAGACAAATCGTCGTCCCCAAGTTCAATGGTTTCATCCTTACTTCCATAATAGTCTTTTTTGGCAGCCATCTCGCTCGGTTCAAGGACCTTAATTCTAGTTCTTATTACGTTTGAGACTGGCGAACGATATATTAAAAGGAAGATAGAGAGACTATTGTTTGGTTTTATCACTTCATTACTAGAAGCGCCAGAACATTCAGGATAGATACTTGAGATAGGAGACAAACTGAAAGATGTATCATCTTCGCCGTCAAGCACGCCCCCGTCATACGAACACGGAATCGCCAACTCTGACCCCCAGAAGAGCCCAGATTTTTGCGCTTCAATCATAGTCTCTTCGCCACCAATAGATACCCAAGGCGAAACATGAGCGGCATTCAGAAAATCTCCGTCAGTCGTATAAGTACCTTCCTTTTCGACTTCGCGTTGATCTTTGCCAATTAGCCAGTAAGCCTCAATATTGTCGCCAGCATCAGAATTAGTTGGCTTCATTCTAATCTTTGCGATAATACCGTAGACCGAGCAATTGCTTCTACCGCGCCCTATATTACTACTCGTCGATGACCATTTAGATTCAGCAGGATCCCAGCCACATTCAACATTTTGGTCACCATAAGACAAGACCTCTGTATTTTCAGCAAGGGAATAAAGGTTGCGTACATCATCAGTAAAGCTCTGGACTGCATCTTTGTAGCGCTGGCGACGAATTGCGCCATTAGTACCCGCAATTACGCCCGTAAAAACTAAGCCCGCAATCGCGATGAAAAGAATCGTCTCGATAATAGTGAAGCCCGCCGCAACTTTGTCGACGCGAGCATCGAGTCTGCTCGCTCTGTTTTTCATATATTTTTATTATACATTAGCGTTTTGTTTTTCGGAAGTATCCTATTATAGGCGAGGGGTCAACTCTACTACGTATGAAGAGTTTGCATTCTTCTCATTCCAAGTGAAGTCGAAGGACCAGAAGACGATGCGCGGATCATAACTAAAGATTTCTGCGCGTTTAACTAAGTATTTCGGGTCCAAATCGTCTATTTCGCTCTCACTGCCACCACCATAGACACGATCAAGGGTAATGCTATGGGTTAGAACCGCACCATTTACCTGTAGCGGATTACTACAATATTCGAGAAGTGTCTGATTGCCGTTAGAAGCACCCTTTCTTGCGATATCTACATAATTGCCCGATTCATTTTGGCGCTCAACATGGCAGGTATCGATGCCAGGAGGAATGCTTTTGTCTGGATCGTAAGCAATCAAGAACGCATCAACCCTGCTTACGTTATCAGTAATATCTATGCCGCCTTCTGAATAAATAACCACGACAGATTTATTAGCGTCATTCTCGATATCTTGATCGATCGTGATCTTACCCTTCGAATAAAGGACATAGAAGGTATTCTCGCTTATAGTTGGCAAAGCCGAAGATGTTGCTATGTCGCTAATATTTATAGAGCGCCAAGTGTTTGCTGTCGACTCACTATTCTCAATAAACTGCTTGCGGATAGCCGTCGCGAATTTCCATGACAAAGGCTCGGAATCAGTAGTAGAGCTCGAAACATTGGCGACTCTGTTCGATTCTTCAGTTGCGCCATATTTGCCCGATTCCATATTGCCGTACGATTGAGGATACGCCAGGCTCGTTGCGGATATACCCGCGTCAATGGCGTCTACGGCTGCGTTTTTGCTCGAAGTAGGATTCACATATGCAAACGAAGCACCACTACCAAAGCCTTTATCCGTCCCATCGATAGAAACCTCATCACTCAAAAGGTCATATTCGGCCCAAGAGCCATATTTACGATTCTTGTAGTTAGTAACATAGCCAAGAACCTGGCCACCAGCAGACAGCGAACCACCTTCAATACTGACGGAAGGTTTCTTGCCAATCGTCGCGCATGAAACAGTAATTCTAGTTTTAGCGCCATCACCCGGAGTATCTCCGATTAGTGCTGCATTCTGATTGGCGCCCTTACTAATGGCATACTTATCATTGCCTTCGTCTTCTGGTTTGCCATTATAACCCGTGTTATGACTATCGCTTGGATATAGAGCAGAAACAAAGCAGTATTTAGCACCAACCTCTTCGCCTCCTTCAATTTCGCCATAATCAAGCTTAAAGCCATTCCTAAATTCTTCAGACGAGCTGGAGTCATAAGTAAGCAGCTCGGAGTCGCCATCGCCTAGTTTGAGTTCATAACCAGAGCCTAAACCTCCCGTAAGATGCGCTCTTATAGAATCGATATTTGTGTAGTCGCCCTCTACTGTGCCATTAAGACTCTTAACCTGATCCGCAGTCACATTAGCATCAATCATAAGCTTAGCAACTAGATGCTTTGTAGTCTTAATATCTGTTTTATAGCTAGAACCAACATCGCCATTAAAGCGCTCGTTTACTTTTGGATAGATAGTACAGTCAAGTTTTTGACCAATAAAGATCATCGTAGAGTTAATGCATGGATCAACACTTAGCCAATAGTTATATGGGGTGTTGAGCGTCAATGTAGCAGTCACATCACTTGAATTAATGCCATTATGATTACCATGGCTACTCCAGCTCATACTGCTATCCACCGAATGTCCGAGCATTATCTTCTGCTCCGTATCGATACCAGTCAGAATGTTTTTCGTATCCGTCTTTTGATTGCTCAGAGAATAGTTTGCCTTGATACGCCCAAGTGCGCTAGTGTTGATTTCGGTAGCATTAATGTCTGGGCTTGTTGTATTGGTCTTTTGGATAGACTTGCTAACCCTGCGAGCAGTATAGAGTTTATCGATAAGAGCATCGGAAGTACTGACCGAATACTCGTCATTAACACCATTGCCGGCCTTATCGTTTGCAATCTGATGACCCATACAGACATCGTAATAGAACGAGATTTCATTCGATGGATTAAGCCAAACCGTCTCAGAAGACTTCCATTGACTCCCGGCCGTATCGTTGCTATTTATATCGCCAACCGAAACTTGCCTATTATTACCATAGAGAGTAATACGACCATAGTTAAACGGCGCGTTCACACCGATCTCGGCGTTATCGAATTTTTCACACTTAACCGGCCCTGCAGTCACGGTAATCGAGGCTGAGGAAGTTTTTTCGGTAGCATTAACAACGCCGCCAGAGTTAATCTTCGTCGGCGTAGTAGTCGAAACATTATAAGTAACCGTATCTTGAGGATAGACCGTTTCATTACGCTCGCCCGAAGTCTTGTAACAATCTACATAAGACAGACCGCTCTTAATTACATCATCCGTGCAGCTCGTTTGACTTTGAACGCCACTCGAGTTAGTGCCTTTGATTTTTACATCACGAAGCGTCAAGTTCATGTCGTCACCCTGCGTAATTACCTTAGTCACTTTATGTAGCGACGAGAGGGTTACCTGTCCCGGATTAATATTTAGGCTTGCTTCTTGAGAATAATTGGTTGCACTTAACGCGACACTATCGATGTCGTTACCTAAGTTGCTTTTCGCAACACTCGTGTTGTAACCCATGGCGCGCGCGACATTGTTCTGGTCATCTTTTAGTTTCAATTCTGTCACGGAGCCAAGCTCGGCCTCGATATTGATGTATTCAAGTTCAACGCAGGCTTCTTTCGTATCATAATTTGACCAGCTGCCATTATCGTAATTCTGAGGATAGTAGTTATCTGCACAAATAGTGACAGTATCACCAGGATCCATCGTAAGTGTTTTATAGCCAGCATCGGATGCCTTCCAGCCCGTAGTAATAGTACCGGTCATATCACTACTCGTGCTCGTCCCTTCATATTCTTTGCCGTTCATCGAAACTTTGGTGCTGACTTTCATCGTAGTGTTGTTATATTTCGTATAGCCATTAGGCAAAGTAAACTCTTGGCCATGGACTTCACCAGAACCTTCGTAATAGATCGTTTTAGTACCTGTACCGCTAATGGTGTGCTTTGGCGTATCATTTGCTAGGGCCGTAGTAGAAGCATCTCCGTTACCACTAAAGTCACTACTGCCATTGTAATTTACTTTTATCTTGGCATTGCCGGCATACCTACCCATCGTATTGGCGTCGCCTGCGCAAAAATAAGTATAATAATTGAAGTCCGTATTCTTGTTAGCTTGCGCAGCATATGTACTAGCACCATTACTCCAGGCTTTCTGCACCGTATCATATGGAACTACTGTCACGCTACTAACGCCACTCGGCAAGGAAACATTCGGATTTAGTTTTTGGGTCGTATTAACATAATCCCCCGAGTTACTACTTCTTTTAAGGCTCAGATACATGCCTGAATAGCCGAGATGACCATATCCCACATTATTACCATTAAATTGATTAATCGCAGCCAGATATTTATCTGTTCTCGAAGTGCCTCCAGGATCATACATGAGGGCATATCCAGAAACATAAAAGCCCTTACTGTATGTAGCGCATTGACCAGAAAGAGTGGCTCTCACGATTGTCGGATGCCCACCATCATTCTGATGCCATTGTCCGTTTCCGTCGTACCATCCGTTTTTATAATTAAAGCCATCGACAGGTACGGTAATACTCCCGCTAATGCCTTTTCCAACTACTTTAGGATCAAACTCGTAATAATACCAGGCCAAGTAAGAACTACACCAGTTCCAACCATTTTGATATTTACATGTACTACCGCCGCTACCAGCGCCATTGCCGCCATCAAAATATGCATGACTATTACTTGCCGACAAGGCCGCGCAAAGCAACGCGACTATTATTGTGGCTGCTATCTTTTTCTTCATTCACAACCTCCATAATCTTCATCAGATAAGCCGAAGTCTAAATCGTACGCAGTGAAGTTTAGCCACAACTCATGTATTAGGCATTTTTCTTCTTGAGTTAATTCGCTCGGGACTGCCGTCTGCTTAAGAACATAAACAGCCGATTCTTCAGCATACCCCTCATTGCGCAAGAGAAGCGCGTAGTAATATGCATACCAGAATTTTTCACTACCCTTCGCTTCACCCCAAGCTTCATCCATAGCATCACGCACGGGAGGATAGGTTTCTTCGAAGTTATCTTCGTCGATTTTTGCCAGCTGTTCCTCATAGAAGGCTTTGGCTGCTTGCTGCGGTGTAAGTTGAATCTCGCGATTCTTCCACCAAATGAAGCCAACAATTCCAGCAGCAATCAAAAGAAAGATCGCGAGAGTGATCCATTTACGGTAACCACCAAAAAGCCTGTAGAGTAATCCGCCTTTTTCAAGGCGAGCTTGATCTTCGGCTTTCGCCTGACGCGCCGATGCGGCTTCGACTTCCGCCTGGTGCAATTCTTCTGCTTCTTTTTCGGCAGCAAGCTTGGCCTTTTCAGCAGCCTTGGCACGCTCTTCGGCACCCTCGATTTCCGTAAATTGTACGGCTTTTTTCTTCTTGCCTATATTTGCGGAATCAAAATCAATTCCGTCCTCTCTCTTTTGACCTGGTTCTTCAGACATCTTATTTCTATTTTAACATAAGCGTAAACCTAGCGTTAGGCACAAAAAGCCGCCCCATCACGAGGCGGTTCTCGTTTTTTACTTTGCGTATTCGATTGCGCGGGTTTCGCGAATCACATTAACTTTAACGACGCCTGGATATTGCATCGTTGCTTCAATCTTGTTCGCGATGTCCCTTGCGAGTTTCAGAGCAGTCAGATCGTCGACAACCTTCGGCTCAACAATAACGCGAATTTCGCGACCAGCCGAGATTGCATAAGCTTTCTCGATGCCTTGGAAGCTCGTTGCGACATTTTCGAGGCCACGCATGCGCTCCGCGAAGTTCTCTGCGGAAACATTACGTGCGCCCGGGCGAGCGGCCGAAACCGCGTCACAGATTTTCACGATAATCGCTTCTGGAGTAGTTGGTTCGATATCGTCATGATGAGCCGCGATTGCATGAACAATCTCTTCACTCATACCGTACTTGCGAGCAAGCTCAGCGCCAATATCTGCATGTTTGCCTTCAATCTTGTGCGTGACCGATTTACCCATATCATGAAGAAGGGTCGCAGTCTTCGCGATGTTTACATCTGCACCAATCTCTTCAGCAATCATGCCAGCCATGTGAGCCATCTCAACGGAGTGCAAAAGCACATTCTGGCCGTAACTTGTACGGAACTTAAGCTCGCCGAGGAGGTGAAGAATTTCGCGTGGGATGCCAACAACACCAACTTCACGAGCGGCATCTTCGCCTGCGCGAACAACTTCCTTCTCGATTTCGCGTTCAGCCTTCGCAACCGCATCTTCGATGCTTGCAGGATTAATGCGGCCATCTTTCATTAAGCGCTCCATTGCATAGCGGGCAACCTGACGACGAATTGGGTCAAAGCTACTCAAGACCACCATGCCTGGAGTATCATCAACAAGCACATCAACACCAGTAGCATGCTGGAGAGCCTGAATATTGCGGCCTTCCTTACCAATAATGCGTCCCTTCATGTCATCATCAGGAAGCTTAATACTCGTGACGGTTCTATCTGCCGTGACTTCGCTACTCATACGCTCCATTGCGGTAAGAAGAATCGCTTCGGCGGTTTCGTCAGCATGATCACTTAGAGCTTTCTGCTGCTTTATGATCAGATCAGCCAAGTCCTTCTTCGAGTCGCGTTCAACCATCTGCACAAGCTTGTCTTTAGCTTCTTGTTTGCTAAGACCAGCAATCTTTTCAAGCTTCTCTTGAGCCTTGGCACGAACATCGCGAATCTCGTTCTTGAGTTCCTCAAGCTCGTCTTCGTCGCGGCGAAGTTTTTCAGACTTCTTATCTAGCTGGTCTAGTTTTTTGTCCAAAGAATCTTCACGCTCAGCGAGGCGCTTCTCGGCGCGCTGCCACTCTTTACGGCGCTCGGCTTCTTCGCGGTTGGCCTGCTCGGAAATCTTTGCGGATTCTTTCTTTGCATTCAAAACAATTTCCGATGATTCGTGCTTAGCTTTGCGAATAAGCTCATCGGCTTTATTCTGACCGCCACGCTCTTTACTCTTGTTGTATGCCGCAAAAATACCAGCACCAATCGCTGCACCAACAAGGAGAGCTATGACGATGAACAGTATATTCATAGTTCCCTCTTTCCAGATGTTTAATCAATAAATCAAATATTTAAAATCCCCCTTTAAATTATATCACGGAAAGCAAGAGAACGAGTTGCTAATCTTTCCAATAGCCGCTACCATTCATGAGGTCATAAATCAGGAGACGATATTTGCGCAGCGTTTCAGTTTCAGCAAAATCTTCGCCATCATAGTAAGTTGCAGCGAGGATTGGCGACTCCTTACAGACATCATCGATAAGATAGTAACGAGTATCCTTCTGCCAGTTGAGAGTATTCAACATCGTATTTGTAAGACAGTTTGGACTTGTAGTCGGGAGATCTTTAGCCTTATAATCCGTATCGTAGTTCGTATAGACGAGGTATGGGGTAAGGCGCGAAAGATCACGCACCTGCTTATCTTCATTATCATTTACCTTGTCAAAGAGACCGGCAGAATGGTCACCAAAATACAGAACGGCTACTTTTTTATCTAGATGATTCAAGGAGTCAATAAACTCGCCAAGAGATTCATCTGAGCTATGAAGACTCTGATAATAAGTCTCGATTTTTTCACGATCCTCTTCGTCTATATCTTTATTCGTAATTTTGAACTGCGTCTCCTCATAGGTGCTTGAGTTATATGGCGTATGGTTCTGCATCGTAATTAAGACAATCGCCTGGCGATCGCCGCCTTCTTTAAGAGTCTTTATAGTCTGGCGATAGGCGGATTTATCGTTGATATATTCCGAATCGCCATCATGCTCCTTATAATCCATCTCAATCTCGGTTACAAAAGTATTGATACCTTCCTTCGGGAGAGAGATATTGCGCTTATACATGCCGCCATTGAAAGGATGAATCGCAGTCGTTGTATAGCCGTCATTCCTAAGCATGCTTGCAACCGATGGCACAGAGTCGATTTTTGGAAGAATTGCTGTATATGGAACCGTGTTGAGCCAATAGTTAGAGAGGCCGGTCAAAGTTTCAAACTCAATATTAGCCGTACCGCCACCATAATCCGTTGAATACATATAACCACTCGGATATTGCTGTTGCAGTCTACGATAGTTCGGAATAACTTCGCCACCACTATGCGGATAGTAATCTTCGAAGCTCTTGCCCTGCCACTCAACACTCGGATCATAGAATGACTCGTTAAGGATTACGACTAGACTAATATCGTCGTTGGCCGGAGCGATACGCTTAGCGTTTTGGGCCTTTGCAATATTGTCGTAATGTCGCTGCACATTGACGATATAGTCTTCCGAGTAATCCTCCGGTTCGGTTAACTGAAGCTTCTGAAGATTATATAAGAAGCCGAGAATAAAGCCGTTGTCATTATAATTCCAAGACTGATTCCAGGCGATAAAGGAACTATCGAGGAACGGAATATCTTCGTAGCGTTCACCGCTATTATGGCGGACAAATTCCGTCCAGTTCATGAAGCCCATCACGCTTAGTGCGAGCAAAACCAAACGGAAGCCAAACAAATGGCGCGCCCAGAAAGATTTATCTTTCGATGGATTGCGTAGTAATAGCTTCTTCTCTGCTTTCAGGATGAATATTGTTGTAATAATTACAACAATTACGCATGCTAGAATTAGGCGCGCAAGTGGCCAGAAGTCTATGAACTTCGTCAGACTATTAGCAGAACCGGCGAGCTGAAAATCTTCTGGCAAAAGCGGATAGGCTCGCGTCGCAACTTTATTGATGTGAATATAGCCAATAATTATTTCGGTTATCCAGACTAAGCCAAAAACAATCGCCGGTCGACCAAGAATTGCCCAGAGCGCCAGCATTGCCATGTAGAGCAGGAGCGAATTGTATAGGAAGACCTTCGGGCGGCTAAACACAAAATCCCAGTCACGCGAGACATCATTCACGAAATAGCGGTACTCCAAAAACCAGGTTAGCAAGATTGCAGAGATGGCAAGGAATGCGAGCGAACTAAGAATATACCGCTTCTGCGGCGATATCTCTTTCAAACGCTTCAGGACATTTTTCGCCTTCTCTTTCATACCGCTATTATATCATTCAGTTTTCATCATGTTTTACTCGTCGTAAACTTGTAAATTCGCGCCATATTTTTGCCTTTTTCGCAAAGAAGTATTACGGTCTCTTATCTTGTCAGAATGCTTATGCTTTCATTTTTAAAAGCTTTGCCAGAAACTCAAGCGCATGAAGAAAAGATTAAAGCAAATTCATTACTCATCAGTTCCATTGTTCATAGTTTTAGGTTTTCTTGTTGGTGTAGTCATCTGCTTTTTCTGGTCTATAAAAGTTACTCGTGTTCTTCTTGTCGCTTTAATCTTTTTCTTCTGTTTGGTTAATGCTTTTATTTTTCGCGGGTTCGGCAGACTAGCCTTCGCGTTTTTCGGTGGAGCCCTGCTTGCAGTTTTGCGTTTTCAAAACATCGCACTTAGTCGACAAACACTTAGCAATTATTTGGGGCAAAATATTAAACTCGAGTTAGTTCTTAGCTCAACCGTTAGTCATAAGAATAAGAATTGGCGCTTCGAGGCGAAGAACTTTTGGCTAGACGATAAAAAGTTCGAGGACATGATCTATGTTGCTCTTCCCGATTCAAGCCCTAAGCCGCAACGCGGAGACAAATTATTGCTATCCGGTAAGCTTCAAGAAGGATTCGGAAAATACGATTTCTATATTTCGAATGCGCACTTAATCGAAGAATCGAAGCCAGATCCACCAGATTACAGCTTAAGGTTATACGAAAAGTTCGCCGCAACCCTAAAGGCAACTATTGCTAATACCGACGAGGCCGCGCTCGGGCTCGGCTATTTGACTGGGCAAAAAGATTTGATATCTGAAGAATTCAACGAGAAGCTCAGGAATATTGGGCTTGCTCATGTCGTGGTTGCATCGGGATTCCATCTGAGCTTCATTACATCGCTCGCAAAGAAAAGTCTTAGGAAGGTTTCACGCTTCACTAGTTATTTTGCTGCGCTGCTAGCAATGATATTCTTTGTTTCGATCACGGGATTAAGTGCAAGCATGCTAAGAGCGGGGCTCGTTACGGGAATGAGTTTATTTGCGGGATATTACGGACGAAGATTCCACCCATTTAGATTACTTATGTTTGCAGCCGGGCTTTCTATTATTTATAATCCGTTTCTACTACTTGATGTCGGTTGGCAATTGTCTTTCGCGTGCTTTGCAGGCTTATTGTTTCTTGCGCCACTCTTACAAGATTATTTCTTCGGCGAAGATGTTTCTTTTATTGCCAGCAGCATCATTCAGACAATCTCCGCACAGCTATTCTGCCTACCGATTAGCCTTTATACTTTCGGGAGTCTCTCGCCGGTTGGAATTATTTCCGGATTAATAATTCCGCCAACTATCCCACTCACCATGATACTCTGCGCCCTTGCGGTAGCTTTTGTAGGTTTACCATTGGTCGGAGAGTTGGTTGCTTGGCTTGCGAGACTCTTACTAGGTTTCCATGTTGGAATCATCAATTATCTTGATCATTTTGATTGGGCGAGTCAGAATCTTACGGTCGATGCGAAAGTATTCTTGTTTTATCTATTATTATTTGTCGTCTGTTTATTCCTAAAGCTGCGCACAAAACACGACTTTCGACCCCTGTTAGCCAGGCTGCGCCCTATGGAAAAATCTCAAAAAGATGGTAAAATATATTCATGTTAATCCACTCCGAAGCAGAAATGCTAGATTACGGCAAAAAGCTCGGCGCTTCCCTAGAAGCTCCGGCTGTTTTGGAGTTACTCGGTGATGTTGGCGCCGGCAAGACCACCCTCACGCGTGGCATTGCAGAAGGTTTAGGTATTGCCGAGGCTATCACATCGCCATCTTTTACGATTTCAAAAGAATATCAAGGCGAGAAATATCGCTTGGTCCACTATGATTTTTACCGCCTTGCCGATCCTGGCATCATGAGTGAAGATTTAGACGAAGCCATTTCTGATTCGAATACCATTACGATCGTTGAGTGGGGCGAAAGCATTCGTGATGTTCTGCCAGAAAACCGCAAGCGCATCGAAATTAAGTATATCGACGAAAACACGAGGGAGATTAACGAGCTATGAAACTATCTCTAAATACCGCGGATAAGGTCACAATCCTCGAGCTCGACAATAAGCACTACGAATGGGAATCCGGACACGATCTGGCACGTGATTTGCTCAAATACATTCACGACAGGCTCGAAGAGAATGGTGCAGACTGGGAAGATTTAACTGAGTTGCATTTCTTTACTGGCCCTGGCAGTTTTACTGGCCTTCGCATTGGCGCCTGCGTCATCAATGCACTTGCTGACCAACTACATATTCCAATTTACGATCAGAATGGGAAGAAGTCCAACATCGTAATGCCAGAATATGGACGCGAAGCAAATATTTCAAAACCAAGAAAATAACCTCCACTCGGGAGGCTATTTTTATTAGTTCTTTGGGAAGAGTGGTGTTTTTGGCGCGCTGATTTCCTTTGTGGTAAAGATTTCTTGAATCTTTTCTGCGGTTTCTGGAATAAAGAGTCCGAGACGAGGGCAAAGGTTGAGCAAATCTTGAGCCAAACTTTCGAGGACCTGCTTTGCCTGTTCTGGATCGGTCTTAGCGAGCGCCCATGGTTTCTGTTCATCGATGCGGCGGTTAAGGCCCTGAATCTGATCCCAGATTAAGTCAAAGGCAACATTAAACTCAAAATTATTCATCTTTTCGTCAAACTCTGACATCTCAGTAGATTTAACTTCTAGACCACCGACGCCATTCTTACCACAAAGAGTAGCGAGACGCTGAACGAGGTTGCCTAGATCATTAGCAAGTTCGTTATAACCAGCCTCGTACTTATCCCAAGTAAAGTCGACATCATCAGTCGAGGAACCATGGCGTAGGAAGTAATAACGGAATGGCATGAGACCATGTTTTTCAAGAATTTCTTCCGGCGCAATCACATTGCCAATACTCTTACTCATCTTCTGACCATCAACCGTAATGAAGCCATGAGCAAGCAAATTCTTTGGTAGTGGCAAACCGAGCGCAAGCAAGATTGTTGGCCAAATGCCTGCATGAAAACGCAAAATATCTTTGCCGACGACCTGCGCATCTGCTGGCCAGCTATCGGAAATATCCTTTTCTGGATAACCAAGAATTGTAATGTAGTTCGAAAGCGCATCAATCCAGACGTACATAACCTGATCTTCATCACCAGGAACCGGAACACCCCAAGAAACCTTTTCCTTTGGACGGGAAATTGAAACATCTGGCATATCCTTAAGAAGATTCAAGAATTCCTTCTTGCGGAAGCTTGGTGTAATCTTCATTTCGTCTTTTTCAATAGCTTCGCGAATCTGATCCTTAAAGTCCGCAATGCGGAGATAGTAGTTCTCTTCGCTCAACTTCGTATAAGGCTTCTTGTGGTCTGGGCAGACACCTTCGTTTTCTTCATATTCTTTGTCCGTAACGAAGCCTTCGCAACCTTCGCAGTACCAACCTTCATATTTGTCCTTATAGATATGGTCGCTAAGCTTGGTCCAAATCGCCTGACAGCGGCGTTCATGATCTTTGTCGGTTGTGCGAACGAAATCTGTATATTCTACTGCAAGCGAGTGAATAAAATCTTGGAAGCGTGCAGAGTTAGCATCGACATATTCCTTGACTGGGATATTATTTTCGGCAGCCTTCTTAAAAATCTTTTCGCCGTGCTCATCAGTACCAGCCTGGAAGCGAACTTCTTTGCCCTGCATCATCATATATCGCCTCAGCACATCAGCCAGGATATAGTCCATCGCGTGGCCCAAGTGCGGATTACCGTTGACATATGGGATTGCTGTGGTGATATAGTATTTTTTCATAAAAAATATTATACCATCTTTTTAGAGGTGTGACGAATCAAAAACTACTTAGCGATGCGCTGAACGAGTTTTTCCCAATCTTGCAAGTCCAAATCTGCCGGACGAGCATCTAAATCTAGGCCAAGCTCGGTAAAGATTGCTTCAATTTGTTCTTTAGGCGTCTGCAAAGCAACGACCAAATTACCAATGAGCTTCTTGCGCGGCGAGCTGAAGCCAAGCTTCGCAAGCGAGATTGCTTTTTCGCTAACCTGAGGATTCTTGCGCGGCTCAAGAATAATAACCTGGGAGTCGACTTTTGGTGGCGGCGTAAAAAATTCGCGCTTCACAAGTGGGCCAAGATTGGTCACGGCAAGATTCTGAGCAGCGAGCGAAAGAATCGTATAGTCGCCTTTTTCCGCGACAATACGCTCTGCCACTTCCTTCTGAATCAAGAAAACAATCTTCTCCGGCTTATGCTTGACGTCCAAGAACTTTTCTATGATAGGAGATGTAATGTAGTAAGGAATATTGCCTGCTACAACATATTTTTCCGGTAAATCCAGAGCGTCAACGTCTAATTGTAGAACATCTTCATGAATAACTTGCAAATTCTTTCCAGGGAACGATTTTGGCAAATTCGCAGCCAACCTATCGTCGAGCTCTACCGAGATAACTTTATCAAAAAATTTGAAGAGTGCCGAGGTGAGAGTGCCGAGGCCTGGGCCAATTTCGAGCACCGTATCTACATCTTCGACGCTCGCAGAATCCGCGATATCCAAGAGAATATCGCGATCCTTAAGCCAGTTTTGTCCAAGAGATTTCTTATTTTTCATACAATCCTACCACCAATTATGCGCCGTCCACCATTGATATGCGCTAGCCCACGAACCATAGCGACCAACTGCGTAGCCCTGAGCTGAACGAAGCTGACAGACCGGATCGTTTACCCAGTTCTCGCCACAGTCGCTCACGAGGCGACCAACGCTCGTCTGGTACAAGCCAAAATATCTACCGTTCGAAGCATAGGGGCGCCAGCCAGATTCGTGACTGATAATGAAGTTCACATAGCCATAGTCGCTAGAGGAAATGCCGGCGGCCGCCATCCAATCCTCGTGTGAGCCTGGAGGCAAGTTAGCTTTGCGACCAATCGTTTTTATCTGCTCAACCGGTTCTTTTGTGACGATTTCAGAGATATATTCACGAGAGATTTCCCGACCATCGCGCATATCGATTTCGTAAGTGACAGTCTTTTGACCATTCTGTCCGGCCTGCGTAATCTTTTCCTGACCCCAGGTTAGGTCGTAGTCGTAATTGACCTTTTCGGAGAAAGGAATCGTTTCATCAACCGTGATTGTCTGCTTACCCTGACGATAAACCGAGATCTCATTACTCTTTGCGAGCTCTTTGTCCAAGTCCATCGAAATCCAGTTTTCTTCTTTGTCTATCGAGATATTTTGTTCTTCACAGAATTCACGAACAGTCTTAGCTTGAGTGCGCACGGTCGTTTTCTTGCCATAATAATCTAGCTTGATAACCTTAGCGCGAACCACGCGATAGGCCGTTATCATGCCGGTTTCGAGAATATCGTTATATGCCTCAACGCGCACAATATCCTTATCCTTCAATTCAATGCCCGCAGCTTCGGCAACTTCAGCTGGAGTCATACGAGCGGTTTCAGAATAGACCTTGTTGCCTTCATCCAGAACTAAAACTTGACGCGAGCGATAGATATTGATGTTGTAATCGCGGCTATCGATTTCTTCATCAAGGCCTGGCTCAACCACATCTTTTTCCGAGTATTCAATCTCCGCGCGTTCAAGCGCCTCAGAAACTGTACCAACATCACTGCGAATCGTTGTACGCTTACCGCCATCATAGATATTGATATAATGAGCAGCCTCCGAACCGTTATCGTTTTCAGAATCCGCAAAAATAGAACGCTCTTTAAAGACTGTTGCTAAAAAGATGGTCATTAGAATAGTCATGACTAGTAATAGCAGGTTCGAAACCTGTTTCTTACGTAATCTCATATCTGTAAATTTTATCATAATTTTAATGCTTAGGCAAACCTACCCCTGTTATCTTCCATAGCAAAATAGTAGCGCTTGACTATCAGAAACTTATCTTTCGACAAGCTAAAACGCTTACCTGGCTCAAAGCCCCTAATTGCATCAAGAGCTCGCTTCAATTGTGGACGAGTCAGGCTTCGATATGGCTTTAGAATATGACGTAAAATTTCGAGCGCCAAATCATCGTCGAGATTATCAAAAATCGCACGCGAGTATTGGGGCGCTTCAGGAAAAATATCATCCAGCAATCCATCAAACTCGTCAGCAAGTTCGCGTTGTTTGAATGCAAGTTTCGCAAGCTCAGCTTTTTGCTCTTCAGAACAATCCAATAAGGCTCGCCTAACACGATTGCGTAAGTATTTACCCTCATTATTACTCTGATCGAGACGAAAGCTTAGTTTGTTCTCGGTCGCATATTTATAAATATCTGCTTTGCTCCAATCTAAAAGCGGGCGACAAAGATCTCTATCTCTGAGCGGAGCCAAACCGCGCCAACCCGTGCCACGAAGCAGATTAATTATTACGGATTCAACTAGATCTCCCTGATGATGGGCAGTATAAATTTTATCTTCTGGAGTTTCGAGTTGGTGCTTGAAAAAGTCATAACGAGCATTGCGCGCTTGCTCTTCCGAGCAATCCTCGCCAAGTTTTGCATGTTCAGAAATAAATGGCAGTCCATAGCTTTTCGCCAAGGTTTTCACAAAGGCACAATCTTCGCTTGAGCTCTGACGGATACCGTGATCAAAATGCAAAACCACAGCGTCTTGGTCGTTTCGAAATAGATGAAGCATTACTACAGAGTCAATCCCACCAGATACAGCGAGAAACTTTTTCATATGCTACAATTATTTCATAAGCGGAGTTTAAAGAAAAATGCTAGTGGTTGGTTCAAACCTCGTCGATTATCCAGTTCTAAGCCTCCATCTTGGTGGGCTTCTTTCACATACCGTTAAACCAATCATCGACCCAGAGTCGCTTGCCGTCATTGCTTATACGCTCAACGAGAGAGAAATTGACGACCCGGAAGTCGGCAACATTCTCATGATTGAGGATGTGCGCGAGTTTAGCGACAACGGCTTAATTGTAGATTCCTCCGACCGCCTCGTCACGCGCGAAGATGTCATCAAGCTAGATAAGATTATGGAGCTCGAGTTTGATCTCATTGGCCTCAAAGTCGTCACAAAAGACGGCAAGAAGCTTGGCAAGGTTATCGATTACACTTTAGATTCCGGTACTTTCTCGATTTTCCAGATTATCGTTCAAAGACCATTCCTTGATTCTCTAGTCGACCCAGAGTTGACTATCAATCGCTCACAGATTGTCGAGATTGACGACGAAAAAATCACCATTAAGCATGACAAGCAAAAAGTTCGCCTTCCAAAGGCTAACAGCAAGAAAGATTTCGTGCCAAACTACGTCAATCCGTTCCGCAAACCAAATTATTCCGAAGAAGATAAAGCCGAAAGCTCATCGAGTACATCAGAATAATTAAAGCCTTGCCTGACTAAATATTGAATCAGCTTTTGTTCGTCCGCATATCTTTTCGATTTGCGGGCGATCGTTTTTCTCAGTTCTTCGCGTTCGTCACGAGGTGATTCTTGCAAACAGCGCTCGATAATATCTTCAGCGATGCCTTTAGTACGAAGCTCCATTTTTAGCTTCTTCATGCTCGCGCCCTTAGCGACCGAGCGGTTCTCTAGCCATAACTGCGCAAAGCGCTCATCATCAATATAACCGCGCTCACAGAGGCGTTTCATGACTGGCTCAATTAGGCTCTCGCTCACGCCTTCCTTAGTCACGGCCTTATACTCGCCAGTCTTTCTATCTTTAACGCGCACTTTCTTATCCAATGTTTTGCGCTTGAGATAATCTCGCATTTCTTTCGTAGAATGCGGACGCGTTAGAGCGTATTCAAGAGCGCGTTGGTAGAGCTTCCCAAACTCCGAAGCCTTCTTAAGCTCAGCCAAATCATCTTCGCTTAGCTTCTTTCCGACCTTAATATGTAAATCTAAGACCTGCTGCAGAGCAAGCGAGCAGTAGAACTTGCTGTCTATGAAGATATTGAGGCGGTCACGATCGCGTACCGCCTCCTTTATCTCCGTAACAATGTTTCCTTTGGTTCGAGGTTTTTCCGAATCGAGACTATCAAAAATAGTATTAATTTCGAGCGCCACGAGCGAAATTACTCCTCGGCAGCCTTTGCCGCTTCGCGAACCTTCGCCTCGATCTCTTTCATAAGCTCAGGCTTTTCTTTGAAGAGTTTCTTAACAGCTTCGCGACCCTGACCAAGAGTTTCGCCATTATACTTCAAGAATGCACCAGCCTTGTCCATAACACCATATTGAACGGCCAAATCTAGGACATCGCCAACCTTGCTAATGCCTTCGTTGTACATAATATCGAACTCAGCCGTGCGGAATGGTGCCGCGATCTTATTCTTTACAATCTTAATCTTGGTGCGATTACCAGAAATGTCATCACCACTCTTAATCTGACCAATACGACGAATATCCATACGAACAGATGCATAGAACTTCAAAGCGTTACCGCCAGTCGTGGTTTCTGGATTACCAAACATGACGCCAATCTTCATACGAATCTGATTAATAAAGATGTCAGTAGCCTTAGTCTTGCTAATTACACCGGTAAGCTTACGCATAGCCTGGCTCATCAAGCGAGCCTGCAAGCCCATCTGCGCATCGCCCATATCGCCATCAATTTCTGCCTGAGGGACAAGCGCAGCAACGGAGTCAACTACGATCAAATCAACTGCGCCAGAACGAACCAGGGTTTCGCAAATTTCGAGTGCCTGTTCGCCGTTATCTGGCTGAGAAATAAGCAAATCTTCAGTTTTTACGCCAATCTTGCGCGCATAGGCTGGATCAAGTGCATGCTCCGCATCAATGAAGGCAGCCTGACCGCCCTGCTTTTGGATTTCCGAGATAGCATGAAGCGCTAAGGTAGTCTTACCAGAAGATTCTGGGCCATAGATTTCAATAATACGACCTTTTGGATAACCGCCGCCAAGCGCCAAATCCAGCGAAAGCGAGCCGCTCGAAAAGAGCTCAACATCAATCTTTGAATGATCGCCCAGTTTCATAATCGAGCCATCACCAAATTGCTTTGTAATCTGTGCAATCGCAAGCTTCAAAGCCTCGCTTTTCCCATCCTCTTGTTTATTTTTGTTCTCTGCCACCGCATCCTTTTTTGCCATAATAGTATTACCTTTCTTTACATTATTATATAACATTGTTATAATAGAAAACAGGGTTGATTTTCACATTAGTGTATGGTAGAATCAATTTAGTTTGGGTTACTCTCCGCTTTTACGGGGAGTAATTTTTAGTTTAATATTTACTTTAA
>JAZUMV010000005.1:0-49321 GCA_045603785.1 Candidatus Nanosyncoccaceae bacterium | reverse complement strand
GTTCGAAAACTTTTCGATGGTCATGCGCAATTTTTCAGGATTCTTGATTTAGGCTTCAATTTGCTTGATTCTTTCGTCGATATTTACAACATCATTTTGTAAATCCGGCATGTCTTTTTTGAGCTTGTCTTTGCCGGCTTTTGGCGAGTCTTTGTCCAGCTCCGCGTACTTTTCGGCAAGGTCGTCGATCTTTCTTTGTTTCTGTGTTTTCTGGCCCAAAAGCTCGTGTTTCTCGATAGTGAACTCCTGCATCTTTTTATTCGCGTATTCGCTCATATCGTCGACAAAGCTTGTAAAGTCGTATTTCTGACTAATACGGCCAAATTCTCGCAAAAGTTGGTCCATGATGACATGCATGCGTATATTGTTCTTTGGGCGCGTACAGGCCTTGTTGTGGCATCGATAATTGAGGTAATACGTGCCAGAGTGGCCGCGGTTCCTGGCCGGAATCATATAGTGACCGCATACCGAGCATTTGATTAGGTGGCGGAACGGCAGGAAGTATTTGCCATGCGTGGCTTTCTGGTTTTCGTAGCAGGAAGATTGAATTGAGCCACGGTCTTTTCTAAACATCTTTTGGACTTGGTCGAATTCTTCTTCGGTTACCATTGGCTTGAAGTTTGAATCTCTTTGCCTGTATATGTATACCTCAGAACTCGCAAGGCATCAGAATAGGGTAATCCTTTTTAGGCATAACCTTGATCTTAGCAGCGTATTCGGGGTGGTTAATACACCAGTCCACCACCATGCATAACCGAATAAGTATGCCTGGTCGCTCCTCACTATATAAAGAAACACAAGCCCCGTAGGGCTTGTGTTTTTTAGAGATTTTCTAACCAATTATCTATTTTCTTAATACTATCGTCTGCGCGCGAGAAGTAAACGACTAAAGATTTCCGTTTGACATGGTTTGAGGATTTCTTACAAATTGTTTATATATTTAACTGCATTAGTTGCAGCTATCGCTCCATCACTTGTTGCTGTAACTAATTGTCTAACTTCTTTAATACGATTATCTCCAGCGACAAAAATACCTGCAGCATTAGTACTACAATCTTCTCCTGCTTTAGCATATCCAGATTCATCTAAATCAATTAGTTTAGCAAAATTTTGATTTTCCGGTATTCTCCCAACAGCAACAAACAATCCATCAACATCAATTGTTTTTACCGAACCATCTTTATTTGTTATTTCAATACTTTTTAATCTCTCATTTGCGTTTAATTTCGTAACATTACTATTAAAAACAAATTCGATGTTATCCTTCTCTTTTAAACGACCAACAGTAGATTCTTCACCTCTAAATTCATCTCTTCTATGAATTAAATAAACTTTTGACGCAACATCTGCTAGATACAAAGCATCTTCTAAAGCCGTATTTCCACCGCCTACAACAGCTACAGTTTTTCCTTTATAGAAGGCACCATCACAAGTAGCACAATAAGATATTCCTTTACCTACTAGTTGGTCCTCATTTGCTAATCCTAATTTTCTATTTTCTGAACCAGTGGCAATTATCACTGCTTTCGCGCTATAAGTATTTTTAGTTGTAATGATTTCTTTGACATTATCTTTATCATTAATATCAACTACTTTTTCAAAAATAATTTCTGCGCCTAAATCTTTAGCTTGGCTATATAGTTTAGTTGCAAAATCAAATCCTGATATATGGGCTTCTACAGGATAATTTTCTATATCAAGAGTATTTATAATTTGCCCGCCATAACTTTTTGCTTCTAGAACTAATACTTTTTTCGAAGCACGTCTTGCATAAATTGCCGCCGTAAGTCCAGCAGGCCCTGCCCCAACTATTACAATATCGTACATTATTCTCCCCCAATAAAACTTTCTATATCATCTTTTGACATTAAACCAATATTTCTTTTTACTTCATTGCCTTTATCAAATAGAACTAAACATGGAATAGAAGAAACATTGAATTTTTCAGCAAGTTCGTCTTCGTCATCAATATTTATTGATACGATTTTAACGTTATTATTATCGGATGCTACTTCATCAAGTATTGGTTTTAGTATTTTACATGGCCCACACCAACTAGCATTAAAATCTACTAAAACTTTTATTTCACTTTCCAAAACTTCTTTATTGAAATTATCTTTATTCACTTCAATAATTGTCATTATTTTTCCTCCTTTAAAACATTTGATAAAACTTTATAAACAAGCGAATAAAGCATTTCCGCTTCTTCTTTTGACAAGTCAATGCACTTTGAAATATTTTCAGGAATACTTAATGCCTTTTTTCTAAGTTCTAATCCTTTTCCTGTAATAGTTATTTCCAAATTTCTTTCATCTTTAGCAGATCTAACCCTACTAATATAGCCTTTGGCTTCTAATTTTTTTAGAAGAGGTGTTAAAGTTCCTGAATCCAATAATAATGCTCGGCTAATTTCTTTTACATTACTTGCTTCTTTTTCCCAAAAATACATCATAACAATGTATTGTGTATATGTTAAATCAAGTTTTGAAAGCAAAGGGGTATATTTACGAATAATTTCTTTTGAACATAGGTAAATTGGAAAACATAACTGATTTTTTAGAGTTAAAGAATCATACTTTGATTCCATTTTTATCACTCCTTATAGAATTTCTACTAAATCTTTTTCAATTTCATTTGGATCAAAAGTTGGATCGTATCTTTTTACTGCATTGCCATCTTTATCAACTAAAAATTTAGTAAAGTTCCAAACAATATCTCCTTTTTTAGTACATGTTTTACTGATTTTGGCAATTGCACTCATGGCCATCTTGTTTTTTAAGCCTTTTACTTCTTCAGTTGGTTGTTGTTCTTTTAAAATAGTGAATACTTTACTTTCGTTTTCACCATTTACATCAATCTTTGCAAATTGATCAAATTGAGTTTTATATTTTGCTGTACAAAATTCATGCATTTCATTATCACTACCAGGTGCTTGATGGCCAAATTGATTACATGGAAAATCTAATACTTCAAATCCTTGATCATGGTATTTTTCATATAGTTTTTCTATTGCTTCATACTGAGGCGTAAATCCACATCCAGTAGCAGTATTTACTACCAATGATACTTTTCCTTTTAAAGAACTTAGATCGAAATCTTCTCCTTTTCTTGTTTTGACTTTCAAATCATATATACCCATGTAATCATTCTTCCTTTTAAATTAACTCGTATACAAATTAATTGTATCAAATATATATATTTTGACAAAAATTATTGAACCCGCCGCAAAGCGGTGTTTTTATTTATCTGAAAGCAAGTAGCTTTTCTTAATGAGTTCAAATATTAGTCCGTTCGGTAAAGTCCCATCAAGCCAAATAGTGATCCAGTTGCTCTTATTCATATGATATGCCGGGAAGATATGGTCACTCGTTTCGGCGAAGTCGTAAGTCTGATTTTTATCGAACTTGAGATTAATGACGTCGATTGCCTTATCCTCTTTTAGTCCCAGACTCTTGCTGGATATAGTTGCTACTAATGCAAACCATTTCTTGTTATTATCATGGCGGAAGACTGCGTAACCTGGATAGCGATCTGGCCATAAGAATTCTGGATTCGCGCCATATTCAGATTTAATATGTTCCACTACTATATCTGCTTGTCTTTTCTCGCTCATTTTTATTCCACGTCGATACTTATTGAGATATTAAACCTCAAGGCTTTCTTTGAGGAAACTTTCGATCTTATCAAATGGAATTTTATCAAGATTATCGTACAGATCTACGTGCGAAGCTCCCTCTACGATGTAGAGTTCTTTATTGCCGACTTTGGTACTTCCGAGCGGATAGACGCCAGTATATGGTTCTGGAGTTACGCCGTTGGTTTTGGTTTCACCCGTAATCATGTCGAATGCCGTTTCGCTATTATAACGCGAATGCGCCTTTTCGCCATGGATAATCAAAACTGGCATATCGATTTCGCTGGCGTAAGTTAGAATGCGCGTGTTTGCAAGCGAGCCATTAGTCTGAATAGCCCAGCCGCCGTTAGAGTTAAGGCTGCGTTTATGGTAGCCGCGCGGCGTTTTGTAATATGCGTGATAATCTTTTAGGAATTGCGAGGCATCGTCTGGAACTGGATCTACCACGCCACCAGCGAGCTTATATTCGCCATTTTTATAATCTTCAGTACGCTGATTATTTATTGCCGTGCGAGCATTTTTGCGTGCGTCTTTATTATCATCCGCATCGAAATAGCCATTTCCAGCTACACGCGTCATATCATACATCGTGCTAGCAATAACGGCCTTAATGCGAGTTTCAAGACAGGCAGCCTGAAGCGCCATACCGCCCCAACCACAGATGCCAATGATAGCGAGCTTGTCTGCGTCCGCCTCGTCTAGATTAGACAAATAGTCTACGGCGGCCTGATAATCTTCTACATTTAAGTCCGGAGAAGTCATATAGCGCGGCTCACCACCAGATTCGCCAGTAAATGATGGGTCAAAAGCTAGAGTCAAAAAACCGCGTTCTGCTAAGGTTTGAGCGTAGAGGCCAGACGACTGTTCTTTTACTGCACCGTATGGGCCAGAAATAGCAATTGCTGGCAACTTGCCGTTTCTTTCTTTTGGTTCGTACAAATCTGCCGCAATTTCAATTCCGAAATGGTTTTTGAAAGAAACCTTTTTGTGGTTTACTTTGTCGCTTTTTTCGAATACTTTATCCCATTCGTCGGTTAGCCGTAATGCCATAAAGGTCTCCTTTTAAAGATATAATTGTTCAATATTCTAGTTGCTATTATACCATTGACATTATCTCGAGCCTCTACGGCTCAATAAAAATCCCCGGATACAAATCCGGGGATTAGAGTTTTTACCAGGGGCAGTCCTGGGTTTCCGAGCCGGCGACGATCTCTTCGCTACCATAGATAAGCGCGTGGGTACGCCAGAATGCGCGCTCTTTTTCGGTTGCGCCAGTCTCCCAAGGTTCGCGCTCCGCACGAGGTCCGACGAAAGCCGTGATCAGGATATAGCCGTCTTCGATCTGCTTGAGGATAACCACTGCCTTATTGGTCGGCTCGGGCTTGCGCTTTTTCACGAACCTTGTCGGACCGCGTCTACCAGACCTCAAAGCAAAGATGATCTCGTCGACAGCACCAGTCTCAACACAGTGGTTAAGCCCAACCACCCGGTCAAAAACATACTCGTAAACCACGAACGGTTCCACAGTTGTGATGTTTTTGAAAATCTCCGGGAGCAGAGCTCTGACACTTTTGTGCATGTGACTCTTTGGCCGGTCAAAGACAACTTGCCCCGAGGCGAGCCTGCCGAGAACAATGCTAGACATAATCATTTCCCTCCTTCAAATGATCATTCTCAGTCGTATATTATATCACAAAATGCATAAAAAGTCAATCTAGGCAGTAGCTTTTTCGTACTGTTCTAGGAGGCTCGCTATCGCATCTTTTTGGATGTTCCAATAGGCTTCCCAAGAGTCTTCTTCGGAAAGCTCCGAGTCAAACTTCCAGCCATTCTTCGTGCGAACTTTAACCACTGGCGCAAAACAGAATCCTGGGAACTTTGTTTCGGAAATCTCATCAACCAATTTAACATTATCCGTGTCGTTCGTCGCTAGTGCTGAAATAACCTTAATTTCGTCACCATCATGCCAAGCCAAACCATAACCCCAGTCGAAACGAAGCGGAATCTCGCCACCATACTTATGCGCGATATCTGCGAAAACTTTTTCACCGTTCTCATCCGTATATTTGCCCATGCGCCTTGCAACAAATTCTTTGTTATGGTTCTTCGGATCATCTTCTTCGGCAACGCCAATCAAAGTATTAGTATCGTCGCGCGCCAGAACCGGCAAATCTGCGTATTGCTTCGCGTAGCCAAGAGCCTTCTCTGCGGCGATTTCTTCGGCAGTCGCTTTAGTTTCGTCTGGCTCCTCAAGCTCAATGCCGAGGTCGGCAAAAGATAGCGCTTCATAGCCGAGCTTCGCTAGAATAATTTTAAAAGTTTTAATTTTTGCGGGATTAGTCGTAGCAACTAGGACCTGCTTTTTCTTTGCTTCCATGTTATCTCCTCGTTCTTCTTAGTTTATCTTTATTGCTCTTCTCCTAATAGCTCTGCCGCGGATTGCGGACAATACTCCTTAAATAAGGCATCGAGTTTCTTTTCGTATTGCTCATATTCCTCTTCGGCATGTTCGGGGCTATGGATATATGAATGATACTTTGGATTTGATTCGTTAGGATTAGGGCTTGTTTCTGGATCCCATTCGTTTATATAGTAGTCGATGGCGGTTTCTGGAAAGCCAAATAATCTGCCACGTTCGCGCTCAGCCTCGTTAGCCAAATCGCCGCCCTCTGCGCTTTGGCGATTTATCTCGCGCATCTCGTCCAGAACCTCTTGAGTTCTTGCGGCATAGTATTGGATGCAGACGTAGCCAGGGGCATAATCTAGGCCCCCCTCCTCTTCTTTATAATAGACAAGATCAAGAAGAGTTAACATCTCCTCAATATCATCTTCAGTTGCATCCACATCAGCTTCTTCGGCATGAACAGTGAGCTCGGCGGCCTGCTTTAGGCCTTCGCGAAGGCCAACAAGATTCAGCTTGTCTTGATTAGCTAGAATATAGCTGGAATCTAAAAGTTCATATTCTCGCTGTTTGAGTTTTTCGTCATCTTCAATAAAACTAGGTGCTTTTTCGCCAATCATTGTTTACTCCTAAGATAATCTTACCGCAACCGCAAACCTAGTGGCCTTATCTCCGGCAGAATTCGACGGGAATTGGTCGTTTGAAACCGTATCAATATCCGAACGTTCAATATTTTCCGCCTTTACACCCGCACGAAGCAGTTGTTCTTCAGCCGCCTCGGACAACTTTGCGTTGTTTAATTTGAAGATTTCGAAATTCTGCGCGTGGGGCGTAAAGTATATCTTTAGGTTTTCCGGCTTGCAGCCAAACTTAGTCTTTAATTGCTCAGCAAATTTAAAGGCGCCATCCTCCTCTAGATTTTGACGACCGGAATGCAAGAGGCCGAGGATGCCTTGAGCCTCGTCATAGACCACAACGCCGAGACAGTCCGCAAGTGGAAGTAATAGCGCATAGTCTTCCTTCGTTATTAGACCGTCAGCAAGCTTCAAATCCGATTCCGGCTTAGTAATGGCATGTTCGGAGATAGTTTCAGAATCAACCAGGTAGTACTCCGTAAAACACTTGCGATTATCATAAGTTGTGAGGACACGGGCGGTCTTATCCGCAGTTGTTCCGAGCGTAATCAAAAGCTTGGACTGATTCTCCAAAACAGATTCAAATTCATCGTCTGAAAAAGCGCGCATATTGCCATCCTCGAGCGTCGAGATGACGAGCGTGACTTTATCATTAAAAAGGTTTAGAAATAGCATAGTTTTATAATATGATATTCTTCCCCGCCTCGCAGTGGTGATAGAAAATCCAAACAACCGAGCTTTTTAGTTGGAGCGGAATACTCGTAGATGCAGAGATTGTCCCAGTTAATTTCAATGCCTTTCAGCTCGAGCTCGATAAACTTTTCGCGAATATCTCGAAGCGCCTCGTCAACACTATTAAATTCATGCCAACCGCGATGCTTTTCCCAAGCATGCTCATACCAAATCGTTTTGCCGCCCCGCTCGAAAAGCACAAAGGTATGAGTTGGGCATTTTTTATCGTCGTAATAAACGATAAAGTAGGTGCGAGCGGCAATTCCCTGATTCTTCAAAATCTCACGCTCAAGCTCAACCTGATCCCAGCAAACGCCAAGCTTAGATCCGCGAAGCTCAGCTGGGGTTTGCAAAGCGTAGCCCTCACTAAAGCCTTGAAGCTGTTCGTGAGGATTGCCCTCTTTATCCACCCAGCCATAATTAATTTGATTCATTTCCGAATCTAGTACTTCGCGAATGTTCATATTTCTATATATATCACTCGTTCGCCCCAAGGTTGAGGCGACTTCTTATTACTTCGTATGCTCGTTGACAAATTCTTCGTAATCGCGATCCATCTCTTCGACTTGACGGTTGTATTCTTCCTGAGATTCTTGAACTTTCCGTCGAAATTCTTCCTGAGATTCTTGAACTTCCCGTTGATATTCTTCCTGAGATTCTTGAACTCTCTGTTGATACTCTTCATCCATTTGCCTCTCGGATTTGAAGGCGAAGATTAGGATCGTAAAGACCAAAACAATACCGACGATAGCGATTCCGAAGATGATGCCAGCATAAACCTTGAAGAATTTTGCGAACGGCTTAATAAGGTTGATATCAATATCTTTCAAAGCCTTAACCGCATCCTCACTCAACTTGGAGAAATCTACGCCATCATACTCGACGGCATATTTGCGGCGACAATGCGCACAAGTAACATCACGCTCACCAACTTTAAAATCCAAATTTGCACCGCAGTTCGGGCACTTTTTCTCAACGATTTTCATGATTTGATTATAGCATGAAAGGTTTTGGAACAGAGGTCAAATTGACTTTTTGGCTTATGTTTGGTATAATAGAAGAGTATTACGACGAGGGCCATACGAACGGCTAACTACCTAAGAGCAACCCTCATTAAAGAATTACGACCAGAGGCGATACGAACGGCTAACTACCTAAGAGCAGCCTCTTTTTTGTTAGATATACCTGAGTTTCTCTTTTAGTTCTGGTTTATCTAAATACTCATAATAGATATTCGCAAATTTCTGATATAACGAAGACGCCCTTCTCTTTGACGGAAACAGAATCTTTCCGAGCTTCCCTTTTCGCATGAGATATTTCGCGGCTTTAAAATAATCACCGTCACCAGAGACAAGAAACATTTTACCAACAGAATCATCTTCGCAGTAGTTTCGCATCATCATAAAGACAATGTCCGTATCGACATTGCCCTTCTTTTTCGAGGCGAGCTTGTCGTTATGCGCACAAAAGATCAGGTTATATCCCGCGTCAAATTCACAGCCCAATCGCGACCATGTTTCATGTCGCGAATCTCATTCACAGCCGAATCTCTGAACTCAAATTTATGAATTACTGCGCTCATAGTTTATCTAAAAATATTGTAGCACCGCGTTCTATAATATCCTTATGAAACCAACCATCGAAGCCTCAAAGAATATCACCCTCCGCGCTGCCTCCCCAGCTGACGCCGAAGAAAAATATCTCGCTGCAATCAGCACGCGCGAGCAGTTGCTTCCATGGCTTGGATGGATTCATCTCTACGACTCCTGCGACACGGAAGCCGGCACCAAAATGATGTACGAGTATCAGGAGTCTAAGGCCAAAGAATTCGAGGATGGCACAAATTACACTTACGACATCTTCTTCGATGGCACTTTTGCTGGCTGCATCGAAATTATGCACATCAACAACGCGTATAAGTCCTGCGAAATCGGTTATTGGCTCGCTAAAGGTTTTACCGGCAAGGGTATCATGACGCAGGCCGTAAATGCGCTCACGGAACAAGCCTTCTCTATTCTAAACATGCACTGCGTTATTATTCTTGCGGCAGACGAGAATAAAGCGTCCCGTGCTGTCGCGGAACGCTGCGGTTTTAAGCTTGATGCAATTCTTCGCTCGAGAGTCCAGCTCGAAGGCAAGTATTACGGCGAGGCCGTTTATAGCAAACTAGCTAGCGACTAGCCCGCGCTTCTCGTTATGTTCTTTCATTATCATCGCGAAACCTTCAGGTGTTTCCGTAACCTCTTCAACCTTTTCCAGGAAGCCTTTGAAATTTGGGTCGTCAAAATACATCGTATTGGCGGCGTAGCCATCCGTCGAATACTTCTTACGCAGAACATTCCGACACGCCTCAATCGCTTCATCATCATCCCGATCCGGTGCTAGGTGACGATTATAGTCATAGACGCGACTAAGTGCTACATCTATCTTCGTATTTCTATCCGCCGACGAAACCAGTTTACCATAAATACTTCTCGGTTCATGGCCAAGCGATGAGCGATGATCTTCAACCGCTTCCGCCATCGTATTAATCTCATCTTCAGTAAAGTGAGCCTTAATAAACTCATCCGCACGCAGCATCTTGGCCGACTCGAAATTATGCGTCTTATTATCTACAAGACGACCCAAATCATGATAAGCCGCAATTAGGTAGACCATGTCTATATTTAGACCTTCAGTCTGCTTATAAAACATCAGACTACGTTCAATCACCTGACGAATATGCTCATCAGTATGGCCGCCAATCCCGTTATACTTCGGCAGGATTTCGCTCTCGACGTAATCCTTAATCTCTTTCCTAACTTCCATTACTTCTCCAGTACGAACACAAACCAGTTATTGTGGCCGCCCTCTTCATGCCAACTATCTGCAATCTTGAAATTAGTCAGGCCAATAATGTCCCGAATTTCTTCCTCGGTATAGTAGGCATAGAAACGCTCGGCACCCATTTTGTACTCATCGGAAAAATCCACCCACTGCTCTGGGATGTCATGAGTAGCAATGTCGATCACATTAAAAACGAAGCGACCGCCATCTTCAAGCGCATCATAAACACGCATCAAAGCATCCTGAATATCTTCGTGCGTAAAATGCACGAACACGCGCCAAGCCAAGACACCATAAAGATTCTCTGGGAACTCATCTTCAAGCAAATTAAACTTCTGTACATTTAGCCCACGCGCTTTGATCGCCTCGAGAAAAGCCGGAGCAACATCAGTTGCACACACATCGTAACCAAGACTCTGTAAATATTCCGAATTCTCACCATCGGCTGCACCAACTTCAAGGATCTTCGCTCCTTCTGGTAGTGTTTCGAAACAGCGTTTTAGGTTCGCCCAAAGCTTTGCCTGTTTGCGCTTCGCTTTCTCTGGATTAAGTGCATCATGCGCCTTAGAATTGTCTAAATATTTCTGCGCCGCCAAATCATAGGTAGCTAAAGTTTTTCTATTTTCCTCACTCATCATATCTATAGTAGCACGCAGTTTGACTCTGAATTCTATCAGAAGTATAATCAATTTAAAGAGTAGCCATGGTCGCGGGCTGGAAGTCGGCGATTGTAGCTACTTTTTTATTGTTATCTTCTTTATCGAATGATTAATGACAACAAACAACTCCTTTAGTCTCGTCTGTCTTGCGACTCTTTTCACTTCATTCAAGAATCTATTTTCGTCAACACTGCAATAGTATGAGCTAATAACTAGAAGGCCTTTTCTTCGAAACTGTCCTTTCGCTTCAAAAATTCGCTTAGACATACGACGATAGTTCCTTGGAGCCTTCACTTCATATTCCGCACCATCAATAAGAAAATCTGGAGCCCTAATATCGCCAAGCATAAGTATGATATTGCTAACATAATGTAAAATATACTTGACATTATTCCAAGCGAGCTATACAATTAAGTCAGAATTTAAGAAAAGGATAAATATGAACACATCATCAATCGCAACTTTGCTTATCTGGGTGTTTGGCATTTCGGTCGGCTTAATAATCGCCCTCGCTATCATTAAAGCTTTCAATAAAGATGGCAAAGTAAAAACCAAGTACGACGAACGCCAACAGCGCGCCCGCGGTGACGCTTATAGGTTTGGTTTCTATGCCATGCTCATTGCCAACGCAATTTTTATGCTACTCGATATTGTTAGCCTCACGAAAATCTTTGGCTATACCAGCTTCTTCACTTCGATCATTATTGGGGTTGTCGCTCAGTTTAGCTATGCCATTTTCCACGATGCCTACATCGGCCTTAATACCAACCTTAAGAAATACTTGATCTTTATGAGCGTAGTTGCAGTAATTAACTTAGCGGCCGGTCTCTTACCACTTATCGAAGGCGATTTTCTCGAAGATGGCCATTTCGGCACCAGTTTCGTCAACTTGCTCTGTGGCGGCATGTTTATTATCCTCGCCGGCGAACTCGCAATTAAAGCTCACCTCGATAAAAAGGATAACTAATGAAGAATCTTAAAATTAAAGCCGCTCGCGCCGGCAAAGATATGTCCCAAGATGAGCTCGCAAAGGCCGTCGGCGTATCGCGACAAACCATCAGCGCAGTCGAAAAAGGCGATTATAATCCTAGCATCAACCTCTGTGTTTCTATCTGCAAAGCCCTGGACAAAACCCTCGACGAATTGTTCTGGGAAGATTAGCACTCGAAAGGCTCGGCTCATTACCGGGTCTTTTTGATTGACTTTTATCCTGTTTGTGGTATAATTATATATGCTGACTGCGAGCACATCGCAGAATTTTAGTTCTTTGAGAGGTAAAACATGAAACGAATCCTGATGGCAACCACCGCACTCCTGATGCTTTATCTGACCGCTTGCGGACAGAGCGAAGCACAAGCCCTCGAGCAGAGACAGTTCGAAGTGTCGCCGTTGGCCGAAACTGTCGCCACAACTTGCGCTACAACTACACAAACAACCGCGCAGACGACAACCACGGCAACCACAACCTTCACGACTGCTGCCAGTGCCGCCGCAGAAAACACAACCACGGCCGTCGAGATCACAACCGAGCCGGAATCCTTCCAGCTCACCGACGAAAAAGTCGCAGACAAAATATATGACTTTTTCAGCGAGCGTGGCTATTCGACGGCACAAATCGCCGGCATTATTGGTAATGCGGAGGTTGAGAGTGGGCTCGAACCTTCTCGCGGTGTCCCCGGAGGAGGCTTCGGTTTATTCCAGTTGATGCCCTGCGAGCAGCGTTCCGCTATGATTGCAGAAATGGACGCTCGCGGTGTCGGCAAGTATGCCACTTCGAATTACTGGGAGCTTGGCGCAAGCAACTTCGACAGCGAGAGCGACATGGATACTTTCCTCGAGGTCATGCTGGAGTACACCATGAATCCGGATGACCCGACCTGGTACCAGGAGCTCTACAACACGGAGTCGTGCGAAGAGGCCGCAGAGATCTTTCTCGTTCATTACGAGAGAGCCGTAAATGGCGGCAGCCCGATCGAGTACTACTCGCCATACGCCGGCCGCTATTACCAGGCGACCGAATCTCGCAGAGCGTCCGCTCGCCAATGGTACGACTACCTCCAGAATCGTTAATGTTTCTAGCACCCTTCGGGGTGCTTTTTCTTGATATATAATTATGGTATGCAGATTGCATTTCTTATTATCTCTACCATTTTATTATTCTTTGGGATTTTTGCGTTTACGGGCGCGCCTTATGTGCCATCCATCAAGAAAGAGCTTAATCTCCTTTTCGAGAATCTCTATCCTCTCAAGAAAAGCGATCATGTCGTTGACCTCGGCTCCGGCGACGGTATTGTTTTAAAGATTGCGGCCGAACATGGCGCTAGCGGAACTGGTATCGAGCTTAATCCCTTTCTTGTCCTGATTAGCAAACTTCGCCTTCGCAAATACAAGGATATCCATTTCAAGCTTGGCGATATGTATGGTCTCGAGTTTCCAAAAGAAACTACCCTTATTTATATTTTTGGCGATCACCGCGACTTCGCTCGCCTCGAAAAGAAGGTCCAAAGCGAAGCCAATCGCCTCAAGAAGACGCTTTATTTCGTTTCTTACGGATTCAATTCCAAGAAAAATAAGCCGGTCAAGACCTACCGCGCTTATTTCCTCTATAAAATTCAGCCAGAATAATTATTCTTTTGTCGCCTTTAGATAAACAATTTGCCTATTACCCGAAGTGTCTTTACAAGTCGTAAGAGCAATAATCTTGTTGGCGCTATTTAGCACATCCTCATTTAATTGATTTGCCCTACTTTTAATAATCTCCTTGGCTTTTGTAAGATTATTCTTGAGCATAGTTACATCATAGACATCTTTATCGTTGAGGGTAGTAGCCATCTCCGCGATAACCTCGAGCTTATAATTGCCATCTGGCGTATAGAGCGTGCCAGTATGATGAGTGCTGAAAAATTCCTTATCATGAAAGCGATTAAGCTGGCCAAACATAATATCCCCATTCATATTATGGCCATAAATGAGATTATAGTCGTCAGTCCAGTTTTTGCTATTACGATAATCTACAAACAGCGAACCGGTATTGGCAAATTCATGATCGAAGCCATGCGAAAGATAGTAATCGTTATTGTTCGTATGCATCACAACGTAATCGATATTCGTATCGTCAATCACAATCCAAGCACTCAGGTCCGCATTCTGGGCTTTGAGGCTTTCGAAGTCTATAATTTTGTCGCCACTCTCAGTCACTACAACATGATCTAGCACGATTTTTGGCAGCTTCGCCTCGTCATAAACCTTCATCGAGTCATAAATTGCATAGGCCGCAAAAAGCAGAATTATCAAAAAGAAGATAATGAAGACCCAGTCAATTATGCCGCTAAAAACATCAACGACACGCTCGGCTGTACTGATTTTTCGCTTCTCTTCTGCTGCTTGCATTTTATAACCCACGCGTACGCAAGATACTTATGACCTTGCCATCAATTCGGCCAACATCAAAGGCGGCAAGCTCTCGCGAATCGCCATGCTCATCACGATTATCATTAATCAAGAAGAAGGCATTTTGTGGAACCGTATACGGAAAATCCAGGGTGCCTCGAATATTACCGTTCGTATCAATGAACGAGCCGGCAAAAATATGTTCAGAATCCGAAATAAGGCCATTAATCATCAGATCGCCATCCTTACTAATATCTACCGTGTCGCCAGCACAGGCCATCACACGATAAAAATCGCGCTTTTTGCCGTTCTTTACCGCAACAATGTCGCCCGGTTCGCAACTTTTATCTAGATGATAATATAAAGCCAAATCGCCAGCGTTAATATTCGGATACATATTATTATTCGCGGTCCTCGAAAGCCCAAAGACAACAAAGAACAACACAAAATAGCTAACCTCAATAATTAACAACTTAATGATTAGCTTGATTATCTTTTTCTTCACTTTATGATTTTACCAATTTTTATCTTGCTCTACAAAAAGCCCGAAGCGCTCAGGCTTCGGGCTATTATTTGGCTAAGCCTGATCTTTCTTTGCCGAGGTCTTGCGGACAGCAATAATCGTAATTACAGCAGCGCCAGCAAGGATAATGAATGGGAAGATAACAAGGAAGCGACCAGTTGGAGACAAGCTCTTTGTGTTAATGAAGTCTACTTTATCGCCAGCATCGAGCGTGTTATCACTGTAGCTCGAACCCGAAGTTTCGCTACCAGCAGTACCAGCGTCAGTTGGAACATAAGAAGCGGTATAGCCATCAGGGGTTTCTGAAACCATGAAGCTATATGCACCTTCATAAAGCTCATCAGCACCACTAGTCGAATATCCGAGCTTCGCAGTTTGGCCGTGCTTTAGAGAGAATGCGCAAGAAGTACCGACATAACAGGTTTGGGAATCATATGCACTATTTGCGCCGGGCGTAATATAGACGGTATAAGCCACGCCATCAGCAGAAGAACCGGGGTTTTTCGCCGTTACCATTACACTAAAACTAAATGGATTGTTTGGGTCAGCACGGTTACCCTTAACAGTCTTCGTAACTTCAAAGTGCGTCTTGCTATTAGTCATAGCGCTCGTAAAAGTCGGAGCGTCTTTTACCGTGAGCAAGCTTTGATAGTCCTCATTAGGATCCGTTGCTGGAATTGGTGCACCATTGTTATCAACATTAAGGCCGTAGTGAACGGTAATATGTTCCGTAGCCGAGGATGCTGGATAAGAGGAGCCTGAAGGAACAGATTCGGTTACGGTCACAGATTCACCAGCTAGAGTATTAGTCCAGTTAGAATCCGAATCGAAAGAATTCATAAAGTTCAAGACTGCGCATTTAGTTTCCGTAGACTGCGAGCCGTCAGCAACGAATGGCATCGTGAGCGTAAAGGAAGTTGCCGAAGCATTAGAAATAGTAGCATCACTTGGCGAAACTACCGTAACATTACCTGACGAGAAATCGAAGTCGGCAGATGGCCTCGTAAAAGTAAAGACATACTCAGCATTGATAGCGCCGATAATATTATTTAGCGTATGACATACTTCAACGGCGTCAGCGCCACCAGTAGAAGTTGTATGCATCTCATATGCACTTGCCTTATTTACTCCGACAAAGCTCGTCAAACCAAGCGCCAAGGCGGCGATTGCTGGCAAGATTTTTACTTTTTTGACCATTTTTCTCTCTCTTTTACCTTATTATTTATTTTACCATAAGCTTTTTAGTTTACACAAATTACTTGTTCGTTTTCTTCTTCCTTTGCAAGATTATTGCCGCGATGAGGACGAGCGCGCTCAGTCCAAGAATGAAGTAGGCGCCATTTTTATATTTAAGTCCCGTATTTACAAATTCTTTTACTTTTTCCGGAATCGTTTCTTTCTTGCGCGAATTGATATAGAGCGTAATATTGCTCTTTGGATCCTCGGCGACGGTTTTAGTTATTACCACCCGCTCGCCAAGGTCTTTGTCATCAATCCAAGTTTTGTAATCTTTTACATCCGGATACTCGATATAGCTATAGGATAGGCCAACCAGGATCTGTTTTTCACCTTCTTCAGACAGGCCAATCGTTGCAGATTCGCCATTCTTTAGGTAGATAATTGCGGTACCACCACCATGGATTTCCGTATCGGATTCAACTTCTTCACCGCCAAACTTATATTTGCCGGCCGGAGAGATGATCGTATAGACATCGTCCTCTGAGCCATCGACCGTGATTACATATTTGAAGACATCGTCATCGCTCGCAAGATTGCCTTCGGTAGTATTCTTGAGAGCAATGTAGCTATAGACTGGTTCTGGCGGAAGCTCCTCCTCGGCATAGAAGTAAGCCTCATTAGTCTTGGTTGCGATTTCGCGACCATTGACAACTTTATGCAAACCGATGATATGTGCGGTATGTTCGCCAGTTGGAACCTGGTTACCATCGATTACATTTTCAACAACGATCGAAAAGGTATAGTAGCTCGAATCGCATTGAAAGAATTCCGCCGTACTCGAGCAAGTAAGTTTAAGTTTATACTCGCCCGGTTCAGCAATAACCCTTACATTAGACAAATCGATATTGAAGGATTTCTCGATGAGATTATCAACAAAGGCTTCATTATCTAGCACGACCGAAGTACTCGGAAGATTTGATACAGCATTCAGGCCGTCAGTTTCAGTAATCCTATAGCTAAAGGTACCACTAATGCTTTCAGATGCGAGCGAGCGAATCTCTTGGCGCACTGCAATTTTTGAGCCAGATTCCGGATTGATCGTACTGGCAGCCGATGTGTTTTTGACGCCAGAAATGCCAGCAACCGCCAAGGCAATCAGCGCAAAGATTCTTACTATTTTGGCCTTCTTCATACTTCCCTCGCTTTTCTTAAACTTAATCATAAGCGTCTCCATCTTTCAAGCCTAGTGGCGAACCTTAATTGCGATTACTGCACCGAGCGCTACGATACAACCGCCGGCGACAGCGAAGAGGATTGGCATAATATTCTTATTTGTCGATACGCCAGTTGGAGTCATTGAGCTCGTATTTGTAATTGCGACAAGCTGGCCATCAGTCATAATCGTACCCTCATTGCCACTCTGGTCACAGCCACTTTCTGAGCCTAGGTCAGTACAGGTGTAGCTGGTTGTGTAATTGCCTTCGTATGCGCTCGAATAATCTTCTTCTTCAACTTCATAAGAGCCGCCAACGAAGAGACCTTCAACCTTAATACCTTGGTTATGAGTTAGCGTAATTACAGCTTCGCCATTTTCGTCAAAGCTAACCGTCGTAGCAGTCGTCGTGTCTGGGTCGCTTAGATCGTAAGTATAAGCCTGAACCGTGCCATTCATTGGGTCGCCAAGAGAGTTAGTAGCAGCAAGCGTGACTTCGAATTCCTTGGTTGGATCTGCGCGGTTGCCTGATACGCTCTTTTCGATCCTCAAGAAGGTAGTATCCTGAGCGACATTCGTAACATTCCACTGGTAGCCATCAGGAATAACCGTGATTTCAGCACCATTGAGTACGCTTGCGTTATCCTGATTATTCTGGATAAGTGTAGCCATAATTGTAGCAGCCTCACGGTTTGCTTGAGTCTTGCTTGTATCAGACTCTACATCGTAGAGCATGAAGTAATGCTTATCAACAGTCGATTCCGGAATGTATGGGCTTGGAGCGGTAAGCTCTTCCCAGTAATAAAGAGCGCCATTGGTTGTACTACCAGATTCTACAATCGTGCTTTGGAGGTTGTCTGCTGTTACAGTACCATTCGCCAAGCTGGTCGTATAAGTATTAACGGAAGTACTAGTACCATCAAGTAGGCCAGTCGTAGCATCGTAGCCAAGTTCGGTAATGCCAAACTCGACGCCACCGATGGTTTGGTTCATGTCACTGGAATCGATCTTGCGGAAGCTGACCGTGCCATCAGCATCAACCCAGGCCGAACCCGCACTTGCGGTATGATTCTTCGTAGCAGTACTGTCAAAGACAAAGCCAGAATCATTCTTGATGGTCGCAGTATTCGTAAAGCTCTGAGAAGTGTTCGGGATTGGGTTTACGACAATCGTATGGAATTTAATCGTGATATAAGCATTATCTGGAACCGTACCGGTAATCGTGGCGGTTTCGCTATCGTAGCTAAAGTCGCAGTCAGAGCGAATCGTATTAGAGTCGCCATCCATACAAACAATCGGGGCATTGTTTGGATCGTCCGCATTGGCGCCAGTCGTAAAGAACTTGTACGGATAGAAGTTCATGTTGCCAGCAATAGTATCTGCAAACTCGACAGGGTTACCATTATTCATCATGCCGCCAGTTGTATTGACACGAACATTATATTCGATAAGATTATTGGTGCCCGAAAGTGAATCCGCCGTAACGTCTTCCTTCTGGATAACAGTGCCGTTCTTGTAAGTAGTCTGAGCGCTCTTGAAGGCCTGAGTCGAATAATCATTGCCGACTTTCTTCTGAAGTTCAGCATAATTCGAAAGGACCGTGCCGCCAGTAATCTTGTAATAGATTTCATCGGACAAGGTTGTTCTGTAGCTAATCTTATACTCAGTATTGTTAATGCCAGCACAAGTATCGCTTGGCGCAATTTGATTCGTAACATCACAGCTAGAATCATTAAAGAGAGCTGCGAGGTTGATTGGGTTAATCGTTACGGAACCATCCGGGTTAACCGTAACACTTACCGGAGTCATGAGTCTTTGGTTGGTCTGACCATCGACCCAGTTGCCGTTAACTTTGCGTTCAATGTCTACATAAGTCGTATAGTTCGCTTGCGAGATATCCTGCGCAACGCCTTGGCTATAGGTCGGCAAGACTGCAGTATGGTCTGGATCATTGTATGGATCGCCGAATGCGAGATAGAGTCCGCTTGGGATTGTATCGGTGAAGTATGGCTCGTAATCTGCATCGACAGCACCCTTGGAACCCTTGTTGATTTCAACAGTCCATTTGTAGCCGTCACGGTCGCCAATAGAGTAAGCGCCATTGTTTTCGTAATAGTAGCGAGTCTGAGTTTTTTCGACGCTCTTATTAACAACTTCTGGAGATGGCTGAAGTATCATTGCCTCAGCACTTGCGATTTCCGTACGATTATCAACATGTTCTTCTACAAAGTTATTAATCTTAACACCTTCGCCAGCGTGAGCTTCGATATAATTCTGGTCAGCAGCCGTGCGATAAACAATATATACAGTCTGTCCGTAGTAGAGATGATCGATAGTTACAATCTTAGTATTGCTATCATAGCTAACACCGTTTGCTGGTTCACCAGATGGGACTTGGCCATCAATCGAGTGTGAAACATAGACAGTCTCAATCTCGTTATCTTGCCAGGTGTAGTCCTTAACCGTGATATCATCAAAGATTTCGGTTGGTTCATCTGGGCCATAAACGGTCACGAGCCATTCGACAATACCCTGATCATTGTTAACCGAGGTGACTTTCTTAGCAATATAAGTTTGCGGTTCAACAAAGTCATGTTTAGTGTCCCAGCGAGCAATGTCACTATAGGTAGTATTATTAATTACTAGGTCGACCTTATTCGAGACGGTCACATTCTTACCGAGCTCATAGTTAGGAAGCGTTACGGTATAGGTAATAACATATGGACCATCAGAACTACCGCTTGGGAAAGTGTAATTGAAGAGCTGAATTTCGCTCGTCGAGAAAGTGTTGTCTAGCGCATCCGGATTAATACAGTTAGAATCGCCAGCGTTAGCGCAGGTGTTAGAAATAGTCACGGAAGTACCAGCGCCATTCTGAGAAGTAATCGTAATGTCGCCAGTCAATAGCTGGTCGTCGCTAATGCGGTCAACGATAGTCTCGCCGGATAGATGATCGCCAGCTTCGCCTATCGTAATAGAGTAGTCAATCGTCGTCACGCCACCGACAGTAGTCAAAGTACCACTCTTCGTTGCATCGATTGGATCGCTTACGCTCGTGAAGCTTACAGAATCGGTATCCGTAATAACCGTGCTGTTTTCGCCATGCCCCTGAACAGTTGTAATGCCAGTATAAGTCTGCGGATCAGCAGTAGCGTCGCCGCCATCTAACAAGAGCGCATCATAGATAAGCTCATATCTATTCGTATTGCTGCCGGTAATGATTTGATAACCATCAATAATCTTATTCCCGCTGCCATCCTCGCAAGCACCATTGGTCTTGCAGTAGTTAAGGAAGCCAGCCATATTAATGCTTGCTTCATTTGAATTGGTATAAGTAATGAATTGAGAAGGGATCGTAACCTTGCTCTGCGTATCGCTCGTAGCGCAGTGAGTGTAGTTACAGTAGGCGATTTGAATGTCGCCAGTAAAGCTTTGATTGTCTGAAAGATTAATAGTGAGGGTTAGGTCATCGATATAGGCATTCGTAGTGAAGCCCGTGTTATATGAGGCAATATAGCGATCGTTCGCATCTTTTTCGATTGCGACATTTCCAGCGTTATCTTCCTTCCAGGAGTTGCTTTGATCGTCATGGACATAATCGTTGATGTCGACGGCTGGCGTCTCATAGGAAAGCGTTGCCGTATATGGCTGGTCATTATTATTTGGATCAATCGAGCCAGGAAGTTCCGTAGTTGAAGTGAGTTTGGTTTTAACTTTTTCTGGAGCTAGATTGAGCGTGACCGTCACGCCTGCCGTAGCGCTAGTCTTGTCAGCAAGGAAAGCTGGATCAATCGACATAACAATGCTCGAACCATTAACCGAGTAGGTGCCCATCGGCTGACTGCCATAATAGACCGTGCCGCCATCAGCGACCATTGAGTCAAAGACATCCGATGCGGCAAAAAGATCAGATAGGTCATAGACCCAAGTATCTGCATCTCTTGCGGCCCTCATTTTGTCCGAGCCAATGTCGAAAGTTAGCCTTAATAATACCTGATCATCGCGAGCAATATCTACTGGATTGCCCCCGGTGTTGGTTAGGAATTCGCCAGTAATATCGCCCTGCGTGAGTCCGTCCGCTCCGCCAAGATCGGCAGATTGAGCGGCATTCACCAAGCCATATATTGCTACGACAGACATTAGTAGCAGACCGGCGACGCTCGCAATCGCTAAGTTTCGTCGTCTCTCAAGACGTCCCCTGCGTGCGAAAATCCCATGACGTAAGAACATCATTGAAATTACACCTCTCTTTTATTTTGACCTTTTTGTTTTGACCTCACAAAACTTAAGCTTATTTTCGCATAGCTTCAAGCAAAATGCAAGTGCTTTTTTATTTTTTCTTCAAAAAACGGCCTTTTCGGGCCGCTTCTTTTATTTTCTAAGTTTTTCGCAAGCTTGCAGCAAGCGTTCAAATAACATTGTTACCGTGAGCGGTCCAACGCCGCCGGTTTTTGGCGTGAGGATTAAGTCTTCGCGCTCGCGAGCAGCTTCGTCGAGATCGCCAACCAAAACACCGTCTTCGCTTGCCGTGCCAGCATCGACAACAACAACACCAGGTTTCAGCATTTCGCTCTTTATTAAGTGCGGAACGCCGGTAGCCGTCACAATCACATCAAAATCTTTAAGCTCGTTCAGGTCGCCGTCACGACCAAATGCCTTCACATCATAACCGCTTTCGGTCCACATGCGAATGAGTGGGCGGCCAACCAATTTACCGCGACCAACTACGGCAAGTTTCAAATTTGGTAAATCTACGTTATAACTCGTAAGGAGCCAATGAATCGCCATTGCTGTTGCGGTATCCGATTGTTCGCGGAGTCCATCAACATCTTTATCAAGCGGAATTTCGTCAAGGATAGACATATCTACGCTTTCAAGTGGGAGCTGTACAATGATGCCCTGAATATTATTATCGTTCGCAGCCTTTCTAAGCTCCCCAATAGCATTATCTGTTGTAATTTTCACAACATCTACATCTATCTGGATATCTGCACCATAGCGCTGCTTGAGCTCCATATATTTCGCAATCACAGGGCTGTCGTTATCGTAAAAAATTGCGAGCTTCGGAAAAATCTTAGCCCCACGAAGGTTTCTAACCTGCGCGGCTTGGCGTTCTTTAATAAAGGAGGCGAGCTCCCTGCCGTTTAGTTTTTCGCTCATTATTCCCCTAATTCCATCGGCTCTTGTTCGAGTGTTAGGCCGTATTTTTCTTTGACAGTTTTAATAATTTCTTCACGAGCTGCAGCTAAATCCGCATAGCCCTTTGCGCTTTCATTCACGAGTACAAGCGAGGCGTGGTCCCAAACACGCATACCATGAATCACCTTGCCCTTAAGTCCAGCATTTTCGAGCAGCCAGCCAGATGGAACCTTACCGCCATCCCAGACCGGAATGCCTTTAGCTTCTGCTTCCTTGGTTTCTTCTTCGTTCAAGTAAACATTCTTAAAGAAGCTGCCACTACTTGCAATATATTCAGGGTTTGGCAACTTGCCATCACGGACAGCATGAACAGCCTTGCGAATATTCTCTGGCGTAAATTCATCAATACCGCGCTCGTCGATATATTTCTGAAGCGAGGTATAGAATGGCGGCTCGAGCTGTGTGCGAGTTAATTCGACGGTAATCTTTGTAATAAAGTAACGACCGACATCTTCGCCATGATTAAAAATGCTACGACGATAACCCATGTCGAGCTGATCTTTTGGAAGATTCACAAATTCCTTTGTTTTAGTATCAAAAGCATCGACGCTCACGAGTGTGTCTGCAATTTCCTGACCGTAAGCACCAACATTCTGAACTGGAGCAGCACCGACCGTACCAGGAATTGCACTCAAAGCCTCCATGCCAGACCAGCCGTACTTTGTAGAATAGCGCACAAAATCGTCGAGAGCTTCGCCACTGGCGGCCCACATCTGGATCTTACCGTCTTTTTCCTCGCCCTTATCCATACCAAGGAGATGGTTTACAAGAATAACGCCATTGAAACCACCATCGCGACCAACAATATTGCTACCGCCGCCAAGAACATAGACAGGGAGATTCTTCTCTCCAGCAAACTTGTAAGCTTCAGGAAGATCGGACTCCTGCTCTATTTCCAACACAAAACGTGCCGCCCCTCCAAGGCGCATAGTTGTAAGTTTAGCAATTGGCACATTTTCGCGTATTTTCATAGGATTATTATACCATCTTTGATAGTAGTGGTCATCTGTTGGGTAGTATAATAAGTCAAGGCGCACCCGTAGCTCAGTGGATTAGAGCACTGGTTTCCGGTACCAGGTGTCGTGAGTTCAAATCTCGCCGGGTGTACCATTTCGAGAAAAAAAGAGACCATGAGGTCTCATTTTTTATTTAGCTAAGGCCTTCACCACCTAAGCCCCTGCTGATAATGGCTGCCTTAAGGCTGTTAAAGTCATCGGATGCCGCATTGCTGCCATAGCCAGACGTTTGAAGCATTTGCGTATATGCTGAAGCAATTTTTCGACTTGTCTGATCATTGTTGCCATGGCTTCTGACATAGCTCGTGAGGCTGCCGAGCATTGGCTTGGCATAATTACTGAGAGCCGCCGCATTAAAGCCATAGTCAGAGTTATTAACAACCTCTTCTATAAGCGCCGGATTAACATCTTTACTCCCTGGGCTTGCAAATGCCTGAACATTGTCGCCTCTGGCTAGCATACTATAGTATGCATGATCATGTGGCGTTTTTGTCATCATATTACCACCACTCCTAGCTAAGCGCTTTGCGGCGACGGCCTGACGAATTCTTCCGTCAGATATGCCATCGAGCCTTCTCTTCAATATATCCTCAGCCCCATTCTTCGGGTCCTGCTCGTTAATGTAACGCATAAGACCATCGACCCTACTTGCGATTTCATCAGCATCAGAGCTACTATCGAAGATTTCATCAAATTTCTTTTCTACAGCATCATCATCCTTTACCTTGAAGCCCTCTCCCGATGCATAGCTATCATATGCCGCCTTCGATGTCTCGTCGTCTGCATCCATACCACCGAGCTCCCCTGCTATATTTTCGGAGCGGCGCCTTGCCCTACTTGCAGCCAATGCTTTTTGAGCTTCCATGCGATCTTCGGGCGAATTAGAACGCATAAATCTAGCCAAGCGGCCAGTCTTCTCGTTGCCATCTTTATCTACGCCTGCCCTAATACGATTGCGCGTATCCGCTTCTCTGCGCTGAAGGTTCTGAATTGGAGCAGTACCACCAGCTAATCCAGTAATTGCATTAGTCATAGTACGAGCAAAGCCTTGCATTGCAGCACCGATTGCGCCAGTAGATTTAATAACTAAGCCCGGAAGCATAATTAACGGTGCAATATTTGCTGCGGCTGCGACCATGAGCGTAAAGACATTAACCGGAATATGAATCGCAGTCGAGCCTACGCCTACCGTTATTTCATTAACGCCTAATGCAGCCATGGCAATCGTGGCAGCAAAATCTCCACCATACACCATCAGCGCCGCCATCGGATAACAGATTAATACCCCCTTAAATAGGTCGAACCATTTATTAAAAGTCTTTTTTGTTCCAGGGAAGACCGCTAAGATAATGGCGCCAGGGGCGGTAACCGTCAAGAGAACGACTAGAGCCGAACGCACAACAATCGTGGCAAAGAACAGGACAATACCAATTAAAATTGCGACTATCGCGAACAGACCAAGCATCACAATCGATTCGCCGGATGCCAAGAACGACTTCGTGCCGAAGAACGCCAAGGCGACCATAAGAACCATATGCGTACCGCCACCCATCAAGGCCGCAAAGGCATTGCCCGGATCGTATGTAATTCTTTGTCTTGCAGTAGCAGTAAGAGTTTCAAAGGTATTCTTAATTGCCTCGGCACTAAGATTCATTAAATCGACCGCAACACGACACAGAATTAGAGAGAGGTTAACTAAAACAACCACCGCAAGGATACGCGGCAAAGATTTCTTAATACCATAGTTCGAAATGCCAATGCCGGAAATCTGCGACAGGATAACTACGACCAGCATTGCAAAGATTGCTAAATTTGCTATATTCCTAACCGTTTTCCAACCTTCGATCAGCGCAACATTCTGGAAGACATTCGGGTCTGTCATGAGAAGACCGTCGACGACATCGAAAATATTTAACGCAGCACCGCTGATGAATTTATTAGCGCTACACAAAAGCCAGCCAAAGCCAGAGGTTTTACGAGTACACCCCTCCTGATCGCTATCATCGATTGCTTGTTGCACCCACCAAGGATCCGTCGAGCTAGCAGCAAAGACTTCTTGGGGCCTTAACAATCCAACAAGAGAAAGAATAGCAATTACAGCAAGACTGACGCGACGAATGATCTTTTTATTCATTTTCATTCTCCTGTTTCTTATTTTCCTGCTTATTATTTTGCTTCTGCTGTGCCTGTTTTTCTCGATATTGTTCAATCGTCAGCCCCTCTTCTTCTGCCTTTGATTGTTCTAAAGTTGCCCAATCTTTATCTTCTGGAGCTTTATAATTCGAGAGGCCAGACATTTCACAGTTTATTGTGGTGCCGCTTGGGAAGTCTCGAATAACTTGGTCGACATTCTTAAAGAAATCTGGGTATTCTTCCTTGAATTCTTCTAGAGTCATTTTAATGCTACGAGCGTTCGTGCGGAAATAATCCGCATGATAGAGCTGCCCCTCTTTCCAAAGTCGATCAAGTGCGGACCAGACATAAACGTCGTCGCCATCAATCAAAATACTTAGGAGCTTATCTTCGTCTACTTCATAACGGTCAATATAGAAAGTGCTGCCGTCATTTTTCATCGCCATCGTAACAGTAAGCCTATCGGGATTTGGCAGGCTTCCTGGTTCGACGAATTCGTCAGCATCTTTTGGCTTCCACTCGGCCGTACAATTGAAGTTCTCCTGATTTTTTAGCTTTGTAGCAAGTTCGCTACGGAGCGTCTTCGTAGTCGTAACATCAATGTTTTTGGCGCCCATTATAACTAAGCCAACCGCAGTAAAAACAAGTATCATGATAGACACTACAATAATCATGATCGCTTGGCGCTTAGATTTTCTAGTTTCTTTGTCCATTAGCTCGCCATCCTCCTAGCATACCTCTGCTCTAACATCGTCTCAGCATCACGCGCGCGCTTGATAGCCTTTGCTTGCGGTCCTCCGGCACTAACGGCAGCATTTGCATCTGCAGTAAACAAGCCACCAGATGCCGTGTTACCAGTTACTGAGCCCGCACTCATGTCACGAATGACTCGCAACATAATCGCATTACGCTGTGCTGCGCGCTGATTCGTATCAACCAAACCGCCCTGATTCATGATTGTATCAAGCTCCTTATCAATAGATCTCATAATGCTCTCCATGCGAACAGTATCGCCATTTTGAATTGCGTCACTAAAATCATTAGCGTGCGTGCCGCCAACGAACGCCGCGCACATTGCGCTCGAGAAATTCTGCGCAAAGTTCGGGTCGCTTATGTTCATTGCGCCGAACGCACCAGTATTAATCGTAGTTCTAATATTCGAAGAGTCGGTTGCGGCAGCCGCGTTATAGCCATTTTCGACCGCATCATGTCGCAATTCAGCAATCTGTTCAAGGTTAGCTAAAGTCTCAGAGGAAAGAGCCGAACGAATATTAGGATCATACAATGCACCCTCCGCCATCGTAACGGCCGCAATTATCTCCGGATTGTTTGCCGCATCGGCGGAATTATTCTCAATAATCGTAATAAGCTGCTGTGACAACTTATTCTGAGAGTTGTGATCCATTTCAGAGAACTGCTTGGCGGACATACCGTACATCTGTTCAGACGTCATCTGCTCAGAAGCCTCTTTGTCTTTTTGGCTAACAATAGATAGCGTACCGCCTGCCATCCTAGCCTCGTCAGTATGCCTAATCTTGTCAATTTTATTCCAAAGCTGCGGATTTTTCTTTTTGATCTTGTTAAGTTCACCAGAGCTGATCTCATCGACAAACTCTTTAAGATTCGCGCTCACATCAGGATAAGAATTGTCAATAATCGCCTCTAATGCATCACGGCCAGCCTCGCCTTCATCCAATAGACTAGAAAGAGTCGCGAGAGCCTTTGGAATGTCGCGCTGATTAATTAATCTATTGAGATCGTTGGCCTTAGTTTGCACGCCCGAACTCATGCCAGTCTTTAGTCGATCACTATAGGCCTTTCTCTCTGTAGTGCCGGCCGCTTTTTGGGCTTCTTGCAGGTAACCATTGAAGTCTGTTTCTTTTGCAACCTCATTGCCGTTAGAATCCCTAACTACGCCATCCTTATCCTCAGCGGACTGGTAGCCAATAATATTGCCCGCGTCATCCTTGGAATGAGTGCGGTATTTCGCACCTAGTGCCTTGAACTGAGAATTCATAAAGCGAGCGCCGATAGCGTTATGGAACGCAACCCGCATCTTGCCACCGATAGTACTTTGATCAACGGCCTTGCCGCTCTTAGTATAGAAGGATGTGACTTTACCTTTATTTTCACGCTTTACTAGGTTACCTTTTTGGTCATACTCAAGCCAGGTGCTTTTATCTGGCTTTAAGCGATAGCGCCCCATCTTGTTCATGGCACTAAATGCCGATTTCGCAGCATTACCATGGACGTTGCGATAGTTACGTTGCAAATAGTCACCAAACGCCGTCTCGCCCCTAGCAAGTCTACTCCCAGTGATTCGATTAGCAGTTCGGGCCATAAAGTTTCTTGTTTTCCTAAATGGTCCACTCGTAGCACTCTCATTGAAGTGTGTACCCTCATATCCCTTATATCCAAATCTCGACGCAAGCGACCTCGTTCCGTCTGCGTTTTTGACAATTTTTTGTCCAGAGCGATTAATCTCGCGCATGCGCTTATCTTGCGTCCTGAGCGACTGCATGAGAAGCGAGCCTTCGAGCAAGCCACGCCCCTTCTTGTTTGCGAAATTACGCAACTGCATAACCGTGCTTTCCATGAAGCTAAGACCTTTCATGATAATCTTCGGAACGAAGAAATACGGAATGACCGAAATAAGCAAAAAGCCAAGACTTCTAAATAATGACGTGCTTGCACCCGATGCTTCCCACGAGGCATAAACAATCGCACCCGCCATGGCGCCACCATAAACAATCGTGCTACAGACCGGATAAGCAAAAAGCACAGCCTTCATTGTATCGAACCAAAAATCGAAGACTTTCTTCGTACCAGGAATCAGAGCACAGACGAACGCGATTGGCGATGTAATAACAAGCAAGATACAAAGCGATTGGCGAATCGCAAGTATTACATATAGCGTAAACATTGCGAGCAGGATAATAAACAAGAAAAGAAGCGCACCAATTAGAACCTTAGTAATAAGTGCTTTTTGTTTAATAATAACAATCGTACCAAGCCCCGCAATAAGCGCTCTGAGATAAGTACCGCCTAAATCAAGCTGGATATTTGAAGGCACCGCCTTCGACAACAATTCTTCAAAGAAATCACCAATCGTCGCACCAAGAATATTTGCTAAATCTATACACCCCTGGCAGATAATATATGAAAGATTCACGAGCAGAACCGCCATCAAGAGCTTCGGTAGCCCCTTCTTGATTCCATAGCTACTAATACCAATACCGGTAATCTGCGAGAGAATAATTAAAATAAGGCCAATAAGCAGAATAAGGTTGGCGAGATTTCGGAATGTTCTCCAGGCTTCACGCAACGCATGACCAGTCGAACCGTCGTAGTTTGAGCTAAATAGCTCCGGATTCACAACAAGATTGCGTTCAACGACGGATTCATAGAAACCGCCAATAAAGTCCAGTGCGCTATCTAATGCCTGGCAGGTATAGCTGCGCAGGATACCATCACAAGCTTCGGACGATTCCTGCTGTTCGCGAGCATTCGTGATTGGCGAGAAAACAAAAACCATCGCCGCCGCGATCAGTAGCACAATAGCTCTTAGTCTCTTACTGAGCTTCTTCATGCTCTGCTTCCTTCCAAGATAAATCCTCATAGCTCAGCTGGTTCTCGATTTGGTATTTCGCTGCATCCTGCGAGTCGCAATAAATCTTGCGGTTATCATCTTCTGATAGCTTTAACGACTCGACAAAGTTTATGCCATATAACTGATTAAGATATTCGAGATTGTATACCTTTGCTGAATCATCAGCTTTGACATAATATTTTTCTCCTACAATATAAATTGTAGTCTTTTGACCATTGAGCTCATAGTTTTCAATCGTCACTTGTTCCCAACCATCAGTCGCAGCCACATTATATGCGTCATCTTTTTTGTCGCCAACACGACAATTCATCTCGTCATGGTAATCAATGCGTGCGTTAAAAGCTTCGACCGAAGTCGTGCCCTTGCCGGCAGTTTGCGGACGTTTCGAAAAGAGGATGAGTGCAACAAAAATTACCAGCAGAATCGCGAGTACGACAGCACTGATTTTGATAATTTTTGTTTTTCTGACGCTACTGTCCATATTTTTATTTTAGCATAAGCTTTATCCTTTTTTGCCCTGTTGACGCCCCCTAAACAAAGCAACCTGCTGATAAACCGCGTTACGATCCGCGCCCACCTTGAAGTTGGAAGCATAACCTTGCCCAATAACTTCCTGGTAGACAGCATCCATGCCGGTATTGAAATCACGCATAAATTGCTCAGAGTTCTCCGTAGACATACCACTCGTTTCGCTGGTGGCCCTTGCGCGAAGTGCTTTCTCTGCAGCTTCCATACCGACGAGATCGCCATTATTGCAGGCCTCCTTGAATTGGCTCAAGTAGAATGCGTAATCTTGGTTATATACACCAGTGAGCTGGCCACTAATTGTACCCGCCGAATTGAGCGCCGCTACGCCAGCATCGATCGCATCCTCGCGACGCCTGACATATTCAATCGCGTCAGCAATCTGGGCGTTGCTGCTAGTATTTTGCGTTTCTGGCGCCGAAGTGTTACCTCTTGCAGCATTTCCAGCAACCTCTTCCATATACTGATTAAACGCTGCTGCGCCCGCGCTATTAGGATTCGCTTCAGCATTATGCATCATCCAAGCACGGGTATCCACATCAAGCTTGCCCCAGTCTTCCATTGAGAGCTGCCTTAGCATTTGCGGAGTCATAGCAGTACTATCATAGGTACCCGCCGTACTGTAATCATTTCTAACATTCTGCAAGTGTGCTGCTAAAATCGGGTTGCTATGGGCCATCGCAGCCAAATCTCTACCAGTCACGCCCATCGCAGTGCCACGAGTCATCGCCTCGACGCCCGGACTCGTCGTATTCTGATTAAACGCCGGTGTACGGAAGACTCTCTCAAGCTCATTACGGCCAGCACTACTAGCACCCATAATCCTAGCATAGGCCGCAGCCATAGCCTGACCATTGCGGAGCGCATTCGCGTCACCCGGATTCGTACTCGGATTAAGGGCACCAAGCGATGTAGCTAGACTAGAGAAATTAGCGCCAAGCTGCTCGGTTGTCATATTTAGACCGCTAATATCATTCGTCAAGTCGGCAACCCTTTGCGACATCTGCCTATCGTCAAAATAATTTTTATCTTCTTGCATCAACTTATGCTCGACATCAATGCCATGCAAATTCATCGCCTGCTGTAGGTGCTCAGCGCGCATACCGGCCGTAAATGGCATCCATTTGAGACGCTTTCGAGCCACGACGTTGCCATTTTTATCAAATTTAATACCAGCCAAGCGGTTGATTTTGTTTTGCTCGTGCTTGTTGTCGAGATACGATTTGACGCCAGATCTGTTATACATGCCAGAAACATTGCTTTTGACACTATTCTGAAGCTTCGCCGTGAGCGTCGTTAGACCACCCAAACAGTTCATGATAATCTTTGGCAGCATGAAGTATGGCACGACAATTACAGCCTGTGCCGCAATGATACCTAAGGTACTTCTTTCGCCCCAAGCAATTAGCAAGATACGGCCGCCGAGCGCACTGCCATATACAACCAAGCTAGCGATCGGGTAAGCGATTAAGACCATTTTGAACAAATCGAACCAACGTTTATAAATACTCTTAAGCCCAGGAACTGAATAGCAGACCACCATTAGTGGCGAAGTTACCACTAGTACAATCGTTGCCGCTTGACGAATACCAAGCGTTACTGAAAGTGTGAACATTGCAAGCAAGCCAGCAAGAAGCACACCGATAATAAGTACGATGAAACCCGGATTAATTGCGCAAGCCGCAACAATAACGCCAATCGAACCAACAATCGCGAGCAATGTCGAACCAATAATCCTATATGAAAAATGGACAACCAGGTTACTCGAGATGTCCTCGATGAAGTCTCCGATGCCATTGCCCACGATATTACTGACATCTATTGCTGCTTGGCAAAGATAATATGAAGTATTGATTAGTAGGATACCAATAAGAATTTTTGGCAATGCCTTCTTGATACCATAGTTACTAATGCCAAAGCCCGTAATCTGAGAAATAATAATAATGAGCATAAAGAGAATTATGACTACGTTTGCGACTGTCCTCAGCCTACTCCAGACTTCGTGCGTAATCTCGCCATCATCACCCGGCTGGAATGTAAAGAGGCGTGGTTCAATCTTCAGCCAGTTGCCAATCCATGCCTCGTAAATATTAGACATGGCGCTAGAAAGCAAGTCCACGAGCGGACAAAGAATAACACCGAGCATGCCGTTCTCCGTGCGGCAGGTTTTTTCAGCATCATCCTCCTCTGCTTCCGGATCTGGGAAGCCATTTAAGACAACTTCGGCCGAAGAAGCAGAAAATGAGACCGTTTCACCTCTTGGATTACTAGATGAAGATGAGCTAAAGTTTTTAACAGCACAATGCATTTCCGTCTCGCCTTCAAGAAGAGCGCAAAAAGAAATATTGTAGTTATACGGGGCGCTGCCAAGATATTTCGGACGACCACGAGCCTTCACTTCATACATACCGTAATGCGGATCATCTTCGACCGCAATTGGAGCAACATAATCTATTTCGAAGCCGTACTCACCATTAAAGTCATTCTGACCAAAAACGCGAATATTATCTTCGCTTATGTCTGGCCAGTAGCCATTTTGACTATTCGGGCCAGCAATAAAAGCTTTAATGACGACGGTTTTCTTATCATTCTTTACGGAACGATGGCTCGTAGTTGCGTCATAAAGAATTAAGTCTGCAGAACCACTGGCAGCACTCGCGTTTTTCGCAAGGAGCGGCGAAACGATAGCCGACAAGGAGACGAGTAATGCTAGACATACAAAAACAGCTGGCTTCAATCGCTTCCCTACTTTTGCGAGTAAGCCATTAAGCCCCACTCCTGTCGTTTTAATCATATTTTTATTTTAGCACAAGCGATTTAATTTTTCCGAGCTCTACCATAAGCAGTCGCAGCCTTAGCGTTCGCATTGGCTGCAGGCACTTCTGCGGCCCGGCGCCAAGTCTCAAGGGTTGCCTCCGCATTGGCCGGATCGATGCGACGCAATTCCGCCGCAGCAGCAGCCATGTTAATTGCGCTACCACCATTCGCACTATTCGCATAAAAAGCTGCAAGCTGCGCAACATTTTGGCCGGCAAGTCCAGCCTGGGCAGCCGCGACCTGCGCATCACGCTGATTAATAAATGCATTCATCCAGCCCTGTGAGCTTACACTTGCATAGGCAAGGTTATTAACATTGCTCGTTGCGCCGTTTACAAGACGGGCGAGATTCGTTGCGTAATCATCGTCGTTAACCTGGAAGCTACCTTGGATGTTTCCATTACTGTCGATCGTAAAGCCAGTTGCAGCCTGTCCAAGCATATCCCGCTTCAATCCGTCATCCATCATGGCCCAGTCGGCAGAAGTAAGATTTTTAAGCATATCGCTAGTATAGGTCTGATTTTCCGAAGCCGAGAATGCGCCGGCATACATTAAGCCCCGAGTCTTAACCTTCATACCATAATTACCGAGAAGCGGATCAGAACGCGACAGCTCACCTAGCTCTGCCATCGAGAAGCCACTAAATGCAGCCTGAGTAAAGTCTTCGATCTGACCACCAGCAACAGCCATGGACGGCTTACTTGGATCATTTTGTTTGCCGCCAAGCATCTCGGTCAAAATTGCGCGGCCACTAGCTGTTCCCGCGAGCGAATGCGAATAAGCCGCAATCTGTGCGCGGACTTCCCTCAGCTCAGCGCTATCGCCACTGCTTCCAGCATTGATCTGAGCCTTAGCCAACGCACCTCCGCTCCCACAAAGTTTCGAGAGATTATCCCCCATCTCCTTAACGGTTAAGCCCTTGCTCTTGAATGCCGACTCGTACTGCTTTATCATCTGAGCATCCTCTTCACTCTTCATGAGGCCAGGATTCTGAGCATACATGTTAGCCTGGTTCTCTTTATCTAGCTGAGCCATGGCGCGATCGTAATAATGAACATCACCCTTTGGCTGACCTTTCTTTTTTCCAAATGCATGAGTAGAGCGAACCAAATTACCGTCCCCATCTCTCCTAGCATTACCCCAGAAGTCCGTCTTTATACCAGAGCGGCGATAAGTCTTCTTCTTTTCAGTAGCAAGATTGAGGCGCCTATTTAGATCAGAATTCTGAAAACCTCTTTGCGCCAGACCACCAATACCCTTCCAGCGACCAGAGCCGTTTCTAACTTTATCCACAATACCATCGAGTGCACCAATAGAGTTGCGCAGCATACTCGGAATAAAGAAGAATGGCGCAACCGTAATGACCATACAAGCTACCGCAGCAAAGAAATTACTATCCCCGCCCCAAGCATCATAAAGGATTTGCGCACACAAAGAGCCGCCGCCAATTAATACGCTACAGATCGGGTACGCCATCAAGACGCCCTTCATTAATCCAAACCACTTATTATATACGGTTTTAAGCCCTGGAACCGTCGAGCACAGAATCGCTACTGGCGAGACTGCGACTAGGAGCACGGCCAAAACCTGCCTTAGACCAAGCACGACAAACAGGAAGATTACCGCCACGACCGCAGAAACAAGCGCCGCAAGCGCCACTGATATTAGTGCAGGACTCATTGATGCTAGTTTTACAACTAACCCCACGAGCAGCACAAGAATCGCCAAGAAGGCAATAGAGTACGGAGTATCATTCTTGCCCGTCGCTACTATGCCTGCATCCGTGACGAGCTTATCTAAAACATCGAAAATTCCAGCGCCAACAATGTTCGCCAAATCTATTGCCGCCTGACAAATAAAGTACGACAGATTTATTAAGACCGCCGCCAAAACCACACGCGGCAGCGCTTTCTTGATGCCATAGTTGCTAATCCCAACGCCCGTAATTTGCGAAATAATAATTACGATAAGATAGAGGAATAGCAAAATATTTGCTAGAGTCTGAAAGTATTGCCATGCCAAAAAAACACTCGCGCCCGGGTCGGTCGGATTCTGAAAAGCTAAAAGCTTTGGATTAAAAGCGAGCCAGTTCTCGATCAAAAACGCATAAAGATGCTCGACCGAGTTGCCAATACTATCAATAACTGGGCAAGATATCCATCCAGAATTGTCGGAGCTAATACAGTTATTGACTCCCTCATTCTGCATAGCGAATGTTTGAATTGGTGAAATCAGGCTAGCAAAAATAACGAAAGCTACAAACAGACCAAATTTGAAGGTTTTATTCCGCATCTCCGGAGCCTATCTCCGCCTTGCGAGCGTCAATAAATTCCTGGTAGTTTGATAGCCCACCGTTTTTCTTGCAGACGAATTGAATGTCGCCAGTTTCAGAGTCGTTAATCTCTTCGCTTGAGACCTTAACGGTTTCATAGAAATCCTCAATTGCCGAGTTCTCGACATCCGAGCGAGTCATCTTGATTGATGGAGCGACCGACTCATAGCTCGCCAAGCGATACTTCGCATTGCCGTCACCACCAGCACGAGCCGTGAGTGTAACCGACCAGAGATAAGCATCGTCGCCATCAAAATAGATAGAGGCCGGAGAATTTTTGAGCCCACGATTAGCAATTGGAGAACCATCGGCAAGATTGTAGCGGAAGTCATAGTTGCTTACATAGACATGATTCCAACCGTCATCGGCCGCAATCGTCCAAGATTTCTCACTATAGATTTCATACTCGCCAGAAGCGTAGTCTGTGCCAATATAGGACGAGCGATTATAGGTTGCGGTACAATCAACAGCCTCTTTTGCTTCGATACGACGGTTATATTCTTCGTAGCCAACCTTTTCATCTTCTGATTCAACCGGAGTTGGGGTTGGAGTTGGATTCGGATCAACACCACCATTTCTATTTTTGAGCGCTAGAATTGCCCAAATCGCAAGCCCAATCAAAGCTAGCGCGACAATCGCAATCACAATAATCAGTGGCAAAGATAGGCCACCCTTCTCCTTTGCTGGAGCTGGAGCCGGTTGCGGTGCTGGTGCTGGAATTGGGGCTGGTTGCTGTTGAACTGCTTGGACGAATTGCTCCTGACGCGGCGCTTCCTGCGGAATCTCAGGCATTGGGCGCGGAGCCGGTTGCGGCTGCGGCTGCGGCGCTGGCTGAGGTGGCAATACTGGTTCTGGAATGACCGGAGCTGGTTCTGGAGCTGGCTGCGGCGCTGGCTCATTTGCCGTAATACTCAAAAACTCAAGGTCTGAATCTTTAATACCACCATAAGCAGTCGCGGAACCGCCAATACCAATGTTCGGCTGCTCGCGAGTATTCGTTACACTAAAAGCATTCGCCCTATCATAGGCGGAGTTCGCATACGCGGATTCATCAACACGCCTACGTAACTCTTCGAGCTGTGAGTCACTACTCGCTATACTTTGTCTGTTATTTGCGGAATTATTGTTCGGTAAATTAGCGAAAGGGTTGTTTGGACGCAGAGTTGGATTTTGTGAATCGTCACTATTTCCATTGTTCATAATTATTATTTTAGCATAAGCCTATTAGTTTTATATTTGCGATTCCTACTTCATTCGACTCATTTGATCAATAAGCCTGCGTTTTTCCATCGTGAGAGATTGACTATCCGTACTACCAAGCAATCGCTGACTTGAAGCAATGATATTTTTCGCCTGAGCGGCAGTCGCCGGATTAGCAAGCAAATTCGGAAGCCTATGCTGCATATAGCGCAGCGAGGCAGTATCGGACTTGAAGAGCTTCTCGCCACTGAGTCCTTCAAATGCACTATCTGGAACGTCGTAGTTTAGATACCTGCCAGTCGCCGCCGCACCACGATTAAGGAAATCGTTGGCATAGCTCGTCATCTTGACATCGAAGTATTTGCCTTCATCGCCGAAACTCGCAATCGCCGAGCAGAGAGAGCGCATCGACGCCTCTTGCGCACCGGTAACATCACGAGTGTTCATAATACCGCGAATAGCCTCGCGACCACTTTCGCCAGATTCGAAGAGCCTGCGAGTCGCCGCATAAACCATACCATTATTGCCAGCGCCATCAAAGCTACTCTCGAGAATACCTTTAAGCTGATCGGTGCTCAGCTGCCCCATCGCATCAAGCTGCATTTCCGCCGCCTTTATATCCGTGTTAGTCTGCGCTGCGCCGAACGCATCCGGATTATTCTGCAAGAAGTCATAACGACGCTCTCTCGATGCTGATTTCTCTGCGCGGCGGAGATTAAAGTCTGCACTAGCAAGCCTCGGCAATTCTTTGCCACCGATACTCCAGCGCTTTAGCTCGCCCGTCTTCTTGTCTAGGTATGTCATCGAGGCGAGACGTTCAGCTTTCCCTTTCTTGATTTCCATCGCACGCTCGGCATACTTGTTGTTCATAACACTATTTGTACCAAAGCGTTTGAGGCCATTCTGCGCCTTTAGCATGAGGCGATCAATTGCAGCAACGGATGAGCGCGTCAGTTTCGGGAGCATCGTGATCGGAAAAACACATATCACAAGGGAGATAACTGCAACAATAAAGCTGTTGTCGTTCCAGACTTTCAAGATAAGACGGCCAGCAAAATTACTACCATACATCAAGGCAGATGCTAGCGGATAGGTCAAAAGCAGACCGCGAGATAAATTAAACCACTTTTTGTAAATTGATTCGGTATTAGGTAGCACCGAAAGCGCAATAGCAACCGGCGAGAGAACAATCATTAAGATCATTAAAGCCTGACGAATAATCAACATCGCAAAAGTGAAGAAAATCGTGAGCATACCGCCAATAATTGCGATTATTACCGGCAAGAAGAGTGCAGGCCCAACCGCCAAGCTCGCCACGATTATTCCTACCACCACTAGAATTACGACAAATATTACCGTACCGCCCATATTAGCACCGCCAAAGCCACCGACAGTACTTAAGTCAATCTTTTCAGACCACTCAATAAAGAAATTGCCAATGCCCTTACCGAGAATGTTGCTAATATCCACCGCGATCTGGCAGAGGTAGTACGATAGATTAACAAGAACAATCGTAATTAAAAGTTTTGGCATGAGCTTGCGGAAGCTGAATGCCTGCATGCCCGTTATCTGGCCATAAATCATTACAAGAAGCAAAACAAAGAAGATAATATTCGCCCAGATTCGTACCGCGCTCCATATTCTATAGGTCGCAGTATTTTGGGGATTAGAGATGTCGGGCTTAATAATCTCTGGTTCAAAGATCAACCAGTTCTCGACAATGCTAGAGTATGTGCGAATAATAGTGTTCGAAGTCGAATCGATTATGCCACAACCGAACCACGCTACGAAACGGTTATTCGAAACACATTTATTATCATCGGGCGTAACTGCGCCTTCCTGGCGTGCGCCCAAAGAATCCGGATCAGTCAGAACACGATTACCCTGAAGAGCATCACACTTCTCTTGACCTATGATAGTCCCATACTTATCCTGCGAACAAAATGCCTGAACCTCGCCATAGCTCATGCCGACACCTTTAGCACAGTCGATAATCTTCTGCGCTTGTTCGTCTCGTTCTTTTCCCTCTTTGTCGAGCGGATACTGCGTTTCGTCGTCTAGACAGACCGTCATTTGATCCGCCTGATCATCACTATAGGCGCTCACGCTATTGATGTGACCAAATTGAAAAACGAGCGCAAAAAGCAAAGCTAGCACCGTAACCGCCTTACGCGTTAAGCTTTTCCGCGCGAGTTTTATCATGATTATGCTTATATTTTAGCACACAAAAAAGCTCCAGAATTTCTTCTGGAGCTCTTTTGCGGGAGGGTCCTGCCGATTGCTCGGCGAACCCTCCCCGGCTTTTCCCCTGACCAATCTAGTTTGTTTGCTTCTGGGGAAGCTCTATACTAGGCGGTCAAGTTTATTTTTTGCGACTAGAGATGTAGCCAGCAGCTGCGGCAGCAAGCATTGCAGTAGCAACGATTGCGCCAAGATTGCTTTCGGCACCAGTGTTTGGATATTCAGGAACATCACAAACCATGCCGGTAATAGTAACGTCAGCGGTATCTTCCTTAGAAGTGCTGTCGTCATCATTGTACTTACCCTTTGCGACGTTGGTACGCTTAGAAGTTTCACAATCATCAGCAAAAGATTCGTCTGCGGTAGCGTAGAAGTAGATGGTTACAGTAGAACCAGCTTCGACGTCACCAAGCTTAAGGCCACCATTGATGAGATCGTCACCAACAGTCTTACCTTCGGTGTTGTTCTTGTCATAGACAATAACACCCTTTTCCTTATCGTAGTTAATACCTTCAGGAATAACATCGGTAATAACAACGTTTGGAAGCGTTACATTACCAGTGTTCTTGAACTGAATGCGGTAGCGAACAGTTTCGTTAGCCTTGATGGTAACATTTTCGCTCCACTTATCAGAACCCTCAATCTGAACCATCTTATCAATAGTAAAGCCTGGGGTATCTTCAGTACAGACCTGACCATCAACCTCGACGGTTGCAATGTCAGTCTTTATAGTACTGTCGTCATCACCGTATTTACCGGTAACAACGTTCTCAAGTTCTTTGTCTTCACATTCACCAGCCAATGCTTCGTCAACCGTAGCATGGAAGTAAACTGCATAGGTTTCACCCTTCTTGACGGTACCAAGATTCAAACCATCACCGAAGAAACCGTCACCAACCTTAAGGTCAGCATCGTCAGCGGTAGCAAGACCGTACTTAACTTCGCTAATATTAGTCATATGATCTGGCATGTCGTCAGAGACGATAACATTTTCAAGATCCTTATCGCCAGTGTTATGGAAGCGAATACGGTAGTAAACCTTTTCGCCAGCCTTAGCCTTGACGGTTTCAGACCATTCAGTATCGTTTTCTAGGCGAACCATCTTATCGAGTTCGTAGCCTTCAGAACAGACCTTACCCTCGATACGGACAACTGCGATATCTTCCTTGGTTTCAAGGCGATTTTCGCCATCGTCGGTCGTAGAGGCACTAGCCTGAACTTTGTTTTCAGCTTCAGTAGTATAACATTCGTCATCGACGCCTTCCTTAACGGTAGCTTCGAAAACTACATATGCATCTGCACCAGCAGCGTAATCGCCGATGTAGAGACCATTCTCATTAAAGAGGCCAGCAGCTTCTTCTGCGGAGAAAGTCTTAGTTCCATCGCTAGTACGCAAAACTACACTATTAACATCGTAATCCATGGCATCTTCAGATTTAGCGAAGATGTCGCGAAGGACTACATCGTAAAGTGGAGTATTACCAGTGTTAGTAAAGTGGAGGCGATAGGCGATAACATCACCATCTTTTGCGCCTTCAACTGTTTCTGCCCAGTCACTATCAGAACCCTTAATCTTGGCTTCCTTTTCGATAGTGTAATCTGGTTCGCTAGTAAATTCAGCCTTAACATGGAAGCTGACCCAGCCAGCATAAGCGATACAACCAGGAATCTGGCCGTTCATCTCATTGTAGCCAAGAGCAGCACCGTTTTCGGTCTTAAGTTCGTCCCAGTTTAGGTCGAACGTACGAGCATTGTTACAAGCCTTGCTATCTGGATCGCGGGTAGCTTCATCACAGTTAGTGAACTTAGCGCCGCCGGAGTACTTAAGAGTAAACTCACGATTATCGGCAGACTTAAAGGTTGTAGAGTCCCAAACTTCATTTGGGGTTGCGTTGCTGGATGAAATCATACCAGCAACTTCAATCGAGCTAGCAGCTTCAGTTGGAAGAAGAACGCTAGCGTGGACGTTTTCAGCGACAAGGTTGAGGTTAGATGCGGCGTCGTTGTGAACATACATATGGACAACATATTCCTTACCATCCTCAACAACAGTTTCATCAGACCAATAAAGGTCAGATGCATTACCGGTAAATGGAGATGCTTCAACGAAGTAACGCTCATCACCATTCATCGTATAGCCGTTAAGCATATCGTTATCGGTGATAGAGTTAAATGTTACATGGTCTGCAGGATTCTGCATCGTGTAAGTAGCACGATCAGGACCCCAACCCCATTGGGCAGAGACCAAGAGAGCACCAGCGGCAACAGCAGCAACAGCTGCAGCACCAGCACCGGCTTTCATGATTTTATTCATAAAATAAACCCTTTCATTATTGTTATTGATTGAAAAATTATTTTTAAACTACATCATTAATCGCTTGTTAAAACGCCAAAGTCAGATCATTACTATGCAAAACATGGGATGAGAGGGAGCGCGGAGGCTCCCCCTCTAGAAAGGTGCGATTTTTGAGTTTTGAGTACCAATTTACCACTGTTCCCACCAGCCGTCATTCGTGGGGACGGTTCCGGCATGAATCGGATCGTCCGCAACGGCGGCGTCGGGGGGCGTGTCTCCAGCCTGGCTCAGGTCGCCCCAAGCGGGTGCGGACGGAGTCGACTGGGTCTGCGGGGTTGTCTGCGTCTGCGTCTGCTGTTTCCCCTGAGTAGACGGCTGCGGATAGTCCACAGGTGTCTCGGGGGTCACAGAGGTAGGCTTCTGCGAATCCCAGCTCGGACGAGTGCCCGGAGTGGTATTCGCTGTACCATGACTTGATGGAGCATTATCCGAATCGCCCCTTACGTCCACAGCCTGGTCCGTATTCTTCGGTGCCAGGGGGGTGGTCGTCGGAGGGGGCGGATTCGTGCTCGGTGGAGCGGTGGACGGCGGTTCGGTGGTCGGAGGAGTCGTGCTCGGAGGAGTCGTACTCGGAGTCTCTTTTTCCACTTCGATCATCGGCTGATATCCGCAATCGATTCGTAGTTTAAGAGTAGAACCGTCCGGCCAGGTAAACAACAATGCGTGGTCACCCTCGACATCCTTTATGATACTGTCGTCGACAGCAACAATCGGATGCTCGGGAACCTCATTCGGAACCATATACATGGTGCTCGTGTAGCCACCGATATCGATGACTTCACATTTGGACTCGTCCAGGGCCTCCTCGATGCGGTTGTAGATTTTCTTGCGATACTCCACATCAGATTCGAGATGTTCGGCCACCTCGTTCACGAAGATTGAGGCGTCCTTGCTCGGATCTTCAGGCTCGTCAAGAATCCACTTGTATGCCTTGCCAATGGCGAAGGCTTCAGCAGCTTCAAGACGCGGATCGCATTTCTTCTGATCATCCTTACCATCGCTGGAGAGACGATCGAGAAGTTCGCCGTAGGGCTTTTCGTAGCTCTCGAGATCCTCTGGTTTCGGGCCGAAGTTGTAAATCTTCTGCCCCGCCTGCCACTGCAGCCAGTTGTAATACTGGATTGCAGTGTCAGGATCAGCATCGGGATCTTCCTCATCGGGGTCCGGGATATCCGGAACGACACGATGGTCGTCACCCGGATCGGGCTCAGGATCTCCGAGAGCGAATACCTGACTCAACGGACGGCCATCCGACAGCAACAGAGCCGCCGAACTAACCATCGTTGCGGCCAGGATTAATGGAACAATCCTTGCCATGTCATCTTCACCTCCTCAGATTAATATCTGCGGGTGATACGCTTGATGAAAGCGGTCACGCCGTAGATTACCAGCAGCACGAAGCTGCCAGCGAGGGCGCCGTAGGCGAGGGCGTGTCTCCACATATCGCCACTGTCCCACTTGGGCTGCGTAATGGGAACGGGTGCACCGTTCACCATCTTGATGGCACCCTCAGCCGTGAGCTCGTTGCCCACGGTGATGATCTGCTTGGCGTCGTAGTTCCAGCTGATGTGGCCAGCAATCCAGAACACGATCATGAAGAGAGCTGCGCCAATGATGATCGTCAACATCTTCGGGATCATGGAGGACTGAACTGCATCCAGGTGCTGGTGCAGACCGTCGGACTGCTGGTCGATGTGAGCGATGATGTCGGTCTTTGCGGCTTCGATAGCCTCATTGACCTTCTTCACCGCTTTCTTGCGGTTATCGACGGTGCTCTTGTTGAGCACGTCGACCGCAGACATGAGGCGGTCCGCAGCTGCCTGGTCGAAATGGCCGATCTGCTGGGACAGGGTGGTCAGGCTGTCGGCCACGAGGGCGACGTCCATGCGGTTGTTGTTGAGGACGTCCTCGAGAGCTTCGAGCTTGCCGTAGATATCGTCTGTCGAATACATTGCCATAGTAATACCTCCTTTTGTATGTATGGCTGGGTCCGGAGAGTTGCATTAAAATGAATTTTACAACTCTATGCTTATGGGGTTTTGGTACTCAACCGTGCGTAGTTATGCACGGTAATGATCTGATTTTAACGAAGCTCTTAATGAAGGCTCTTTCGCAAGCTATCATTAAAGCTGTGCTTATTATATCAAACTTTTGTATTTTTGTCAATAGCATTATAGGCTAGTTTACAGTTTTGGCGTTTGATTATATACATAAGCGGCTTGAAAGGGTGTTTTGGACGGTTTTCAGGGGTCAAATTAGGCGAAAACCTGGATTAATCCGCTCTCTTCAGATAAGCGCAGCGAGCTATTTTGCTCAGCGTAAGCTTTGACGGCTTCATGCTGCAACATATCTGATTCTAACATTAGATGGCCGTTTTCGCTTAAGTTTTGTTCAATGCCATCTATTAACCTCTTAATAACAGAGAGGCCGCCATCTTCGGCATAGAGGGCTAGATCTGGCTCGAATTCCAGTTCCGGACTGAGCCAATCCCAGTTTTTGTCTACATATGGCAGATTCGCAACAATGAGGTCAAAATGTTCGTTTTTGACCGACTCTAAGAGGTCAGATTGCATAAATTTTACCTTTGCACCGAGGTTTTGGGCGTTTTTCTTGGCGGTTTCGAGGGCTTTTGGCGAGATATCCACGGCAGTTACCTCTGCCTCTGGTAGTTCAAGTTTTAGAGTTACAGCGAGGCAGCCAGAGCCCGTGCCAACATCTAGAATTTTGCGAGGATTTAGCTCTTTGGCTAGATTAATAATCTCTTCGCTCTCTGGGCGCGGAATTAGAACATCTGAGGAGACTTCGAAATTTCGGCCATAAAACTCTTTATATCCAAAAACATACGCAAGCGCCTCGTGGTTTTCGCGACGGGCGAGCATTTCATTCGCACACTTCTCTTCCGTCTCGCTTAGTTTATATTCTGGATGAGCATACAAAAACACACGCTCTTTCTTCAGAGCATGTGCCAGAATTAACTCGGAATCGAGGCGAGCAACTTTACTTGATGTCGCTGTTCTTTTCAGCCATGAGCTCACGTTCATGCGTCAAGAGCTCCTCAATGATATCTTCGATATCTCCATCCATCGCGGCTGTAATATTGCTGCGAGAATAGTGGATGCGATGATCAGTGATGCGGTCCTGAGGGTAGTTATATGTGCGAATTTTCTCCGAACGGTCGCCGGTGCCAATAAGGGATTTGCGGGCATCGGAAGCATTGGCGCGGTCTTCGGCAATCTTGCGCTCGAGAAGGCGACTACGAAGAACAGTCATAGCCTTGATGCGGTTCTGCTGCTGAGAGCGCTCGTCCTGCATTGCAACAACGAGACCGGTTGGCAAGTGAGTAATGCGGACAGCGGAGTCGGTCGTATTGACACCCTGACCACCATGGCCGCCAGAGCGATAAATATCTATGCGAAGATCTTCTGGATTAATCTCAAGATCCTGCTCCTCTGCTTCCGGAAGGACTGCGACAGTTGCAGTACTAGTATGAATACGACCCTGAGATTCGGTTACTGGAATGCGCTGAACGCGATGGACGCCGCCTTCAAACTTGAGCTTACCATAAGGCTGGTCGCCGGAAACGCGGAAGATCACTTCCTTAAAACCGCCAGCATCATTAATAGATTCGGATTGAAGCTCAACCTTGAGGCCATGAGTTTCGGCATAGCGAGTGTACATGCGGAAGAGATCGCCAGCAAAAAGGCTAGCCTCGTCACCACCAGCGCCAGCACGGATTTCGATAATGGCTGGTTTGTCATCATTTGGATCCTTCGGTAGGAGCATCTCGGAAAGCTTAGCTTCGGATTCTGCGAGTTCTTTTTCGAGATCAGCCTTGAACTCTGCAAGTTCAGGGTCAATTTCAGATTCTTTGATGTCGTTCTTGAGCTGCTCGATTTTTTCGCCAAGAGAGATAAGCTCAGTAATTTCGTTCAAGCGGCGGTTTTTAGCAGCAAAATTCGGGTCAGCATAAGCGTTTGGCTGACTGAGGAAGTCGGTTATTTCCTGCTTTTCGTTTTTTAGAGCATCAAAATCTAGATTCATTGAATATATTATAACATAGAATCACTCCTTAAGCCACAACTGTCAGCGGGCGGTCTATTGACATTTCTAACCTTAGTGGTATAATATATTCAGTCCGTATATTCCCCTATCCCAAGGAGGTAATCTATGAAGTTCTTTACAAGCGATCTCTTCACGAACAATCCCGACAAGAGCCCGATCTCGGCTTTCGTGCAGAAACGCGAGAAAATGATCATGCTCATCTGGATTGTAGCTTCTGTTATTGCAGGAATCGCATGGCTCGTCGTCGACTGCTCTGTTGGCGATAAGACAGAACGCGAGTATCCCCAGTACGAGGAGGCGCTCAATGGAATCCAGGCGCAAATTGCCGACGAAATCGGCTATAGCGGCGAACTCCGCAACATCCTGCTCTACGCAGACGAAGACGAGTTTTGTCACTATAAGATCGATTGGCAGATGTCTACGCCCGTAACCATGAGCCCAAGCATCGAAAAGCAGTATATCCAGGTTCTGAACAGGTATGAGCGCTACGTCGCTAGCGACGAGGAAGCCCATGCCGCACAACTGACAATCCCATTCGGAAGCAGACCTGAGATTTATCAGGTCCGCTGCAAAGAGGATTGGCGTAACGCAAGCCTAATCACACTGCCGCTCAAATTTAGCATCTGTGTCATGTTCGTGTCGTTTATCGCACTCATGCAATTCCTCCCCGAAGACGAAGAGAAAGACGATGAGTAAACCTTCAGCACCGCATTTCGCGGTGCTTTTTCTTGGTTTGATTATGGCATAAGCGTTTTAGCTAAAAAGTCAGTAATTTCCTACTAGCGGCGATTCTTAATAGTAACTGCTGCGGTGCCAAGAGCGAAGATTGTAGCGCCAGCCATAGTATAGACGGCAGCACCGAAGGTATCTCTGGTATTTGGAGCGCTTGGAGTTTCAGAATCGTCACTCGATTCGCCAGAATCATCCGAGTCGTCCGAACCTTCATCTGGGCCGTCCGAGCCTTCATCCGGGTCATCGTCCGGATCCTGCTCTTTGGTTAATAGATCGGAAATCATTTCGCGGAGTTCATCATTACTAATCGGATTACCGTCTTCGTCAAGAAGGTCAGCCGATTCAATCTCAAGGGCGTTTTGGCCCCTATTAAAGATTACGTTTGCATAGGCTTGAATTCTTAGGGTTTCATCACCATTCTTGAACTCAATGTCGTAGTAGAATTCGCCTGGTTCGGTGAATGTAATCGTACCAAAATCGATCGAAGTATCAAATTCAATTTCACCCTGCGACTTGGTCGGAGCCGGAGCGTTATCTCTAGGCGTCATCGTTGCCGAAAAATCACTGATATCATCATCAGGACCAATCACATCTTCGAAGTATGGCTCCGCCTCGGCTGGAGTTGGCTCGACTAGGCGGATATTTAGAACAAAGTCCGATTCGGAAATCTCATCATCATTCTTATAGTAGGTCTTACGAGTGACGATCGTGTTATTGGTTTCATCTAGGGTTGCATCGATTTTGACCTCGAGATTCTGCGCATCTGGTCGGGCAGTCGCATAAGGATTATCGATATTTATATGATAGCGATGAGAGCCTGCCTCAGTAAAAGTAATCTCGCCAAAGCTTACAGAAGTTGTATCTTTATCGGCCGTTTTACTCGTGGCAGATGGAGCCGGCGAGCCTTCTAGCGTAAGGGTAATTGCTTCATTGCCTTCGAGCGCACCGCTTTCAACGCTTATCGGTAATACAATGCTATCTTCGGCCGGAGTAGGATCGTCTATAGAAACGTGGACATAAAAATCATCTACCGAGGTTAGTTCAGAATCGTTCTTATAATAGGTCTTTTCCGTGACAATTGTATTATTGGACGTATCTAGCGTAGCTCTTACCTTTACCTCTAGATTGCCCGTATCAACCGAGACACCGCTCGGCACCTGAAGACTAATACGGTAGCGCCAAGTACCTTCTTCGCTATAGGTAATATCGCCAAAGCTTACAGATGTAGTATCGCTAGATATTACGCCTTGCGTGTTGCTTGGCATTGGAGCGCTAGATTCAATACTGCTAAGAGTAAGGCCAATGGTTTTGCCGCTAAGTGCGCCAGAATCTACCATAGCGCCAAGAGTAATAGTTTCGGTCGCGGCGGTCGGAGCTGGAGTCGTTTGTTCAAAATAAGCCGTAAATGTTTCACCTCTATTAACAACTACGTATGGACTCTCACTATGGTTTTGTCGTGTCCCGCGAGGAATAAAGGCAATATTAGTACTTACCGTCTCATTGCTATCATTTTTCCAACCTACAAATTCATATCCTTCGTCCGCTATAGCGCGAGCACCGCGCCCAGCGTAATCTTCACTTCCAGACGCCTCGCCGCTTATAGGATTATCGTTATCGTAGTTGAGAATCTGGCCGTTACCTACTTTAGCGTAACAAATAAAATAGCCCTCGCAAGTTAGGGTAGGGGCATCGCCGTCAACTTCGAAATAAGCCGTATAAGTTTCACCCTTTTGGACTACCACGCCGGAGCAGCCACCCTGGTCAGGCGTGCACGGAGTAAAAGATGAATTTGTACTTACCGTCTGCCCATTACTATCTCTCCATTCTACAAATTTGTATCCAGAATCAGCCACGGCCCTAGCACCATTTCCAACCCAGCCTTCATTTCCATCTCCGCTAATCGGATTATTCCATGGATCCGTTATATGGCCACCGCCTTCTACTGCATAACAGATATAATAACCAGAGCAAGTTGCTGCAGAAGAATCTTTGATAATAGACAGAACACCTACTGTTATTAGCGCTAGAGCAGGAAGAATAAACTTCAGGCTCCTGAAAAAATACATTTTCCCAATTCTCATTTTTGTTTTGACCTTACTAATGTTTAGAGCTTAGCATAAGCTTTTTGCTTTGTCTAGTTTTTTATGAGATTTCATAACTTTCCCAAACCGATATATACCGAAAGCCTTTATGTTTTTTGTATAATCACAGAGAAGCAATTGTAAACTTTTGGTTGCGCAACCGAAAGTTGGTAGTGATTTAGCGGTATTTCTCGCATAATACGCAATGAAAGGAGACAGAAGTCAAATGAGATTTTGCGACAACCTAAAAGCCCTGCGCAAAGCAGAAAACATATCGCAGGAGCGATTAGCCGAAAAGGTCGGCGTGTCGCGCCAAAGCGTCTCGAAGTGGGAAACCGGAGAGGCCTATCCGGAGATGCCAAACATCGTTGCGCTTTGTACTGTATTTCATTGCGAAATTACTGATTTAATTAACAGCTCAATTTCGGACGCTGGCTCCTTCAAGGAAAGCTCAAAGAAGGAGAAAGAAATGAAAGAATCTAAAGAATTACAGAAAGAACCCGCAATAGACGCGAAGTTCAAGAAAGTTAGCAAAGCGGCACGCTTCTTTGCCAAGATCGGCCGCGTTGGCAACATTATTGGCGCAATCGCCATGCTTGGCATGATGTTCATTGCGATTTTTGCGCCGTTTGGGCCAGAATCGCTGGCGGATTTGGCGTCCGATGTTGCAGGTATTAGTATCCTGGACGAAGGAATTGTAGCCGATGCAACGATTCTAAGAGTAATTGCAGCCGGAGTCTGCTTATCTGCAAGCATCATCTTCGTGATTGCTGCGTTTGTCTGCAACTACGTCGCACGCTTGTTTGATAACTTCGTCAACAATACCACACCATTTACGCTTGGCAACGTTCGTCTTATAAAGAAGATCGCAAATTCTTCGCTCGTCCTAGCAATCGTCGAGGCTTGTACGTTCGGTCTACTTGGCAGCAAGCTCTCTGTAGGGGTTGGCGTAATGTCAATTTTGATCATCTATGCCTTGTCCTATGTTTTTGAATACGGCTATCAGCTGCAGCGCAAGAACGATAAGTAAAACCCTCTAGCCCCGTTTCGAAGCGGGGCTTTTTGGTTGACTTTTGCCTATTTCGTGACATAATTCTTGTAATGCGCACGCCGCATTGCATCTTAGGCTCGCTCAAAGGGAGGGATTTTTATGAGCGAATACATCCCCGGCTCCAGCGCTGAGTATATTGCCATACAGAAGAAGGCTTACCTCGCTCCAAAAGTTTGCGAGATTTCTTCAATTGAATGGCGCACCGGCAAGAACCTCATGGTCTTTTTCCTCTGGAATGACAAAGTGAGGTATGTAAACATCGCAAGGGAATGTCGCCAGAAATTCGGCAAGCTTACCGAGGAGGTGCGAAATGCCGTCATCGAGGCAGTTCCCAAAGTCATGACCGTCAGCACAAGAGTGAAAAAGTTTGGAGGCAACAATAGACGCTTCCTTCACGACTTCAACTCTAACGAGCTAAATGCGTGGCTCGAAAGAGTCCAAATCTAGCAAAACACCCCTGCTCCGGCAGGGGTTATCTTTTGCTCTAGGGGTGTGCTATAATTTTGATATTCAAAGCGGATCCATAGCTCAGTTGGCTAGAGCGCACGATTCACATTCGTGAGGTCACAGGTTCAAGCCCTGTTGGATCCACCACAAGACTAAGAAAATAAGTCGGGAGGCCAAGCGGTCTTAGGAAGACAATTAGCTACAACTCCTTGGCTCACAGAACGACATGGCTACGATCCGACTTAGCTCAGTTGGCTAGAGCGCACGATTCACATTCGTGAGGTCACAGGTTCAAGCCCTGTTGGATCCACCACAAGACTAAGAAAA
>JAZUMV010000004.1:0-47274 GCA_045603785.1 Candidatus Nanosyncoccaceae bacterium | reverse complement strand
GAGCTCGTCTCGGGTCTTTTCTTGGTAGGTGTAAAGGCGAGGAGAACCCGTGGGTTCGGACGAGCAAGTGGGCGAGAGAAGCAAAAATGCTTGCATTTTTATTTCCGAGGCCGCGCAGCGAGTCAAGCAATTCGAAGAATTGCGCTCTCCCTATACCCGCACCAAGAAAAGGCCCGAGCTCGTCTCGGGTCTTTTCTTGGTAGGTGTAAAGGCGAGGCGAACCCGTGGGGTCGGACGAAGTAGGAGCCGAGAAAAACAAAAATACTCCCTTTTGGGAGTACTCTAAATATCTATGTGGCGCGCCCGACCAGAGTCGAACTGGCGATCTCCTCCGTGACAGGGAGGCGTACTAGGCCACTATACCACGGGCGCTTATGTGAAAAGTATACAGGAAAAACATAGATAATGCAAGAGTTTTATCTGTTAGCTACGAATTGAGCTGGTCTTTAATGTCTTGGACGCTAATTTCGATATTCGTACCAGGCATAGCATTGCCAGATAAGACACGTTTTGCGACGATATTTTCGACCGTGTTCTGGACAATGCGGCGCATTGGGCGAGCACCGAGCTTTGGATCGTAACCTTCTTCAACGAGCAGCTTCTTAGCTTCTTCGTCGAGGGAAATAGTAATCTTTTGTGGCTCGAGGGTCTTATTGGTGCCTTTGAGCATAAGGTCGATGATCTTAAGAAGATTTTCCTTCGAAAGCGGCTCGAAGACGCAGACTTCGTCGAAACGGTTCAAGAATTCTGGCTTAAATTCGCCACTATGGATAAGTTCGTCGCTAAGTTTCTCACGGATTTTGCTGAGTGATTCGCCTTCGTCTATATATTCACGAATGCGTTCAGCGCCAGCGTTACTCGTACAAATAACGATAGCATCGCGGAAGCTAATTTCGTGGTTGCGGCTGTCTCTTAAAACACCTTCGTCAAGCAGCTGGAGGAGGGTAGTAAGGACTTTCGAGTGAGCTTTTTCAATCTCATCAAAGAGTACGACCGAGAATGGCTTCTTGGCGATTTGAGCACAGAGGCTATTCTCGTTTTCTGAGCCGGCTGCAATGAGGCGGTTAACGTCGCTTTCCTGAACATATTCGTTAAGGTCGACGCGAACGATTTCGCCTTCGCCGCGGAAATACACCTGACTAATGGCTTTAGCGAGCTCGGTTTTACCGACACCGGTAGGACCAAGGAAGAGGAAGGTGCCGATTGGGCGATTTTGATTTCGAACACCAGCAGCAGAGCGGCGCAAAGCATTACTAACAGCTTTAACTGCACCTTCCTGGTCGATCATGCGTTCATGAATCTCGTCTTCGAGGTTGAGGAGTTTATTCTTGTCCTCGTCAGTATGAGTGGATTGCATTTTAACACCGAAGTTCTGTTCGATAGCGGTTTGGACGGATTTTTCGGTAATGAGACCGTTAACTGGGTAAGCAGCAGCGTAGCCTAGCAAGACAACGGCTTGGCCAGGCATTACGAGGTCTTGAATGTATCTTGCGCCGAGACGATAAGCCTCTTCGAGCGCCCAGTAGGTAATGACGCAGTGATTGTTCTTGTACTCAATATACGGTGCTTGGTCTTGCATGACGGCAATCGCTTCCTGTTTATTTGCAGGCTCAATATTAATGCGGTTAATGTTGTTAGCAAAGACTGGATTCTTGGCGGAGACTTCGAGGAATTGCTGTTTAGTCATGGAAAGAATAATGCGAAGGCGGCCAGCGTCAAGAATTGGAGTAAGGATATTGGACATATTAACAGCGCCGGTTTCTTCTTCGAAGAAGAGCTTGGCATTATCTAGCCAAAGAATAATATTCTTAGCAGTATAAGCTTCATTAAAGATTGCCGTTAGGAGCGCTTCGAGTTGGCCGCGGCCATTGGCGGCGGCAATGAGGGAATTAGCGTCAAGCTTGTAAATTTGGCGGAAGCGGAGATTCTTATCTGTTTTGGCTTCCATGATTTGGCAGGCGAATGAGTGAATGATGGTGCCGCGACCGCTACCTTCGTCACCGACGAGCACAACGCTTTGGTTTCCGCCACGAGTGAAGATATCCATCATTTGCTTAATATTGTCGCGATGAGAAGTAATGTTGACGGATGGCGCAAGACTACTCGCATAGCGTGAAGAAATGTTAGCAGAGAAGCGCTCGAGTAAGTTAGAATAACCGAAGTCTAGATCGCGAGCGATACCACCAGTGTTGCGATATTGGTGGCTGTTATGTTTGATGCCGCCGAGATAGTTAAACCACTGAAGGCCACCTTCGAGGGCTTCAGGCGATAGCTTAATTGTATTTAATCCATTCTCGATATCAGGTACGAGTTCGAGTGCTGCAACGACGATGGTGGCGCCGCTAATTTCGTAGAGACCGAGCCTATTCATGAGTTCGACAGATTTATCCAAGAGTGCCTCGGTTGTAATATCTGCGGTAGAAATGAAGATAGCGACAAATTCAGGCGAGAGACCGTAGCGATTAGAAAGGAAGATACTACTCTTGCACTGAATACCGGCTGCGACGAAGTCTGTAGCCGTGGCGTCTTTTGGAATACGCATAAGGACATTGCGCGAAATGAAATTAACAATGCTGTCATCTTTTTCGCGAGGAAGTTCAACGAGCGCGTTCTTGATCCAATATGGAGGTAGAACAAAGAGAATGGCGAAGCCGAGGAAGGTCCAGCACCAACTCGAGCGAAGCACGAAGAATAGCAGCGCTAGGGCAAGGTTAAGAATAACTAAGAAGGCTAAAACCATTTTGACGCCAGGGCGGTTAAGTGAGCGGCCTAATCTGGCTTTTTGTGTGCGTGGGTGATTATAATCAAAGGCTTTCATAGCATAACCCCCATAACACTAAAAATAAAGCCGATAATAGGGGCGATTGGTAGGAGTGGCCATATAATCATTGCAATAATTGTGAGGGAGAAACTTAAGATAAAGCAGATGAGGCCAGCCAAGATAATGAAAGTGCGGGCGAGGAAACCGACAAAGCGGGAAATGAACTGATCGAGAAATGCGTAGAGTGCGCCCTGTAAACCCTTACCGCGCTCGTTGGCAGAGATTTGCCTAAACGGGCGGAAGAGGGTTTTTAGCAAGTCTGGAATCGAAAAATATTCGCTAATATGCACGCAACGCTCGATGGAACGACGAGAGAAGAAAGCCCAACCGCTTGTGTACCACCAAAAGAAAAAGTTAGTAATAGCCATAAGTATATTATATAACACTGAGGATTATTTCTGTTCAGAGAATAACTGTGCTATAATCCATTCATACGCCGTTGTAGCTCAGCTGGCAGAGCAGCTCATTCGTAACGAGCAGGTCGCTGGTTCGATCCCAGTCAACGGCTCCATTTGTTTATTGAGAGAGCATCAGGAATGGTGCTCTTTTTGTGTTCGGATTTAAGCATAGGCGTTATGCTTAAAGTGCGGTAAAATAGGTATATGGCTAAAGCGAATAGTAATCGTCTTGAAACCGCATCGTCGATGTTTATTGTGATTTTGAGCATCGTGGCGATTATTATTGGCGCGGTGTTTTGCTATCTTGGCGTAACGCAGATTCTGAGTATTAGCGATATTGATGTAAATATTTTATTGCGCGATCCTTCGGAATATATGCTTTCGAAACGCGATGTGGCGATGGGCGGACTTGAGATTTTAATCCCTGGCGTAACTTTGCTATTGATGAGCGTGGTCATTTTTACGATTTCGATAACGCGTTCGATTACGCTCATGCATGAGGGCAGAGCGATTTTGAGACTTGATGAGCGTATTGAAAAGTTGGAAAAGAATTCCAAAAAGTAATACAAGTGCTTGACAAATCATCTTATAAGCGTTAGCATAAAAGTACAGTAAGTCAAAAATAAAAATACAAACAAAAACAAAAAGGAACTAAGAGTGGGTTCGTATATTTTGTTTGCTGGTGGCTTGCTCGCAAGTGTGGCGTCTGGAGTGTTAGCGCTGGTCTTGCGAAAAGCAGACGGCAAGTAAAAACCGAGAAGTCCTCGCTGTAAGGCGGGGATTTTTCATTGTAGAGCTTTATGGAAGTTATGGTAAAATTAAATAAGCTATGAAAGAATTGGCAGCGGATTTTAAAGCGATTTTCAAGAAAGATCGCGGGCTGTTTATTTGGATGATTATACAATTTGCGCTGAGCGTAATTTTGTTTTTAATTCCGATTATTCGCCTTAACGCAACCCAGCCAAAAGTTTGGGCGCGTTATTCTGATATCGATAATGGTTATTCGCAGGGCGATTGGTGGTATTTGCTCTCATTTTCAGTACTTGCAGTAACGTTAGGAATTGGTCATATTTTGATTGCCGCAAGATTGTTTACGAAGCGCGGAAAGGATATTGCGCGTTTGTTTTTGGGTATCAGTATGATTATTGTTGTTGTCGCAATTCATTTCGTAATCACATTGCTTGGGGAGGGTTAAAATGTCCAGAGTAATTGAAATTCCACGGGGGAAGAGGACTCCTCGTTATCGTTTTTTTGAAATTTTGCCGTTCGCGCTCAGTGTTACGATGGTTGTTTTGCTGCCGTTATTGTCTTGGATTTCGCCGGTGCTTGGTTCTTTGTACTTGCTATTTGTAGTTATTATGAATCTCGTGAAGGCGGTCGGTATTGCTTATCGCATGATTCAGGGTCGCAAGAAAGTAGCAGAGGCGTCGCGCATCGATTGGCATAAGCGCTGCCTTGAGCTTGATTCGGCCGATTCTGAAGTTGTTATTCCGAATGCGGAGCTACGCGGTGAGTATGATTTTGCGGAGCATCTGCGTAATTTACAAATGATTGCGCGCGATTCGGAAAAATTTCCGAAGTCCACAGATATTTGGCACGCTGTGATTGTAGCGATGTACGACGAAGACTTTTCGGTGCTTGATCCAACTTTACAGACGCTTGTAGATACGACCTATGACAAGGATAGAATGATTGTGATTATGGCCTACGAAGAGCGTGGCGGTGCTGAGGCTGAAGCGACCGTGAAGCGTTTGGAAGAGAAGTATAAGGATAAATTTAAGTACTTTAAACTTTCGAAACATCCTGCAAATCTACAAGGCGAAGTAATCGGTAAGGGCGGCAACATTACCCATGCTGGTCGTGAGCTGCAAAAGTTGGTTGAGTCGAAGAGGATTCCAGCAAAGAATGTGATTGTGACGACGCTTGATAGTGATAATAAGCCAGAGAAGTGCTATTTTGATGCAGTTACGTATGAATTTATTATTCAACCAGATAGACAGAGGCTAGCATATCAACCAGTATCTTTGTTCACGAATAATATTTGGGATGCTCCAGCCGTAACGCGCGTGGTTGCAACAACAAACTCGTTTTGGAATTTGATTTGCACGATGCGTCCACATACGCTTAGAAATTTTGCTTCACATTCGCAGCCGCTAGAGGCTTTGATCGGTATGAACTTTTGGAGCGTACGCACGATTGTCGAGGATGGCCATCAGTATTGGCGTAGTTTGTTCTACTTTGACGGCAATTATGAGGTAGTCCCGATTCGTGTCCCGATTTACCAGGATGCGGTTTTGAGCGATACTTTTTTGAAAACCTTGAAGGCGCAGTGGATTCAGCTTCGTCGTTGGGATTATGGTGCAAGCGATGTGGCTTATGTTGCAGATTATGGCCTTTCGAAGAAGCGCAAAATGTCTTGGTTCTCGTTTATTCCGAAGTTCTTCCGTCTGCTCGACGGTCATGTGACTTTGGCAGCGGTTGCTCCGATTATTATGTTTGGCGGTTGGGTGCCATTGTTGTTTAACCTAGAGTCACGTGATTTGCTTTCACGTAATTTGCCGATTGTAGTGAGTTATATTCAGACAGTGGCGGCGCTTGGTATCTTGATTTCTGTGATTTTATCCTTGAAGATGTTGCCACCAAAGCCGGCAAATATAAAGGGTAGGCCAAAGATCGTAATGGTTTTGCAATGGATTATTTCGCCGATTATTTCCGTGGTTTATTCTTCGTTCTGCGCGTTCTATGCGCAGGGGAGGTTGGCTTTCGGTAGGTACATGGAGAAGTTTGATGTAACGCGCAAAGTTGTAAAACAGCACGCGGAAATTGAAGAAGATTCGGACGATTCGTAATATTAGGGCAAAACTCTAATCTGTTAGGGTGACAAGTATTATACTAATGCTTGTCACTTTTTTTGATTTTTGTTTAGAATGCAGAACAAGCAGGCGATAAGTCATAGAAGTAGTAATCGTAGAGACTGAAGCTCGACCTGCGAATACCAAGTTTGATTTTGAAAGGAGTTGAAAAAATGTAGGGTAGGTGTATTTTTGATGCGTTAAAAATAATGTGGAGGTAAAATGAAGGGATTAAAAGCAATTATTGCAGGGGCAGGGGCTATTTCGGTAGCTTCCTTAGGGGTGTTCGGTGCGTCGAATGCAAATGCGACTACGGCAGTTAGTTTGACCGATAATCCGGAGAGCGCGTCGTCGGTTACGATCACTCACGAGGTGCCGGATGCGGTTTTGAATGTAACAGCTAGCTTTGACTATAAGGTAGAGAAGTGCGGGCTTTTTCCGGATTTAAGCGAGCCTGACCCAATTACGGGTTCCGTAGTATTTCAGAATGCTCAGCTCGATGTTTTTAATAAGGCAACGGCTTCAACGACAGTGGATTTGAGCAATTTGAGTTTTGGTGCTGCTGGTACTTATGAGTTTTGCGTCTCGGAGACTGGGACGAATAATAACCAGGACATCGATTACGATAAGACTACTCAGTACAAGTTTTATGTTGATGTCCTAAATGAGAAGGACGATCAGGGTGAGTATACAGGCGAATTGAAGGCTATCTTATCTTCGTCTGCTTTGAATTTAGAGAGCGGTTTTAAGGGCGAGATTAAGTTTACGTCCCGACCGGAATTGACTTATATTGAGGTCGCTCATGAAGTTATAGGCGACAAGGCAAACCTTGATCAGTATTTCGGTTACACGATTAAGGTAGATGAAAATTCAGTTCTTCCGCAGGGTTTCGAGATTCCAATTAGGGGTGTAGATAATTTCTATATTGATCCTGCTACGGGCGAGAACAAGAGAAACTTATCTATGATTAAGGCTGGCCAGACTGGCGTTATTTACTTGAAACATGGTCAGACCGCAAAGCTTGGTACGAATGACGTTAGGAACTATCTACCAAAAGGCATTACGTATAGCATAACAACTAAGAACGATAGTGATCTTGAGAAGTTATATACTTCTAAGTTTGGCGGTTTTCTGGCGGATACTTCTGGTACGAAGAGATCGGTTTTGAGGCCAGGGGAGAATGCGACCGAGGAGCAGATTGCGGAGTACAACAACTTTGGCAGGGTCGAAATTGAACGTTCGATTAGCGGCGGTGTTTCGACTGGTATTATGACGAAAGTAATTCCGTTTGTTGCACTATTAATGCTTGGTGGCATTGCGACGATTTCAGCAAAGCTATACGCAGTAAAAGGCAAGAAATCTAGGGCTTAATAACTGGAATGAAGATAAAGTATCGGGGATTAAACAGGGTATTGGATAATGTGGATAGCTGTATAAATAATTTGTTCAAGCTATTTCTACTACCGATTATCTTGGTCGGAGTCTATGCGATTTACGATTGGGGCCAGCTTGAAGTGGGAGCAATAAAAGCTGCTGGCCTAGCAAAGGAATATGTAGATGCTTCGGGCGATTCTGTAGATTTTAAGGCGCTTCAACAGAAAAACGCAGACGTGGTTGCTTGGCTCCGTGTTCCCGATACGAATATCGACTTTCCAGTCATGCAGGCCAAAGATAACTACTATTATCTCTCTCATGATTTCGAGAAAAATTATGCGGTAACGGGTGGGATTTTTCTCGATTACCGTAATAGGGATGACTTTTCTGATAGCTTCTCAATTATTTATGGTCATCGTATGAGCAGTGGTAGGATGTTTTCGGATGTGGGGAAGTTTGAGGATAAGAAGTTCTTTAATGAACATCGCGAGGGCGCGGTACTCTATACGCCGGGGCAAAAGTACAGGATTCGTTTTGTGGCTTTTGCTTCGGTATATGGAGTACAAGGCGAGATATATAATGTGGGTGCTTTTCGTACGAAAGAATCAGTGGAGAAAGTTTTAGAAAGCGCGTCAATAATTGAAAGTGATGCTAGAAATGGAGGGAAGTATATTCTGCTTTCGACTTGCAGTGTGAAGGAGCAGGCGAAGAGAGATGTGTTATTGGGAGTGTTAGAATGATAAAATAAAGCTAATGCTTATTCATTTTGCATTACTTGTTGTTAGCCTGTTTATTCTGGTGAAAGCATCGGATATTTTTGTTGATGCAGCATCATCTTTGGCAACAAAGATGCGTGTACCGAAGACTTTAATTGCTCTGACGATTGCGGCGTTTGGCACCTGCGCACCAGAGCTAGCCATCTCGTTTAATTCGATCGCTACGCATAACTACGACATGACGCTTGCGAATGTGATTGGTTCGTGTGTAGTTAATATCTTACTGATTGTAGGGATAGCGTCGATTGCCAACCCGATTAAGGTCAGGACAAGGGTGATTCATAATGAGCTACCGTTTTTAGTTTTAACTTCTGGTGCATTCTTGTTCTTGCTTAACGATTCGATGTTTGGCGGTAAGAACGGTCTGTCTCGCGTTGATGCTGGGATTTTGATTAGTATCTTCGTGATGTTTATTGTGTATATCGTGTTGGCTTACGTTTACCATCATCCGAAGAAACGCGGCCGTCCGCCGAAGGTTAAGTATGGTTTGAAGTTATCTATTGTTTTAATCATTGCTACCTTGGCCGTAATCGCGCTTGCGAGCGACTTTGTTGTAGATAACGCCGAAAAACTCGCCAATGATTTGCATATTAGCGAGAAGATTATTGCAATGACCGTAGTCGTGATCGGTACATCTTTGCCGGAATTAGTTATGACGGCCAGCGCAGCAAAGAAGGGCGAATTTGAGTTAGCGGTTGGAAATATTATTGGTACGAATATCTTTAATATCTGTATCGTGCTTGGCCTTCCGATTCTGATTTTTGGCGGTTTTGAATCGGGCAGCTTTAATATTGTTGATACGCTCGCAGTAGCAGTAGCGGCGGTTTTGTACTACATCTTTGGTTATAGTGGGAAGAAGCTTGAGCGCAAGGAGGGTGTAATTATGGTGGCGATTTTCTTAGCGTATTATGCGTATGTGTTATTGCAATAGAACTCTTCAAGTTCGCCTCTCCAACCCTCAATTAAGCAAAAAAATATGGCCTGAAGGCCATCTTTTATGCTTGGTGGAGTGTAGGAGAGTCGAACTCCTGACCTACTGATTGCGAACCAGTCGCTCTACCAACTGAGCTAACACCCCGTAATCTGTTGATTATTGTATCACGGATGCGGGATGGTAGGAATATTGACTAAAACGGATAAATATGATATAATACACATGATTGCTCATAACGTATTTTTCGTTTACGGGCAAGGTCTTTTATTCTTAGATTTTGATGCGAAGCATGAAGGAGGAATTATCATGAGCATCATCACTATCACTGCGCCCTGGATGGGCAAAGAGTTCCATATCGCTCTCGCCGCTTTTGTCGAGGAGCAGCAGGCAATGCTTGACCCCAAGGACGACACGCAGCAGGAGTGGCTCAGCAGTCTCGTTCAGGAGATGGAGCTGGCCGAAAACCTTTACCAGGACTGGATGACCCCGAGCGTCTTTTGCTGGGTTGTTATTCAGGACATGGCCCGCAAGAACACGGCAAAGCTCAAGGCTAGCCGCCGTCGCTCCGGAAAGAAGGTGCTGATCCTGATCAAGGCACAGCATCCCCTCAGAGAGGACGGAGCGCCTGGCGACGAGTATCTGCTCAGACTTCGCCGTGCTACGGAAGTCGGCGAGAAGATGACGAGCTGGTATAACGACACCTCGACCTACATGGTCGTTGGCGGTAAGCATGCCGGCAGTGAGGTCACGCTCGCAGATGCAGGTGCTTGCTACCTGAAAAAGCGCGGTAAGACGGACATCATTCGTCAGGTTGCCATCTTCAGCGGCAACGACGAAGACTGGGTCGCTTGTGACGAGTTTTTGAACGACTCCTCATACAGAGATCTGGTCATCGTCGGCTCGACCGGTCAGTTCGCACGTTCGTACATGGCGTGCCTCCTGAAAGGCGTTGTACCTCGTCATGAGCTCATCACCTTTGGCAACCCTCATCAGGATCCCATTCTCGAGCTGTCTGGCCCCTGGTCGGTCGGCGGCTATTTCAAGAAGGGTCCGATGGAGATGAAGAGAGCCGCAATCGAAACTGCCCGCCGCCACAAGGAAGAAGCAGAAGCGAAGTGAGGCTCCATTCAGCGATTTTATCCGCGTGATTGTCGAGAGAGGGCGATGAATTGCGCGTGCATCAAAACTAGCAATACCACAAAAGGCGGTCCGGAAGGGCCGCCTTGATGCGTTTTTAGGGCTTATAATAAAGAAAAAGGATTATTTTTATGCGACCAATCACGACTTTATTTATGCTCGAATCACTAGATGGAAAAATTAATAGCGGTAATAGCGATGCGCTTGATGTGGATCGCGATTGGAAGAATATTCCAGGTCTTAAAGAAGGCTTGCAACAATACTACGATATCGAGTCGGAAACCGATACTTTTTCTTTGAATACTGGTCGCGTAATGGCGAAGATCGGCGTGAACGAACGCACGGAAGAACCTGAGAGAATTGGCGTCGTGACTTTCGTGATTATTGATAACGCGCCGCATTTAACCGAGCAGGGTATAGATTATCTCTCTCGTTGGGTCGGTCGTTTGATTCTTGTAACAACAAACTCTGAGCATCCAGTTTTTAAGGTGCGTGAGAATTATGATAATATTGAGGTTTTACAGTATGAGGCCTTAGACTTGGCGCAAGTCTTGCAAGATGTGTGTGAGAAGTATGGTGCGGAAAGATTAACGATTCAATCGGGTGGCAGTATGAACGGTGCGTTTTTGCGCGAAGATTTAATCGACTATGTAAACATTGTAATCGCGCCAGTCTTGGTCGGTGGTCGCGACACGCCAACCCTGATTGACGGCAACGCGATTTCTTCGCCAGAGGAGCTATCTGCGATTCGTCCAATGAAGCTCATTGAGTGTAAGGCGCTGAATGATTCCTATGTTCAGCTGCGCTACGAGGTAATGCATCGTGATTCTATTTAGTGATTTTGACGGTACGTTATTTCGTCGAGACCTTGAAGGCGATTTCGAAGAAAATCTCGAGAAGATAAAACTTTGGCGCAAGCGAGGGAATAAGTTTGCGTTAACGACTGGCCGTGGTCTTAGTAGTATTCTGGCGGCCTTTCCGGAGTTGTGGCAGTATGTGGATTATTTAATTTGCGATAATGGCGCGCTTTGCTATAGCCAGCACGAAAAGCTTTTTGAAGTAATGCTCGATGAGGATTTAAAGCAGAGGGTTGTAGATTATCTAAAAAGTCTCCCTGGCAGCGATCGTTACGATGTTGTATATTACCGCGAGGATGGCGAGTTTGGTAGTCCGAGTCATAATGATACAAAGGCTCGTCTCTGGACAGTTGATCTCGAGACGATGGATCGCGTGATTGAGGATTTGCGCGAGCAGTTCGCGGGGGAGCCAGTTATTTTTTATGCTGGGCACACGCTCATTCCATACAATTCCGGCGAGCAGCCGTTCTTGCGCGATTACCATCATGGCGCAATTGATGTAATGATGGCGGATGCTGGTAAGCAGAATGCGATCCACCGAATCCTTGAAAGAAATCCTGGCGAAACCGTTATTACGGTTGGTGATGGCGGTAATGATATGGATATGCTTGAAGGTTTTGGTGGCTACATCATGGCAAATGCGAGTGATGTACTAAAGAGTAAATTTGACCAGTCTTATATCGCGGAGTCTGTTGCGGATTTGTTAACGAAAAGCCTGATTTTTGATGATATTTCGAAGAAAATTGGTGTAAATTTAGCAAAAAGTGAACCGAAATATTATAACGATGGGTCGACTGATTCGATTGTTTTTAGTGTAGATGATAAGTATCTAATTAAGATTTCTGATGAACGCACGATTCGTGAGCAGACGGAGTTTTTGACCAAGAATACGAACTCGGTTTTTCAGCCATATTATTGCTCGGATGACGAGATTGGCTATGAATGCCTCGGTTTTTTGGAGGGTGTGCATTATAAAGAGTCACCGATTGATGCGTATTCGGCAGCAGAGCAGATTGCGGAAATCGTAAAGAATTATGCAGCCTATCCTTGCGACAATTATGGCTTCATGAATGATATGAAACCGACTTGGTATGAGTTCTTGCTCGATGAAATTGAGTATGCCTCGCAGCGGATTCCAGATTTGCCAAAGGATAAGGTAATGGCGGCACTCGAAAAAATGCGCGATGCTAAGCCAGAACAGAGGATGCTGCACGGTGATTTTGGTACGCATAATTTCTTGGTAAAGGATGGGCAGATTCGCGTGATTGATCCAATGCCAGTGATTGGCGATAAGCTTTATGATTTCTATTTTGCGATCCTTTCGAATATTGGTATTTTCCCAGAGCTTGGCCTAGATTATATCTTCTCGTACTTTAATGAGTACGAGCGAGAGTATAAGGAGGCGTTGCTGACGATTGCGCTATATGTGCGCACGAGTCGTGCCGCGGCTTATGACGCAAAGAACCTAGATAGATACGTAGAGATGTATATGGGGAGGTAAAAATGAGCGTAAAAATAAAAATTTGTGAAGATATTGAGCTCGGCGCTTGGCAGGGTATGGGTGGCGCAATTACGGAAGCGACTGCTTATAACTTTTCGAAGCTGAATCCAGAAAAGAAGAAAGAATTACTTGATGCTTATTATGGCAAGGATGGTCTAGATTACCGTTGGTGCAGGATTAGTATTGGCAGTAATGACTTTTGCTTGAAACCTTATGAATATACAACCAAGGCGGATTTGAGTGATTTTTCGATTAAGCATGACCAGAAATACATCTTGCCTATGCTTAAAAGAGTTACTCAGAGAAAGAAGCTCACTTTTATAGCTGCGCCATGGTCACCGCCTAGTTGTATGAAAACCTCAAAGCGGCTTCGCTTCGGGGGTAGATTAAGTTTGTGGCACTACAAAAGTTATGCGAGATACCTGAGAAAATGGTTGGAAGTTTATGCCGAAGAGGGTATAAAAGTAGACTATTTGTCGCCGCAAAATGAGCCGTTTGCGCGCCAGATTTGGGAGTCTTGTCTGTATACATATAGTGCGCAGAGGCGACTAGCTTATCGTTATTTGGCGAGCGAATTGAAGGATTCGGATGTTAAAATGCTGCTCTGGGATCATAACAAGGCCGAGCTCGAGCGGGTTGCAAAGCACTTGCTGAAGGATAGCGAAAAGAAAGAAAAAATCGCGGGCCTTTGCTTCCATTGGTATGACGGTACGTTTGATGACGAAATGTGGAAGGTGCGTCAAAAGTTCCCGAATGCGATGCTCGTAAGCTCGGAGATGTGTTGTGGTTTTAGCGATTTTGATGCGAAAAAATGGGAAAATGATGCAAAAATGTATCTTTTTGAGCTGTTTTCGGATATCAATTGCGGTGTTAGCGCATGGTTGGATTGGAATATGTTGCTAACAATGGAGGGTGGTCCAACTTATTGTCAAAACTATGTGAAGAGTCCGGTTCTATTAAACGAGACACAGGATGACTTTATCCTTACTCCGATTTATGATGCTCTGAAGAGGTTTGCGGCGGTCTTTCCTGTTGGGAGCAAAGTCGTGCGCTGCGAATGCAATTCTAGAAAGATTGTTTCGGTCGCTCGAAAAACCGAGGATGGCTACGAGTTAGTGCTAGCAAATGTCTCTGACGAAGAAAAGGAAATTGAGACGAAACTAGGCGAAAAAGAACAAAAAACAACTCTAAAACCGCTAGAAATAAAGAAAATTAGTTTTTAATTTCGATGCCGTATTGCTTTAGGATATCCGAGTGAATTGAGATATTTGTGAGATAAGCATCGAAGAAGTTGTCGTTCATGACGAAGAATTGATGCTCGGCATGAGTGTTTTCGACCTTCCAACGTAGGACGCGGTTGCCGTCGAGCTGTGCGCCTGTGATGAGCATGGCGTGTTGGCTCTGGATTAGCTTGGTTGTGTAGCCGGTTTCGTAATCTGCGAGCTTGAGGCCGAGCTTATCGTAATTAAAGAGGCGAGTATCTAGAACATTGATTTTCTTGTGCTTGAAGATGTCTATTCTTGTTCCAATCTTAACGGGTAGGCCAGAGGCGAGTTGTGATATAGCCAGATGCTTCATGACGTCTTTAGGCAGATTGAGGTAAGGAATGTCTGGATGAAATGGATTATCACTATAGCTGTCTTCGGTAATCTGGGTAGTATAGAATTTGTGCATTGGATTGCAGCGGATAAGTTGGAAGGCTTCAAGTTCGAGCGTCAGGAACTCATCGCGGAAGCGGGCGGGGGTGTAGTCTCGTAGAATTGCATGATGGCCGTTTTTGTCGGTGTATTTAAAAGTGAAGCAAAGCGGCGGTTCTCCGCAGATTTTTGCAAGAAAAGCGTACATTTCGCAGAGCTTTTGCTTTTTGAGCTGCGAAAGCTTCGTTTCGGAAAGTTCGGATTTTAACTTGAATAATTCAAACGCGTCAATGCGGGCTTTTTCGCGCCAGAGTGGCAAGAAGAGCTTGCGGGAATGATTGGTATCGTAGGTTTCTGGCATGACACTTTCGGGAACGAGGCCATATTTGTTTACGAGATTTGTGAAGTTTGTAAAAGATGCGCCCTCGACGATCGGATCAGTGGCGTCAAAAATAGTTTTGCGGAGCTTTTTAAGGCTATCTTTTGTCTCAAGAACGTAGTTATACAAGTAGTTAGTCTTTTCGAGCTTATCATAGAAAGTGAGGTAATTAGCAGAGAGAGCAAAGCGGCGCGGAATGATGTTGAGGTTTTTCGCAATGTTGCCTTCGATGAGATTAAGAGAAGAGAAACACCAGCAGCGACCAGAATCGTGCTGGTCATAGAGGTGGTAGCTTGGAAGTTGTAAATTGAATTTTGCAGGATTTTCGCGTAAGATTTTGCGATTGATGGCGAACTTTTTTAGGCCGTTCTCGGCTACTTGCTTTTCAATGCGCTTGCCGTGACAAATCTGGTAACTTTCGTGGAACTTTTGTAAGTCGAGAGCGGTTATGCTTTTCATATTTTTATGATAGCATGGCAAGTCATTATATAATTAAAGCAACAAAATAATGGAGGACAAGAAATGTCTATGGAATCAATGCCGGGGGCGAGCAACGATAGCACCGAACCAACTGGTTGGGAGAATATGGAAGAGGGATACCGCCGTGTCAATACAAAGGAATATGTTGAGGCAGGTTTGGCCGATGGCAGTCTTGAGGCCTTTGAAGCAGTGAAGCATGCTAGGATCGCGGCCCAAAGAGGAGAAGTTGGCCAAGAAGTTATTTCTTGGAGCGAAGATGAGGATGGTAAACCAATTCAGGAGCGTGTTGGCGTAGTTTCGGTCGATGAACAGACTGGCGAACCTGGAATGATCGCGACTAAGACAGACTCGGAGGGTAATCCGATCATTGATAGAAATGGCCATCTAAACCAATGGATTATTAGCGATTCGACGTTTAGAAAAAAATACGAAAGCGATCCGGAACATCCTGGTGTCTTTAAGCCAGCTGGTGGACCTCAAAAATTTGTTCAGACTCAAGAAGCGTTGATTATTTCTCAGTGGGGCGAAGAGATGCGTATGCCGAAGGGGAGTTTTATTAATATTACAGACCCTGACCATATGTACGCAATAAACCCAAGGGATTTTGCTGATACGTACACGACGGTCGAGACGCCTGATGATGATGGTGCGGCCAATTCTGAAGAAGCAGGAGAAGCCTAAAAGTTAGAGCGAGGGGGCGAGAATCCGTGAGGTTCTCGCCCCCATTAGGTACTGATTAGAACAACAAAAAATAGCCCAAAGGGCTTTTCTCGTTCTGGTGGGTCGCGAGGGGCTCGAACCCCCGACCTCCTCGGTGTAAACGAGGCGCTCTAGCCAACTGAGCTAGCGACCCATACGGATAGGTGTATTATATCACGAAACTAGAGATGTGCAAAATCAGACCATAAGAAAAGCCCCCGGCCGTAATGGTCAGGGGCTTTGCATTGGAAATTAGTCGGCGTAGAGGCAACGGATGATCTTTTCCGTCACATCCAGGAACCGCAGTCTCGGGGAGATATCTGCCAGGGGCTTGCCGAGGACAACTTCGAGCTTCTTCATATTTTCGTCATTGAACTTGGCGTAATTAAAGACGCCCATGTCCTCGCACTTTTCGATAGCCTTAACATAACCTTCCATGTAGGAGCGGTCTGCCTGGCGAGAGAAGCGATGCGGGTTGCTCGTGTCGGTGCAGCCTCTGAAAACTCTGGTAGTGATCTTCCAGCAGAATTCCAGAGACTTGCCTTGAGCGTGCAGAAAATCTGCAACCCTGCCGAATGATTCGCCCTTAGCGGCCTGGGTGGCTGCAAGGATGTACCAGGGGTGAGGTGCACCCGAGGTGTCTCCGAAGCACTTCTTGAAGACGAGCGCATCGGCAATTTTTGCCAATCCTTCGATGTAGGGAGACTGGAGAGCGAAACATTCCAGTTTGGTTGCCGCTTCTTCGCTGAGGCCGAACTCACTCATAAACAGCTGAATGCAGTTCGCATTATGGCGAATATGCGTCTCGATTTCGTGCGCAGCAAGCTGCAGCACTTTGAAGACATCCTCCGGTTTACGCGTCGTCGGAATGAACAGCGCGTGGCCGTGGGTTTTGTCGGCGGCGTCAACCGTAATCGCGGAGTGGCTGTCGTCGATGATGACGGTCCAGTCTTTCGTGAGGCCGTAATCTCCAAGGACGGCATCGAAGGTGTGCTTCATGTCTTCCGGAGAGTAGGGGTCGTCCGTATATTTCTCGATAATCGCCTGCGTTGTGATCTGCGGCGTGTTGTCGAGATAATTATTCGGGATGGTTTCACCTCTAAAGGCGACACCTTCGGCCAAAGTGATAAGCTCGGGAGAGCAGACACCATGATAGCTTTCGAGAAGCTTATTGACGTCAATGTCGTCGCCGAGAATGACGCTGCGGGCCGCATAGGCCACGGTGAGCTGACGCTTTATTGCGTCAATAGTCAGCTCGGAGACGAATCTCTGTCTGGGGTCGGATTGCTTTGCCATTGCTTCCTCGACTTCGTGAAGCAGAGAAAGGTTGATGGTTTCGGCCTCTTCGGCCTCTTCGATGGTGGTCCTCCCGTAAACGAAGTGCGGGTTGGCGAAGTGGCCCTTCTTAGCCTCCTCGATCCATGCCTGTTTTTCGCTGTCGTGATTTGCAGGGGTGACCGTGGTGGTCATGTCGAGCTGTTTCATTGAATCAAACACATCTTTCATGGAAATCCTCCTTTTCCAACGCTGTAAATGTTCTAACCGAATAACCAAGTGGGTATCAGTCGTAATATTATAACACATTTATGCTTATTTTTCAAGGTTTTGAGCTTGAATTATAGGGGTGGAGGCCTTTGAATTCTTTCGAAAAAGTGGTAAAATAAGAAAGTATTATTTAATCAAGAAAGGGCAGCGATGTCAGAAGAATCACTAGTTATGAAACAGCGTCATTCGCTCAGCCATATTATGGCCGCGGCGATTAAGAATTTGTATTCTGACACAACAACAGTCCGCTTCGGTGTTGGCCCAGCGATTGAAAATGGCTTTTATTACGACGTCGACTTTGGCGACGTTAAGGTTTCTGATGAAGATCTTAAGAAGATCGAAAAGGAAATGCGCAAAATTATCAATAAAGACCTCAAGATTGTTTATTCAGAGAAGTCTCGCGAGGAAGCGCTTGCTTGGGCAAATGAGAATAAGCAGAAGTACAAGAGGGAATTAATCGAAGATTTGCCAGAAGGCGAGACGATTTCTTATTACACTCTCGGTAGTTTTGAAGATCTTTGTAAAGGTCCTCATGTTGAGTCGACGGGCAAGGTTGGCGCCTTTAAGCTAGAGAAGGTTGCTGGTGCGTACTGGCGCGGTGACGAGAAGCGCGAAATGCTTACCCGTATCTATGGTCTCGCTTTTGAAACTCAGGAAGAGCTTGATGAATATATCAAGAAGCAGGAAGAAGCAAAGGCTCGTGATCATCGTAAGCTTGGTAAGGAACTTGATTTGTTCTGCTTCTCGGATTTGGTTGGTTCCGGTTTGCCAATGTTCACCCCGCGCGGTACGATTTTGCGCGATGTTTTGAACGATTTTGCGCAGAGTTATCGTATCAAGAATGGTTACCAGAAGGTTACAATTCCTCATATTGCTTTGGTGGATCTCTATAAGACTTCTGGTCACTACGAGAAGTTCCCAGAGATGCTCCAGTTTGTAAGCCAGGAGTCTGGTGATCATCTCGCGATGAAGCCGGTGAACTGTCCACATCATTCACAGATTTTCGCTTCGCGCCCTCGCTCATATAAGGAAATGCCAGTCAAGTTCCTTGAGACTACGATGGTTTACCGTGATGAGCGCAAGGGTGAGCTTGGTGGCTTGAGCCGCGTCCGCTCAATTACGCAGGATGATTCGCATGTCTTCTGTACGGAAGAGCAGATTGGTCAGATTTTCGGTGAATTAATTGCCTCTGCTCAGGATTTGTATGAGCGTATTGGTATGGATTTGAAGCTTCGCTTGAGCTTCCGTGATGATGGTGATGGTTATACTGGTACGACCGAGATGTGGGAGAAGGCTCAGAACGCGATTCAGGCGATGGCTGATGAGCATAAGATTGAGTACTTTATTGGTATCGGCGAAGCTGCAATGTATGGTCCAAAGATGGACTTTATGGCAACGGATGCGCTTGGCCGTGAATGGCAGGTTGCGACGGTTCAGCTCGACTACGCAACGCCTAGCCGCTTTGGTCTTGAGTATGTCGATGCCGATGGTAGCAAGAAGACCCCAGTAATGGTTCACTGTGCCTTGGTTGGTTCGATTGAGCGCTTCATGAGCGTTTTGATTGAGCATACGGCCGGTTGGTTCCCATTCTGGATGGCGCCAGAGCAGGTTCGTGTTTTGGCTTTGAACGATACGGTTGCTGACTATGTCGAGAAGGTTAAGGCCGTACTCGATGAAACGGAGCTTAATGATCCGCTTGAACATCGCAAGATTCGCTATACGGTCGATGATCGCAACGAGAGCCTTGGCAAGAAGATTCGTGAGGCAACGAAGATGAAGATTCCTTGCGTCTTGATTGTTGGCCCGAAGGATGTTGAAGCAAAGGAAGTTTCTGTCCGTCTTCGCGATAAAGAAGAGAAGGTCGCGCTCAAGGATTTGAAGAAATATTTGTTGAGCCTATAAAACAAAAATTGCTCCTCGAAAGAGGAGTAATTTTTTGTCTTGGTTGATAAAAAATGAGGAAGCGTTTTGCTTATTCGGTATACAGCAAAAAATTTCAAAGATAAGTGCTTATGCTAAAATAAAAGCATATGGAGAACGTTTCTAAGGTTAGCGCTCCCGTTGTTAAGGGTGGCGCAAAGAAAAACACGGGTTTAATTATCTTAACGATCTTGCTTGGGATTGGTACGGTTGGCTTTGGTACAGCATTTTTGATAAAAATGCTTGATGGTAATTCCGCTGAACAAATAAAGGAAGATTGTATTGTATCGAAGGATGATGTCGAGAATCCAGATGACGGCTCGGCGGCTGCGGCTGTAGCGGAATACGAGCAAGACAAGGAAGTGAAGCGAATCGTGAAAGAAGTTACGAATGAACTTCGCGGTAGTGGCAAGCCAGCGGCAGCCTCTTCCTTTGATATGTCTTTTCCTATCGTAAAGATTAAAGATGGCCCATGGACGAGTGCTTCGAAGGCTTATGGCGTCTATTCGTTGGATGATATTGCAAAGATTGGTGATTATAGTTCGGTTGCGGGTAGCTATTTTGCAAAGAATGGCTTTAGCAAAGATGATGAGATGAGCGTAGACGGCATGTCTGCAACTTATCGCAAGGGCGAGATTGTTTGCAGTCAGTCGATCGGCGCAAGCCCATACACTTTAGGCTGTGCTTACGATTCTTGGGTAAGCAAAGAGAAAGCTGAACTCGTAACAGCTTTGTCTATTGCATACGAGAACGCTGGTAATAAATCTACGGACAATGTTTTTAATAGTGATCTAGCATCGATTAGTAATAGTCCTGACGGCAAATATGAGACGATTACGGCGTCAATTACGTCTAAGAGCGGTATTGGAGGCTTTGCTGGCTTATTCTATCGCTTGAAGGATGGCGGTGAATGGATTTATGTAACCGGCACGCAAAATGCACCAGATTGTAGCGAATTTAAGGGTGATGCAAAAGAGGCCTTCTTCGGTACGACCTGTAGGGAAGCTGGCGGTACGAAACGTCTAGGTGATTAGCCTAAACATTAACTCCCCGAAAGGGGAGTTTTTTGTAGTAAAAATGATGGTTAAAGAGATGTTAAAATAGAGTAATGAATATTCTGGAGGGACTTAATAAGGCACAACAAGAAGCGGTCGAGACAATGTCTGGGCCAGTTCTGATTTTGGCGGGCGCTGGTAGTGGCAAAACGAAAACTTTGACACATCGTATTGCGAACTTGATTGCTAATGGCGTTAGGCCTAGTGAAATTTTGGCATTAACCTTTACGAATAAGGCTGCTAGGGAAATGCGTGAGCGTTTGGCGAAGCTCTTAGATATGGATAACTCCTTTAGTTTTATGCCTTGGATGGGGACCTTCCATTCCATCTGTGTGAAGATTTTACGAATTGAGGCGGTTAATGTTGGCCTGGATAAAAATTTTGTCATCTATGATTCGGATGATAGGTTGACGCTTATTAAGCACGCAATGAAAGAACTTAACATTAGCGACAAGAACCTGAAGCCAAAGGCGGTCGAGGCCGCAATCTCGAAGGCAAAGAATGAGGGGAAGGACGTTGATGAGTATGCTGCAGAAGCAATTTATCCTCAACAAAAACAGATAGCAGAAGTCTATGAACGCTATGAAGATAAGCGTCTGAAATCCAATGCAGTAGATTTTGATGATTTGTTGCTCGATGTTGCTAAACTATTTCGCCAACGCAAAGATATTCGCGAGAAGTGGAGTAAAAAGTTTAAACATATCTTAATTGACGAGTATCAGGATACGAACCATATTCAGTATTCGCTCGTGAAGATGCTCGTTAACGAGGAGCGCAATATTTGTTGCGTAGGTGATGACTGGCAGTCGATCTATTCTTGGCGCGGCGCAGATTTTACAAATATCTTGAATTTCGAAAGGGACTTTCCGGGCGCTAAGGTAATCAAGCTAGAGCAGAACTACCGTTCGACGCAGAATATTCTCGATGCGGCGCAGAAGATTATTACGAAGAATACGCAGCGTAGCGACAAGGAGCTCTTTACGGAGCTTGGCAAGGGTGCGCCAATAGATATTCATGCAGCCAGAGATGAGCAGGATGAGGCTAGCTGGGTAGCGCGCCAGATTAAGGTTCAGAGTACGACCGGCGGCCGTTCGTTGTCGGATTTTGCAGTGCTTTACCGTACAAATGCGCAGTCGCAGGCTTTTGAAAAAGCTTTCATCGAGCAGAGGTTGCCGTATAAGCTCGTTGGCGGCGTACGCTTCTACGATCGTAAGGAGATTAAGGATATCTTGGCGTATCTTCATCTGATTGTGAGCCCACATGATGAGGTGTCGTTTAGTCGCGTGATTAATGTTCCGGCGCGTGGGATTGGCGCGGTATCTTTACAGAGGATCTTGGATGGCGAGACCGACAATCTTTCGCCAAAGATTAAGCGCGCTTACGAGAACTTCTTGGGGATTTTGCAGGATTTACGTTTGAAGGCGGCCGCTGATACGAACCCAGCGGATATTATTGAGCTATTGCTTCAGAGAACGGGTTACCGCGAATATCTGAATGATGGCGACAAATTGAAGGCAGAGGAGCGCAACGAGAACTTAACGGTTTTGGTTGGCGAAGCAGGCGCTTACAATAATCTCGACGAGTTCTTGGCGGATGCGGCTTTGATGTCTTCTGCAGACGAATCCGCAGGCGACGATGCCGTCACCTTGATGACTTTGCATGCTGCAAAGGGCTTGGAGTTCCCAGTCGTGTTCTTGGTGGGCATGGAAGAAGGCCTGTTGCCGCATGTGCGTTCGATGGACGAATCGGCAGAAGATGTAGAAGAAGAACGTCGCTTGACCTATGTTGGTATGACGCGCGCAATGCAGCAGCTATTCCTAACCTTCGCTCAATCTCGCTTTATGCATGGCGGTAGGAGCTATAACTTCCCGTCGAGGTTTTTGAGTGACTTGGGTTTCAATCCATACGGCACAAAGGGCAGTGAAGGCGACTTTGACGATGCCGACGATTTTGGCGAAGATGATGTAGTTGTAAAAGACTATGACGGTGATGGTTTTAATGATAATTCCTACGCCGATGGTTGGGATTCTGACCCATTTCCGGACGATGGTCCGATCTACGAATAAAACAGGGGTGAACCTCTTGTGTTCTTGGGCGATTTGTTGTACAATAAGTGCATATATTAGCTCAGCAAAAGACAGAACATTGTGCTTTTGCTTTAACCAAAGGAGTGTTCATGCGAGAATACGAATTAACCGTACTCGTGCATCCAGATTTGGAAATGCACTTAGAGACGGCAACCGACAAGGTCAAGGCATTGATCGAGGCTAACGGCGGTAAGATTACCAAGGAAGCCAACGAAGGAAAGAAGCGCCTTGCTTATACCATCAAGGGTCAGGACTTTGCGGTTTATTACTATTACGAATTGGAACTTCCTGCAGCAGCACCAGCGAAGATTTCTTCGGTACTCAACATTACCGACGAAGCTATCCGCTACTTGCTAGTCGCAAAGGATCCACGTCGTGAGAAGATGGCGGCAAAACGCCAAGAGCGCAAAGCTCAAGAAGAAACTAAAGAGGAGGAATAATACAAATGGCGCGGGGTTTTAGTAAGGCGATTATCATGGGTAACCTAACGAGAGATCCAGAGCTTCGTACTACGCCAAGTGGTACCCAGGTCTGCAGCTTCTCGGTAGCAGTTAACCGTGTTTATAATGGCAATGAACAAGTTTCATACTTCGATTGCTCGGCATGGGGGAAAATGGGTGAAACAGTCGCGCAGTATTGTAAAAGGGGGAGTGGAATTCTAGTTTCTGGTCGTCTCGATCAGCGCAGCTATGAAGATAAGGATGGCAACAAGCGCAGTCGCGTAGAAATTACCGTTGAAGACTTCAATTTTGTTGGCGGCGGTAACGGTGATGGCGGCGCAAGTGAAGGCGGTTCTTCGAGCCGCGGCCGTTCTAAGAAAGCTGCCCCAGCTGATGAGGTGGCTCCAGATGATATTTCAGACGAGCCAATCGACCTCAGTGAAATTCCATTTTAGTAATTAAGAAAGGATAGTATGAAAAGATACAAGAATGATCCAGATATGTATTTCGACTACCGCGATGTAAAGACTTTGCAGCGCTATGTTGATGCATATGGCCGCATTGAGCCAATCAGCAAGACTGGTCTTTCGGCAAAGCAGCAGCGCCAGCTAGCAGTCGCTATCAAGCGCGCTCGCCATCTAGCACTAATGCCATTCGTGGCTAACGCTTAATAAGGTGGTACGATGTACGGACCAACCGATTTAAAGAAAAACACCCTTATTACGCTTGATGGTCAGCCGTACAAGGTGGTTGAATATTCACAAAAGGTAATGGGGCGCGGTGGAAGCATTGTCAATGTTAAGGTTAAGAACCTTGTTACTGGCGCGCTTCTTCCAAAGACTTTCAAGGGTCAGGAAAAGATTGAACCAGCTGAAGTTACCAACAAGACGGTTCAATATCTTTATAATGACGGCGAGAAATTCTACTTCATGGATCCTGCTTCTTTTGAGCAGTATGAATTGCAGGCTGATATGGTCGGCGACTCTAAGGATTTCATGAAAGAGGGCGAAGAGTTTGATATTCAGTTCTATAACGAAGCTCCAATCAACTTGGTCCTTCCAAAGAATGTCTGGCTCAAGGTTGAATATACCGAGACTGCAGTAAAAGGCGATACTTCGTCTTCTATCGTCAAGGATGCACGCTTGGAAACTGGCGTTGTCGTTAAGGTTCCAGCATTTATCAAGACCGATGATGTAGTTTCGATCGATACCGAGACTCGTGCTTATCGTGAACGTCAGAAATAAAAGGATTAATTTTGGCTGTTTTAGATAAGACAGAGCAGAACAATAATGACCAGGAGCCAATTCTGGTCATTATTGGTCCTACGGCGTCAGGAAAGACGGGCTTAGCTGTGCGCGTAGCGCAGGAGTTGTCGCGCCGTCGCGGATGCGATATAGAGGCGGGCGAAGTTGCTGCAGAGATTATCTCGGCGGATTCGCGGGCTATCTATATAGATATGGACATAGGAACCGCCAAGCCGGACATGGAAGAGCGGGGCGGTATTCCTCATTATGGCTTTGATTTAGTTGAGCCAGGTGAGCGTTTTACGGTCTATGAGTTCCAGAAATATGCGCATGAGTGCATCGATAGGATTCGTGCGAAGGGCAGGCTTCCGATCGTGGCGGGCGGTACCGGCCTATATGTTGATGCTTTGGTTTATGATTATGACTTCAGTGAGGATTCTAAGAAGAATTACTCGAATCGTCAGGAGATGAGTTCGGACTATCTCGTGGTTGGTATTGATTGGCCGCGTGAAATTCTCCGTAAGAGAATAGAGGAAAGAGCGAATAAATTTTTTACTCAAGATATCGAAACAGAGACGATAAAGCTGGTTGAGAAGTATGGTTGGGATTCAGGTGCGATGACCTCGAATATTTATCCAATCGTGTGGGATATGCTGCGCGGAAAGATTGATCGCGATGAGGCGATTCGTTTGTTCGCCCTTGATGACTGGCATCTCGCCAAGCGACAACTAACTTGGTTCAAGCGAAATAAAAATATTCACTGGCTACCTTTAGATTGGGCTGAGCAATGGATATTGAATAGGTATAAATAAATATCTTGATCCTTTTCTTTTGCTCATGCTGTACTATTCGGAAACTTTCGGAGGCTACGGCCGAGAATGAGGAGCGCTTCGCTCGTGACGACGAGCCGAAGCGACTCCGTTTTCCGAACAGGACAGTAGGAGCGGAAGAAAAGGGATTAATAATTATTCGCTATCTATCCATTATCCACTGTTGTGGTACAATTAAAGTAATATGAGCAAAGAAAATACTTTACCACTTGAAAAACTATTCGGTTCTAAGACTAGGGCAAAGCTATTATCTTTATTCTTCAGCAACCCTAGTAAGGCATACTATGTCCGCGAGATTACTCGTGTGATCGAGGAACAGATTAACTCTGTTCGTCGTGAGTTAAATAATTTGAACTCTTTGGGTCTCGTAAAGATCGAGAACTATGAAAATAAAGTATACTATACAGCTAATATGAAGCATCCATTTGCTCGTCCGATGGCTCAAATTTTCTCAAGCAAGATCGAATCGGTTCAGGAAGTGAAGGTTAAGCAGAATCCGTGGGAAGAATACATCCGTCCAGTCAACAACTTGCTCAATGCTCTGGTTGTAACGAATCGTTTGCCGGGTCAGGAGGGTATCGACATGCTGATTATTGGGGACGACAGGACGCATAAACTTTCGCATTGGGCTGAGCTTGTAGAGAAGCGCCAAGGTAAACCGCTCAACTATGTAATCTTTAGTAGAGAAGATTATTTCTATCGTAAGAGTCTACGCGATCGCTTCATTACCGACATCTTTAAGCTAGAAATTAGCGAACGCTACGATCCAGAAAATATTCTATAAAAAGAGAAAGGCTGTATATGTTTGAAATTGAACTGAAAAATCCAGAAGAAATGATCATCCGCGCTAAGGAAAAGGTTGTAAATGTCAATGTCGCACAATCGAAAATTGACGCAGGTCTTAGAGTTGGTACGCTTGAGGGCGCAGGTGAGTATGAGATTGGCGATATCGTAATTGGTGGCGTTGCTGTTGAGGGCGGCGTAATCTATCGTGCGAATATCGACGGCGTGAAGCTCGGCCTAGTTAAGGGCGTGGTGAAGGCTGAAGATTTGGACGAACTTGGCCCGATCGATATTCTTGGTACGGATAACCCAAAGATCGTAAGTATTGTCGAGCCAAAGATTGTTATCTCGATGGGGAATATGGACTTTGCCGAGCTTAAGGCTGAGGTAAAGATGGAGAAGAAGCTTAAGATCAAGAATACTTCTAGTCTCCCAGCAGTTTTGACTATTTATAAGCTTGATTAGTTTGTCTCGTTGTCTACCTCTTGCGAAAAGGGGCGATATAAGTTATAATAGAGAGCAGTTAGAAAAATATAGGAAAATTTTAAGATGGCAATTTGTGAAATTACCGGCAAGGGCAAGATGTATGGCCACAATGTGAGCTTCTCTCAGCGTAAGACTCGCAAGGTTTTTAAGCCAAACGTCCAGAAGCGCACCTTCATTGTCGATGGTCAGAAAGTTCGTTTGAACGTTTCTACGAGCGCTCTTCGCACCCTTCGCAAAAAAGGTCTAATTAAATAATTTAAATTATTTGGTAAAATAAGGTAATGGGAGATATAAACTTCTATTACCTTTTTTGCATCTTCGTCGTATCTTTGTGCTCGATGATGCTACATGAGTTAGGCCATGCTGTTGTGGCCTTATGGCAGGGTGATCAAACTGCGAAATTAGCAGGGCGCATCTCGCTTAATCCTTTGAAGCACATTGATCCAATGATGACGATTGTTGTGCCGCTAGTTTTAGCTATAATTGGCGCTCCGGTGTTCGGCGGAGCAAAGCCAGTACCGATTAATACTCGTAATTTGAAGCACGGCGAATATAGCTTCGCCTTAGTTGCTATTGCTGGTCCACTAGTTAACTTCATCCTAGCATTTATTTTCTTCGGCCTGTATCTGGTTGCTAATTCGGGGTGGTTAATAGAATTGTCCTATGTGGGTGTTTCTGTAAATTTAGGTTTCATGCTGTTTAATATTATTCCAATTCCGCCGCTTGATGGTAGTAGAGTTTTGTACGCGCTAGCACCAGATTTCGTCAGGGAATTCATGCAGAAGATGGAGCGGTATGGCTTACTTATTATTTATGCGCTTTTATGGGTTGGTGGCACTTTGCTTACAGCATACTTTAATAACGGGGTAAGTACGGTTACTGGCTGGTTCGTGAAGTTCTACTCGTTGTTTGGCTTGCTATAAAACTAAATATGTTATAATAGAAGTACCAGAGGTGTACGTATTTTTCCAGAATAAATTATTCTAGGGAGTTCGTGGCAGCTAATCCGTGGATTAGAGGCATAAGAGCTTACCCACCGTGCTATATAAGCATGGGAAAATTGTCCCTCTGGTTTTTTGTTGAAATCCGCTATCTTAGCGGTTTTTCTTTTTCGCTCGGTCAATAACCGCGCTTCAAAAGAAGAAACCGCTAATCTAACGAATTTTAACTAACAAAACCTCTTGCAAGTAGCGCTTCGGAAGGAGAATCTACCAATCTAACAAATTCTAGCTATCAAAAAACTTTCTTGTAGTGCAATCTGGCAGCGAAAGACGAAGGTGCTTGTGGTAAAATATTAGTAAGATGAAGCAACGCATACGGGTGTCGGCGTTATGCAAGCGCAAAGATAGCGTGCTGCTTTTAAAGAGAGCAGGCGGTCGTGTTGAAGGTGCGACTAATTTTGAGTTGCCTACTGGAAAGATTGAATTTGGCGAGCAGCCTGATGAGGCTATGGCTCGTGTGATATATGAATACCTTGGTGTGCAGACGGGCAAGTTGCAGCTCTCAGATGTTATTACCTTTACGGGCCTGCGCGACGCGTCAGAGCTCGGTAATTTATATATCATATTTGATGTTGAATTGGGTGACGAGACGATAAATATTGCTGGCGAGCGCTATGGTGCGTATAAGTGGGTGAAGCGTTCAGAGGTAGATAGCTTGGTTCTTGATGAGGCGTCGCGTATGGTGCTTCAGATTACGGCTTCCAAGGTTACAGGGGTATCTGCGCCGGTCATCAATGTGGAGCAGTCGAGCAGGCTTATTGTGCCAGCCAACGGCTTTGCTACGATCTATACCGATGGTGGAAGCAGAGGTAATCCTGGCCCGAGCGGTATTGGTTACTACATCTTGGGCCCAGATGGGCGTGAACTTAAGCGCGGCAATGAGTTTCTTGGCTTTTCGACGAGCCGTATGGCGGAGTATTATGCCCTTAAAGAAGGTATTGAGCAGGCGATTGATCTTGGTCTCAAGAAGGTTAACTTCCGCAGCGATAGCCTGATGCTCGTCAACCAGATGAATGGGGTCTATCCGGTTAAAAACAAGGATCTCATCCAGGTCCATTCCGATGTCTTGCAGTTGCTTGGCAGTCTCGATTCCTATAGCTTTGCGCATGTTCCGCGTGAGCAGAATAGAGAAGCAGATGCTGAGGCAAACAAGGCGATGGATGCGCATACCGCCCCTGTTTTGACTTAAGCTTTGTCTCTCAGGTGTTTTATATGGTATAATACATGAAGCTCGTATGTAGTCGCTGGCCTGAAAAATGGCGAGAGGAAAGTCCGGGCAGCACAGGGTAAGATAGTTGCTAACGGCAACCGCGTATAATTGCGTAGGAAAAGTGCCACAGAAACATATACCGCCAATCCTCCGGGGTTGGTAAGGGTGAAAAGAGTGGGGTAAGAGCCCACAGGGTCTGGCAGTGATGTCGGACTTGGGTAAACTCTATCTGCTGCAAGGAGACCTAGATACCGTGTCCCGCGGATGGTCGCTCACCGCTTGAGCTCGCGAGCAATCGCGCGCCTAGATAGATGACTACAAGCCTCGATTTATCGGGGTGAGACAGAACCCGGCTTATTGTATGAGCACCTAGAAGATTACTTACATTTTAGAACACGAGTCGCTTCGGCCTGTCTTTACGGGCGAAGCGCTCTCTATCTCGGCAGCAGCCTCCGATGAGGTTCTAAAATGCAAGTAATCTTCTTTTTTGAGCGTGGAACGTTCTGGGAATACTAGTAAACTTCTTTTTTAAGCAAAAGAAAAAGCCCCGCATAGGGGCGGGGCGGAAGGTGCTAGGTGGTATTTTAGGTGCGGCCGCGGCAGGCTTTCTTGTCTGCCTGCTTCTTCTTGTTCGGCATGATCGCCGGGCGAGGCATAGGGGGTTTGCGTTCTACGTGTGCCATGTCGGCGACCTGCTTCATGGCTTTTGCGATCTTCGGGTTAGCATTCTTCTTCATATGCGTCCTCCTTTTTGCACATGTCGGTTGAAACGAACGGGATGAAAATACCGTAATGTTTACTATAGCATAATCGCGTTGCTTTGTCAATTTTGGGGTGTTTTTAGTAAAAATCTACCTGTGGTTTGTGGTAAAAATGCTATTCTAGACTTAAGATTGGTGGCAGAAAGGAAAAATGGAATTACGCAAAATAGGAAAATTCATTGCAGAGCGCCGCAAAGCGCGAGATATTACTCAGGAAAAGCTCGCTGAAATGCTCGATGTTTCGGACAGAGCGGTCAGCAAGTGGGAGCGTGGTATTTGCATGCCGAGTGCCGCTATAATGCCCGAGTTATGCAAGATTCTTGGCGTTACCGTGAGTGAGCTGTTTTGTGGCGAAAGGATTGATATGAAAGAAGATAAGAAAACAGAAAAGGCTTTGCTCGAGATCGCTAAAGCGAAAGAGCAGACAGATAAGAAGCTGCTAGATTTTGAGATAATTGTAGGGGTGGCGATGCTCATTTTGTTCATCCCGAGCATAATTCTTTTAAGCTACGCGAGTATGGAGAACTGGATTCGTGGCGCCCTGATTGTGCTCCTGACGATGTTTGTGGTCGCGATTGCCTTTGTCCTGGTGAAGATTGAGCAGATTGCAGGATATTATGAATGCCAGAAATGCCATCATAAACATGTGCCGACCTATTGGACGACTAACTTGGCGCCTCATATTGGTAGGACTCGTCATATGAGGTGCCCGAAGTGCGGCGAGAAGAGCTGGCAGAAAAAGGTTTTGAAATAGGTGTTATTGGCAGTAAAAATCCCGCACCATTTCTGGTGCGGGCAGGCTGGTTACTCGGCTATGGAGTCGATCAGGTAATTCAGTGCTTGATTCCTTGTCTCATGATAGGCATTGACAAAGAACTCGTCACAGAATTCGTAATCGCAGGTGCCCGAGTTTGGATCCAAAAAGTTTATCTTAGCGCACAGTTCTGCGCGAAGACTAAAGTGGAACAATTCACCATTAGAGTCGACACTGAAGAACGAGAAGAAATATTTGTTTTCTGGATCCTGTACGACCAGATGCAGTATTCCATTGTCGTCAACTGCATAGACTCGCATCTCGTCATGGAGGGCATCACATAGCATGGCCGCCAAATTGTTTAAATGGTCGGCGTGCTTGCTCAGCTCATTGTAATGTTTTTCGGTCTTGTACTCTTCATACAAATGCACCACTCCAACGGCCATTGCAGCCATGCAGATTGCCGAGAGTATGCCTGGCAAGAGAAGATTCCGCTCACTGGCGAAACAGAAGGCGGAGAAGGTCCCGAGCCCTACGCCCAAAAGGGTATAAAGGATAGCTGTGCTGAGGTAATATACCCAATGAGGAGCTTCCTCAAAGAGCGCGAGTGCGCGGTGCAGATAAGCGTTGATTCGTGCAGTCATTTTAACCACCATTGACGCCGAAATGGCGTCCCTTTCTGTAAGATTTTGAGTGGGGAATTGAGATCTTTCAAGTAAACAAAAGCAAAAGAACATCAACTCCCAAATTCGGATTGGATAAAGTATATTATAGCATAAACACTATATAATGTCAAGATGTGCGTTAGGGTTCAGGGTCTAGCATCCGAGAGAATGCGCCATATTAGATTCGATGGTATAATATGATTATGGAAAAGTTGGAAAAAGAAATTAAGGCTATCAAGGAGCGCAATAAACGCGTTGAGACAGATAAGGCCTGGGAGACGAGCTGGACTCGCCGCATCTGTATCTGTATTCTGACTTACATCGTGGTAGTCTGTTACTCTTGGCTAATCTCGAAGGTTAGTAATATCTGGTTAAGCTCGCTCGTGCCAGTGATTGGTTTTACTCTATCTACGCTATCCCTCAAAGTGGTTCGTAGCATCTGGGAAAAGAATAAATAAGGCATTGAAAATCCCCGCACTGGATGTGCGGGGATTTTTGTTATTAAAACAGCCGATATCGGTGGCTGGAATAATCCGGAACAGTTTCGGCGAGGTCCTCACTCGCGGAATGTTCAATTGGAAGGTGCTTTAGTGCAGGGGATCACATCACATGTACTGGCAGGAGAAGAAATCATGGATTTCGATTTCGCCGAATGCGATATCTTCGGAGGTTTCCTCCCATTCCGAAGCACCCCATTTGTGCGCCTCAAAGGTGCCGCTATAGGAATTGTAGCGTGTTGCTCCTTTGATCCAGTCGCAGTCGACGATATTCTCGCCAATTGCACGGACATAGTCCGTAGTGCCGGTGGATTCGGCGAGATGCGGGTTGTAGCTGTACAGCATCCCGTTTCCTGCAAGGAAATAGACTACGTCGTCCAGCTTGGAGGCAACCTTGACGTCCCGCGTGAAGACATCCCGGCAGTTGTCGCAGTAGACGACATCCGTCCCGACCAGCTGGCCGTGGCGGAAGACGTAGACATTGCAGGCATTCGCCGAGTGCTCGTAGGAGCGAAGCTCGCCGTCAACCTCGATTTCGTACGGCGTCCACACAAAGGTGAAGCCGTTAGTCCGAGCAATTGAGTTGAGCTCGCTCGTAGACTCGATCACCTTTTCCTCCATAGAGGGGGTGTCGGCCGTCCTCCAAATCGTAGGTGCGAGCATGACGGTCAGTACCGTAAGCATGCCGGCCATGGTGAGCATATCGTCCCGATATCTCTTTACGCGGCGCGACAGCTCTGCGGCGTCGACATTTTCCACTCTGGCGGAGCGGAGTGCCTTGAGACGTGTCAGCCCGCCTGTGATAAGGCTTGCGCTAGTGCAGAGCAAAATGATGCACTGCGCAACATAGCCGAAGATGGCCACAACGAGCGTCACCACGAGCTGGATGAGGCAGAGCACTCTGGTTGTCATGCGGACAACCTCGGTTTTGCGGTCGTAGGTGTGGTCGGGGTTGCTGATGATCCAGTCGCTGATGATCGACATCACTGCGCAGGCAGCGACAAAGATCGCGGTGATGCTGCTGATGTGATTATCGAGCAGCGCGTGGATTGCGGTGATAACAGACTCCATCGTCATAGGGGATGGCTCCCTTCTCATGTAAATTTACCCTATCGTGGGCATATACGAGTTTGCATCGACGGATTTGATCGTCCGATATACGCGTGCTGGATGCACGGTACGGGACGAATCCGTAAGGACCGATTCCAAACTTTGCATATTATAGCATAAATAGGTAAAAATGTCAATATGACAGGGGGTGGGGCGGCTTTGCAGAAAGATGTTCGAAAAAGAGAAAGATATCAGTCAACAAAAAACTCCCCTGAGGGGAGCTTTTGTAATCTGATAGATTATTTTACGCTTTCGCAAATAGCGGTGAAAGCTTTTGGATCGTTGACTGCGATTTCTGCAAGAACCTTGCGATCGAGTTCGATACCTTTCTTCTTCATGCCGTTAATCAAGAGGCTGTAGCTGATACCGTTTTCGCGAGCAGCGTTGTTGATGCGGGTAATCCACAATGCACGAAGGTCGCGCTTGCGGTTACGGCGGTCACGGTAGCTGTAGCGAAGGGCTTTGATAACACCTTGCTTCGCGAGGCGGAAGCTGCGGGTGCGGTAGTGCTGCATGCCCTTGGCAGCTTTTAGAATCTTTTTGTGCTTATCACGAGCTGGAACTCCACGTTTGACTCTCATCTTAGGCTCCTAATGCAGTTTTAACGTTTTTCTTAATCTTACCGCTGATAGTTGCAGCAGTTTTCATGTTGCGCTTGCGGGCCTTGGACTTCTTAGCCAAGATGTGGTTACCGAATGCACGTTCGCGCATAACCTTACCAGTGCGGGTAATGCGAACACGCTTAGCAGTACCCTTATGGGTCTTCATTTTTGGCATTTTATTACCTTTCCTACTTTAGTTTATATATGAAACGCTTTGGGGTGTAGGGAACCGGTGGGCGTTGTCTGCGGCCTTACTTATGGCGAACCATGAAGGTAAGGTTGCGTCCGCTCATTTGCGACTTGCCATCAACGATGACCTGGTCGCCGAGTTTCTCGATGATTTTGTTCATGAGGTCGACGCCGACTTCTTTGTGGGCCATTTCGCGGCCACGAAAGACGAGCATTACCTTAACACGATCGCCATCTTCGAGGAATTCGTTGATTTTGCGGATTTTAATATTGAGGTCATTCTCCCCAATTTTCAAACCAAGTCGAATCTGTTTAAGTTCGCTACTCTTAGCTTTCTTCTTGGCCTTGGATTGCTCCTTCATCTTCTGGTATTGGTATTTACCCCAGTCGATGATTTTGACAACAGGTGGATTAGCGCCAGCAGAGATTTCTACTAGATCCAAACCAGCCTCCCGGGCCTTAAGCTGTGCATCTTTGCTCGACATAATGCCGAGCTGTGCGCCATCAGCACTAATCACGCGCACCTCCGGATAACGAATTTCTCCATTTATGCGGGTATGCGAATTGTTGTTACTGATAGTAGCTCCTTAAAAAAATTAGACTTGTTATGCGAACATTTTAACAGATATGCTTAAAAAGTGCAATAGGGGTTAAAAGCTTTGGCGGTATTGGAGGGCTTCAGCACAATGATTTTGGGCTATTTCGCTAGAATTGTCCATATCTGCGATGGTTCTGGCGATGCGGATTGTCTTGAAGAAGGTACGAGCAGAGAGTTGGAGCTTATGCGCGTAGTTAGCGAGGTAGTTACGAATGCTCTCGGAAGTAATGAGCTTCGAGGTTTCGAGAGAGGTTAGCTCGCCGTTGTATTTGCCTTGGCGAGACATTTGGGCGGAAATAGTAGCCGAAATATTAGCTTTAGCACTATCGTGTTCGCGAGTGCTAATCGTTGTATTTTTAACTAAAACAGAGGTAGATTGTTGAGGGACTTTAACTATCATATCTATACGATCGAGTAATGGTCCGGAAAGTCTCTTTTGATAGTTGGCGATTTGCAGGGTGGAACAATTGCAGGTCTTAATGCCAGTATTGAAATAGCCGCAAGGGCAAGGATTGGCGGTGGCGAGCAATATAAAGTCTGATGGATAAGTTGTTGTTCGCCCCATACAACTGAGAGTAATCTTTTTATCCTCGAGCGGTTGTCTGAGGGCTTCAAGAATATCTCGGTTGAATTCTGGGAGCTCGTCGAGGAATAGGATGCCGTGCGTAGCTAGGGAAATATCTCCAGGCCGTAGAAGTGCGCCTCCGCCAAGGATACTAGTTCTAGAGGAAGTGTTGTGCGGACTACGGAATGGACGAGCGTTTGCCAGGGAGTTGCTAGGAGTAAGCAAGCAATTAAGTCTCGTTATGTCGATGCGTTCTTGATTCGTAAGTGATGGAAGGAGCGAAGGTGCGCATTTTGCGATGGCGCTTTTGCCGCTGCCGGGAGGGCCGAAAAATAGCAAATTATGACGTCCGGCGAGCGCGATTGTAAGTGCGCGTTTTGCTGCGTTTTGGCCGATAATTTCGTCAAAAATGGGCGATTTTACTACTGTTTCTGTAATTTTTACATTTTTCTTCAGGGGAGAAATATGGATGATATTTTTGAGATTTTGCCATAATTCTGTCAGGTTTTTGACGGGAATAATATCGAAATTAGCGTCTATGATGGCAGCTTCTTTGGCATTTTCTGAGGGGATGTATACCGTTTTAAAACTAGCCTTTTTAGCGTAGTCCAGTAAACTTAAAATGCCACGAATAGGCTTTATTTGGCCGTCTAGGCCGAGTTCGCCAAGCCAGAGCACATCTGCTAATTCTTGTTCTAAAACTTGCCTAGAAAGCGCCAAAACGGCCATTGCGAGACTCAGGTCAAGGTGGGTTCCAGTCTTATATAGCCCAGCTGGGGCAAGGTTAATAATAAGGTGTTCTTGGGGAAAGGCGAAGCCGCTATTAATGATTGCAGATCTAATACGACTGCGGCTTTCCTCAATAACTTTACTAGCGAGGCCGATGATTTCGAAGCGAGGCAGGCCTCTGTTGCTATCTCCTTCGATTGTGACAGACTTCGTATCGAAGCCGTCGAGCATTGCTGATTTGATATGTATTGTCATGGGCGCAGTATATTACAGATTGGCGCTTGAGTGGCAAGCATTAGTATGATAAAATACAGGGGTAGAGCAAGTCTCGCACTATATGGGGCTGATCTAGTTTAGACGAATTATTAACAATACGCAGGCGAGTCGATTTGTACCGTAAGTACAGTTCATAAATGCAGAAAAAACTGCTAGTAAGCATGTGGCTTATATGCCAGCTTACGCCTAAGTCGTTGATTTGATCCGACTTTGTTAGACTTCTTGAGATACCATAGGGCAGTCTAATATCATACTCATGGTATTAAGGTAGATCGCGCGACGTCGATAGACTCGAAAATCTAGTCATGGCTGATTGAAGTTTTGTTTACTCCAGCTTCTGTCGTTATGCCGAGAGAAAGAATAAACTATGCTCGTAGAGTGCGTATCTGAAGATTTTTCGGACCCGGAGGCGGTATCCGGCAGCTCCACCAATCTGTAATTGGTGGTTTTTTGTTGCTAAAAATAGCTCCCCTAGGGGGAGATTTTTCTTACAAAAGAAGAGAACCGGCAACTGCGAGTAAAGCCGGTTCTCTTTGTGGAGTGTGGAGTTATATTTTTTGGATCTAATTTTTGTTTTTGGCTTTTGTATAACATTTATATTCAAAAGCTATTTTTATAATAAAGTGGCAAAACGCTAATGTCAACATGAATTTCGTAGTGTTTTTTACAACATTTCTAGAGGTGGACTACTAAAAATGTACAAATCATTTAATATTTTGTGCGCAAATTTTCGAGCCGAAATTGGTGGCTTTGAATGCGGGATTTTTTGGGCCTGAAAACATTTCTTCACTTTATGGGGCGAACAATATATTTATTTTGTGTTCGGGTTGGCGGCCTTGTGTTTTCGAATATCTACATGTGTGAATTGTCGGAGCTATATATGAATATACAGCGCGAGGGCGGGACTATATAGTCTCGTATGAATATGCTGCGATCGTGCGGGCTTGGTCGTGATTATTGCGATTGCGCTAGTTATGGAGTTTTTTACACATGCCTGTTGTAAAAAATATGTAAAAGCATGGCGCAGAATGACCCCTGTTATTTTATGCTTTGTTGTAACTATTACAACATTATTTTGAACACATCCGTTGACATAAATGCTTATGTTTGCTATAGTCTAGACAGTGCTTAACAAAAACAAAAACCAAGCACAAAAACAAAAATAGAGTATTGGAAATTTACGTGTATTTTGGCGAAGCGAAAGCTTATTTCTAGCCATAAATTACACATACTAGGAGTAAGCTAAGCTCCGCTAAAACCCCGCCGAGAGGCGGAGAAGCGTAGAGCGCGTAGGATACTTAGTACGACTAGCACTTTGATACCCAAATAAAAGAGAAGTACAAGATTCTGCAAGGGCTATGCCTCTCTATACGAGAGGCGGTCAATAAAGTCAAAGTAGGGAATTAAGCTTGCGGCTCAAAGTAATTTTATATATTTGCCGGATAAGCCCCCTACTTTGGCCTATGTTATACATTCTTAATTCCTATTTTATCCTTCGTCGGCCGTGACCGTGATCGGGCAGAGCAAGTTGTCCATTTTGTGCTGGACAATTTCAACAGTAGCAGGGCAGGCTATTAATAGCTTTGCGACTTTGTGGAGTTTTGTCGTGAAGTTGTTTCTTACTTGTTAGATGTGCCACCTTTGGCATTATTCTGCATCGCATACTGAACGGAAGAGGGTGCTCCCCTAGCTTCTGGGCTTTATGAATGTAGTATAATGTGCTTATGGTAAAAGGCATGTTGGTCTGTAGTGCTGTTTCGTTATTCTTGCTCTTGATGCTTATGTTTTTCGTCTCGCCAGAAGTGGCGGGGCCTCTAGGGATTTTGACGTTCTTTGTACTAACGTACTTGTTCTTTCTAGGGCTTGCAGTATTTTGCTGCAAGCTATTTTTCTTGTTTTTAGGAAAGGCAAGTAAAATTCATGCTGGCAACCTTCAGAAGAAGAGCTTTCGTTATGGTTCGGTGTTGGCTTTGGCACCAGTAATCTTCTTGCTTTGTGCCTCATTTGGCGGCGTGACGCTGTTTGAAGTTGCAATCACGATCTTGATTGAAGTGATTCTTTGCTTCTTGGTTTCCAGAAACCTTGTTTAATCCCCAAAATAGGGGTATTTTTTGAGCAAGATTTTTATAATTTCGTGGCTTAGCATGGTATAATAATGCTTATGGATAACTCAGTTGCTAGGGAGGCAAACGGGGAGGTAAACCGCGACGATTTAGGAGCGGAACAGCTTTCTGATTCTTTTGAATCTCAGAACGATAACAATGAATCTCTCGAGGCGAACGCCGTAGATGCTCGCGCGAATAATAATGCGGAGACACAGCGTATGCGTGGAGAGCTTCAGGAGATGTTCGCACAGAGAGAAGAGGCAACTAGCAAGATCGAGGAGATCGGAGAAAAAGAAGAAGCTCCTGCGATGCCTGAGCTAGATAAGCTCCGAAGCATTGATGTGCCGAAAGACGCGAAAACGATTCCGTCGGCATTTGCAAACGAAGCGCAATCTATTATCGACAAGAAGCTAAAAGAGGGGGATGTAGCTGGAGCGACGGACGCATTGTCTAAGATACGCTGGGAATATATGGAAAAAGCGTTCTCGAGAAAACTTGGAGATGGCTTGAACGGAACGGGCGCATAAAAAGAGAATAAAAAGGGAAGGTGAAATAAAAAGGGGAACAAAATGCCACAAAGATTAGTAATAGCTTTAGTATTGGTGCTAGTAATCTGTGCGGTGATTTTTATTCTCTGGAAGATTTTTTCGACTTCCTTGAGGCAGAAGAAGAACTTTGAGCGTGCTGTGAAGATGGTACCGATGTTGATCCATCTTCCGCCAAGTACCGATGATGTTCAGGGTGGCGGCCGCGATGAGCGCGATATAGCAAATGAGGAAATCTCGAAGGCTCAGGTAATGTATGGCATTATCTCTTCGACTTTCAAGAAGGGCTTTGCGAATAGGCTTTATGGTCAGCGCACGATCAGTTTTGAGATTATTGCGCATGATGGTTTGATTAACTACTACACGATTGTGCCAGCGAGTCTAACAGAGACGCTTCGTCAGGCGGTTACGGCGGCTTATCCTTCGGCTCGTCTCGAGGAGGTTGAAGATCCGAACTTCTTTAGTAAAGAGGGTGGCGTCGATGCAATCGCTGGCGGCGACTTGAAACTTCGTAAAGATACGGCGTACCCGATTGCCACCTATGAAGATACCAAGACAGACGCAAGCTTGGCGCTACTTAATGCTATGTCTACCGCTAAGAAGGGTGATGGCGTGGCGGTTCAGGTCATTCTCCGTCCGTGTGATGATAAATGGATACAAAATACGAAGAGTCGCATACAAAAAGTCCGTGAAGGAAAAAGTGGCAGCGTTGCTGGACAAATCTTTGGGGATATTGGTTCAACCTTGTTCAATTCTGGTAAAACGCCTGAACAAGAAAGTAAGCCTCTTTCCAATATGCAGCAAGAAGAAATTGCAAAAATGGAAGAGAAGACTAAATTCCCAGGTTACGAAGTCAAAATTCGTTTGCTCGCAAGTTCTGCAAATAAGCCTCGCTCTGAAGCATTATTGGGTTCATTGGTTCCAGTATTTTCTCAGTTCGACTTACAAAATTTTAACGGCTTTTCATTCAATGCTCAGACTCGCCCAAAGGATTTGGTAAAGGATTATCTCTATCGCAATTTTGATCAGACTGATCATTCGATGGTCCTAAACTCGGTCGAGCTTGCGTCTATCTTCCATCTTCCGAGCCAGAATTCGATTCCGACTAGCCAGGTTGAGCGCCAGAAGACCAGAGAAGTTGATGGTCCGGCTCGCTTGATGAACGAAGGTATTGTTCTGGGTGTAAACGAGTTCCGTGGTGAGCAGAAGATGATTCGTCTTGGCCCGAAGGATCGCCAGCGTCATACCTACATCATTGGTGGTACCGGTATGGGTAAATCTGTTCTTTTGACGAATCTTGCCTATCAGGATATGTGCGATGGTGGCGGTTTCTGTTTCATTGATCCGCACGGTGATGCAATCGATAAGATTTTGAGCAAGGTTCCGCCAGAGAGAATGGATGATGTGATTCTCTTTGAGCCGGGTAATATTGAGAATCCTGTCGGTATGAACATGTTCGAGTTCCAGAATGAGGACCAGAAGGACTTTATTGTACAGGAAGCTATTAATATGCTTGTTTCTTTGTATGATCCGGGGAACCAGGGTATCTTCGGTGCGCGCGCTCAGCATATGTTCCGCAACGCGGCATTGCTCTTAATGAGTGATCCGAATGGCGGTACTTTCATCGATGTTCCTCGCTGTTTTATTGATCCAGAGTTCGTAAAGTCTAAACTAAAGTATGTTAAGGATAAGACGGTTTACGACTACTGGTCGAAGGAGTTTCCAGCTTCGCAGAAGAGTAGTGATGCGGGCGAGGTGACGAGCTGGTTTGTTTCGAAGTGGGGTCCGTTCCTTAGCAATCATATGATGCGCAATATCTTGGGTCAGGTTAAATCCGGCTTCAATATTCGCGAAATCATGGACAATAAGAAGATTCTTCTCGTTAATCTATCTAAGGGTAAGACGGGCGAGCTAAATGCAAAGCTTCTCGGTATGATTTTCGTCATGAAGATTCAGGCAGCAGCGATGAGCCGTGCAGATATTCCAGAAGATGAACGTAAAGATTTCTGCCTATATGTAGATGAGTTCCAGAACTTCGCAACAGAGAGCTTCGAGTCGATTCTGTCTGAGGCTCGTAAGTTTAGATTGAATTTGATTGTAGTTAACCAGTTTATGACCCAGTTAACGGATAAGATTCGCGAGGCGATTCTTGGTAACTGCGGTACGATCATTTGTGGTCGCATCGGTGTGACGGATGCGGAGATTATGGAGAAGGCCTTTACTCCAGTATTTACAGCTCAGGATTTGCATAATCAGGCAAACTTCCATGCGATTGCTACGGTAATGATGTATAACATGCCGACTTCGCCATTTACGATGAGATTATTGCCGGCGATGGGTGACGAGAATGAGGAACTGATGCGCCGCATGCGCGAATATGCTTTGTCTCGTTATGGTCGTCCGCGTGCTGAGGTAGAGAAGGAAATCGACGAGCGCCTTGGTGCTAACGATATCAAGAAAGCGCCAGCTTCAGCAGCTCCGACCGCGGGCGCTCCAGCTGTTGGTGTTCCGACTGCTCCTGCTACTCCTAGTGCATCATCTGTGACAGCTTCTGCTTCGCCGGATGAGGCGTCTACTAAGCCAGCCCCAAAGAAGAGCTTCTTGGATAAATGGATGGAGCGTAAGGCGAAAGCGCAAGCTCAGGCGACTACCCCTTCAGCATCAGAGCCAGCGGCCGCCCCTACGCCAGTAGAAGCAACTCCTGAACCGGTAGCTGCTCCTGTAGCGCCAAAACCAGCTTCTGAGCCAACTCCCGAAGAGAAAACAGAGATTGAACCGGAGTCAGAGCCAGTTTCGGCCCCAGTTCCAGCTTCAGCTCCTAAGCCTAAGCCGGTAGCGCCGAAGTCGGCCCCGGCTCCAAAAACCGCTCCCGAGCCAACTCCTGAGCCAGTATCTGAGCCGGCTCCGGAAGAACCAGCTCCGGAAGAACCAGCTCAGCCTAAGCCAAACACTACAAGTATTGCGGGCGGTGGGCAGGTTACGCAGCATGATGACGGCAGCGCGACGCTGCGTTGGCGCTAAAATCATTAGGGAATTAGAAACCCCGCTTATGCTTATGGCGATTTTTACGATTAAATGGCCGTAGAATCGCCTAGAACGCGTCCTAGACACAAAAAGGTATCTCTACACGAAAATCGAAACAAAAAGGTCTCAAATCGCTTTATATTGCCTCGAAGCTTGCGTGATAGATACAAATCAGATATAATAGAAGAGATTTATTAAACAAAAGTTGAGGTAGTATGACTGCAAAAAAGGCTGATGGGGCCGAAGAATACAATGCGTCTGAAATTCAGGTTTTGGAAGGCTTGGAGCCAGTTCGTAAACGTCCTGGTATGTATATCGGCTCAACGGGTTATGATGGTCTTCATCACTGTTTGAAAGAGATCGCCGATAACTCTATCGATGAAGCGATTGCTGGTTACGCTACGCAGGTTCGCGTTACTTTGCTTGCCGATGGTGGCTGTAGAGTAGACGATGACGGTCGTGGTATTCCGGTAGATATTCATCCAAAAACAAAATTATCTGCACTTGAAACGGTTTTGACCGTTCTTCACGCTGGTGGTAAGTTCGGTGGCGGTGGCTATAAGGTATCGTCGGGTCTCCACGGTGTGGGTTCCTCGGTCGTAAACGCACTTTCGAATCGCATGATTGCAGAGGTGCGTAAGGATGGCAAAGTCCATCACATCGAGTTCGAACGCGGTAAGACTGTCGTTCCGTTTGCTGTAACTGGTAAGACCGATCAGCACGGCACGAGCGTTACTTTCTATCCAGATGAAACCATCTTTAAGGAAACTGTTACTTTTGATTACGATTGGGTAGTTAACTACCTACGCCATCAGGCATATTTGACCAAGGGTATCATGACCAGTGTTTATGATGAACGTACTGGTAAGCGTGATAGCTTCTACTTCGAAGGTGGTATCAAGAGCTATGTTCGCCGCCTGAACGAGGGCAAGGAAGTCCTATCCGATGATATCTTCTATGTCGAGAAAGATATCGAGGATTGCGTTGTTGAGTTGGCTGTTCAGTATAATGACACCTTTACCGAAACAATGCGTCCATTCGCTAACAACGTCTTGACTCCTGAAGGTGGTATGCATGTTGTTGGTTTCCGTACGGCTCTGAACCGCACACTCAATGATTACGCTCGTAAAAATGGTCTCCTCAAGGAGAAGGAAGATAACCTCACTGCTGATGATATTAAGGAAGGTTTGACGGCAGTTGTTTTGGTTAAGCTCCCAGATCCACAGTTTGAAGGTCAGACTAAGAATAAGCTCGGTAATCCAGAGATTCGTGGTTATGTCGATAAGGTTATGAGCGAATACTTCGCTTATTATCTTGAAGAACATCCAGATGTAGCAAAGAAGATTGTGAACAAGGCGACCTTGGCCGCTCGTGCTCGCAAGGCTGCTCGTGCAGCTCGCGATAACGTTATCCGTAAGGGTGCATTTGAAGGTCTTAATCTTCCTTCGAAGCTTGCTGACTGTTCTTCTCGTGATCGTACTCAGTGCGAGCTCTTTATCGTAGAGGGTAACTCTGCAGCAGGTTCTGCAAAAGAAGGTCGCGATTCGAAGATCCAGGCAATCTTGCCACTTCGCGGTAAGGTTCTTAATACCGAGCGTGCTCGTCTCGATAAGATGTATGCGAACGCAGAGATTGTCTCTTTGATTAAGGCTCTCGGTGTTGGTATTGGTGATCAGTTTAATATCGACGGTCTTCGCTATTACAAGATTGTCTTCATGACGGATGCCGATGTCGATGGTGCACATATCTCAACTTTGCTTTTGACATTCTTCTTCCGCTACATGCCAGAGGTCATTAAGGCTGGTCACGTTTATCTAGCAAAACCACCTCTATTCGGTTTGATTAAGGGTACTGGTAATACGCGCAAGATTAAATATATCTATAACGAAGATGCGCTTGAGGCGACCCTCACTAAGACAATCGAGGAACGCAAAGCTCAGGGCGTAAAGATTAATCCAGAGGACGAACGCTTTAAGCAGGCTGGCTATACCGCACAGCAGCGCTTTAAGGGTTTGGGCGAAATGGATGCCTCTCAGCTCTGGGAAACTACTATGAATCCAGAAAACCGTACCTTAATTCGCGTAAACATTGAGGACGCTGAAAAGGCTGATGCAATCTTTACGAAGTTGATGGGTAATGAAACTGTCCTACGTAAAAACTTTATCCAGTCGAGAGCGGCTACGGTCGATTTGGACGATTTGGATTTCTAGGAGGGAATGAAAGATGGCAGATAAGAAGAAAAAAGAAGAAAAACCAGAAGAATTGGATCAGAGTCAGGTTGGTAACGTCCCTGATGCTGCTGATGACAAAGGTGTAGACGAAACGCTTGGCGGCTTCGAAAGCGAAGAAGTGCCTGAAGAAGAAGGTGAAGGCGGCGTTGAGGCTGAAATCGTAAAGGTTGGTGGTCTACAGGCCGAACGTGGCGCTGATGGCGTCGAAGAGTTGACGGTCGAGAATGTTATGGAAGATAGCTTCCTTCGCTACTCGATGTCTGTTTTGATTGACCGTGCGCTTCCAGATGTACGCGATGGTTTGAAGCCAGTTAACCGCCGTATCTTGTACGCAATGAATAAGAACGGCTGGAAGGCTCCACATGCAACGGTTAAGTCCGCACGTATCGTCGGTGAAGTTATGGGTAAATACCACCCGCACGGCGATTCATCGATTTATATGTCGATGGTTAACCTCGCTCAGCCTTGGAAGATGCGCTATACGCTCGTTGAGGGTCAGGGTAACTTCGGTTCGATGGACGGTGATGAGCCGGCTGCATCGCGCTATACCGAGGCTCGCATGGATAAGATTGGCGTTGAGATGTTGACCGATATTGAGAAGGATACGGTTGATTTTCGCGATAACTTCGATGGTACAGAGAAGGAGCCAGTGGTTCTTCCTGCGGCAGTCCCGAACATTCTCTTGAATGGTCAGATGGGTATTGCGGTTGGTATGGCTACGAATATTCCACCTCACAACCTTGGCGAATTGGTTGACGCAACGGTTGCTCAGATTGATAACCCTGACATTACTCTCAAGGAATTAATGCAGTATGTAAAGGGTCCAGATTTCCCAACAGGCGCAGAAGTTTACGGCGGCGCACCGATGATGCAAGCTTATGAGACTGGTCGTGGCTCGGTTACAATTCGTGCTGTTACTCATATTGAAGAGCATAAGAATGGCCGCCATAGCATTGTAATTACTGAGGTTCCTTATGGTATGAGTAAGGAAGGCTTTGTCGATAAGGTCCGTGAGCTCGTGCTTGCCAAGAAGCTTGATCACATCGCTGACGCACGCGATGAATCTGCTCGTGGTAAGATTCGTGTTGTAGTTGACCTCAAGAAGGATGCCTTCCCGAAGAAGATTTTGAACCAGCTCTATAAGATGACTGGCCTACAGACGACTTTTCATTACAATGTTTTGGCATTGGTTAACGATGGTCGCGTGCCGAAGTTGCTCGGTTTGAAAGACATTTTGGATGAATTTATTCATCATCGCCAGAAAGTTGTTCGCCGTAGGACGGAATTTGAGCTCAAGAAGGCAAAGGATCGTGCTCATATTCTCGAAGGTTTGAAGATCGCAATTGATCATATCGACGAGGTTATTAAGACGATTCGTGAATCTTATGATGATGCAGATAAGCGCCTCATGGAACGCTTTGGTCTCTCTGAGATTCAGGCTGCCGCTATCTTGGCGATGCAACTTCGCCGCCTCCAAGGTCTCGAACGCGACAAGATTGAAGCCGAATTGAAAGAACTTCATGATCTTATCAAGAAGCTCGAAGCTATCTTGGCCGATGAGAAGGAAATCCTTCGCGTCATCAAGGAAGAGCTTCTTGTGATGAAAGAGAAGTATGGCGATGAACGTCGCTCGAAGGTGTTCAATCATGAGCTTGGTAAGTTTGTTGAAGAGGATTTGATTCCTGATGAGGAAAGCGTCGTCTTATTGACTGCTGAAGGTTACGTCAAGCGCGTGCTTCAGGGCGACTTCAAGAAGCAGAACCGCGGTGGCAAGGGCCGTCGTGGCATGACGACGAAGGAAGAGGATGTAATTGATACTATTATTACGGCAAACTCGCACGACTTCATCTTGTTCTTTACGAACCAGGGTCGCGTCTTCCGCATTAAGGCTTACGAAATTCCTCAGAGCTCGCTCGTAGCAAAGGGTACGGCCGCGGTTAATCTCTTGAATCTACATCCAGAAGAGAAGATTACCGCTGTAATTAAGCAAGGTACCGAGGCTGGCGAGGATGGTTATCTGTTCATGGCTACTACGAAGGGTACTATTAAGAAGACTTCGATTAAGGACTATGAGAACATTCGCACGAATGGCTTGATTACGATCAAACTTGATGATGGCGATGAGTTACGTTGGGTCCGTGGTACGACTGGTAAGAATGAGATTATTATCTCGACCTCTGCTGGTCAGGCAGTTCGCTTCAATGAGGAAGAGGTTCGCCCAATGGGTCGTGCTGCTCGTGGTGTTCGTGGCGTTCGCCTCCGTCCAAACGATACGGTTGTTGGTATGGATGTCGTAACCGATCCGGAGAACCAGAAGCTTATCGTGATTTCGACCAAGGGTTATGGCAAGATGACGGCCGCAACCAACTTCCCACCGCACAAGCGTGGTGGCGTAGGTGTTAAGGTGGCTGCTATTACGGCTAAGACCGGTCCAATCGCAGCAGTTCATACGCTTGATCCTGAAGCCAAAGAGATCATTATGATGTCTACTGGTGGTCAGGCGATTCGCGTAGCGGTGAAGGAGATCCCGACGCTTGGACGTGCAACTCAGGGTGTCCGCATCATGAAGCTTAATGATGGTGATTCTGTGGCGTCTATCGGTATTATTCCGAAGGAAGAGGAAGAAACCGAAGAAGCTGCTGATAAACCAGCCGAGAAGGCCGCTGAGAAGCCTGCTAAGGCTGATAAAAAGCCAAAGGCAGATAAGTAGTAGGCTTCACGAAAAATCGCCCGTATATGGGCGATTTTTTGGTGGTTCGGATTTTTTGAGCGGCCGTCGAAGCTCCGCTACGCTCTTGACGCTTCGCCGTCCGCCAAGAAAGCCGAACCACTAATAAAAAATTAATAGGTCGATTTTTGGAAAGTGATTTAGTTAACCAAGTTGCATAGATTGTACAGGTTAACTAAGTTGTAAATCGAAAAATCTGGGTATATGAGTACTATAAAAAAATAGCGTTAGCAGTTTCGTACATGTTATTGCTAATTGTTGTAATAAATAACAAAACAGATAAGCAGTAGCGAAATGTCCAATACATTTTACATACATAATTATTGCGACAAAAATTAGCATGGTATAATTAGGGCATGGGTATGGAGGATAATTATGGCCTTGGAGCTATCTTTTCCTTTGTCTTAGGATGGCTCTTCGCACAGTCTGGCAAACTGATTGGCGATATTGTGCGCAAAAAAGGGCATATGACCATAAAGGGGTTCATAGATTGTATGACGCGTAGTGGCGGCATGCCAAGCGGTCATACGGCTAGTTTCTTGGGCCTTTCAAGCTATCTTGGTTGGAAGTACGGCTTTGATTCCGGCGTCTTTGCTTTTGCGATCTGTACGACCGTTATAGTAATCTACGATGCCGTAAATGTGCGTTTTGCGGTCGGAGAGCAGGGCGAATTATTGAATCTGATGGCTGGTGACAGTAAGAAAGATTATAAGAAGTTGAAGATCGTGCGTGGGCATACTGTTCCGCAGGTTATCGTTGGGGCAATAATAGGAGTGGTGATCGGCACGATTATGTCGAATTTAATTTAAAGCGCTTAACAGAGGGGGAGCGCTTATTTTTCTGGAGAAAATCCAAAAAAGTCGAGATTTTTTGAAAAAAAGTCTGAAAATCTCTTGACACTTTTTCTGAAGTTTTATAAGATAGGGACAGTTCAATTGCGAGATACACAAATATAGAGGTAAAACCACCACATTACCTGTTATCTTGGAGTGAATTTAGAAGTTTAACAATTTAATTGTGCAATTATATTTGAGCTTTTAATTTAGTTCAAATTAACATCGTCAGTTTTATTTGAGTTTTATCTTTTTAAAAGATATATCAAATTTTCATTTAATGGAGAGTTTGATCCTGGCTCAGGATGAATGCTGGCGGCATGCCTAATACATGCAAGTCGAGCGGTAACATGAATAGCTTGCTATTTGATGACGAGCGGCGGACGGCTGAGTAACGCGTGGGAACGGACCCCAAACTGAGGAATAACTAGTCGAAAGATTAGCTAATACCGCATGTGCTCTTCGGAGTAAAGCCTTCGGGCGGTTTGGGACTGGCCTGCGTACGATTAGATAGTTGGTGAGGTAATGGCTCACCAAGTCGACGATCGTTAGATGGTTTGAGAGGATGATCATCCAGACTGGGACTGAGACACGGCCCAGACTCCTACGGGAGGCA
>JAZUMV010000003.1:0-66352 GCA_045603785.1 Candidatus Nanosyncoccaceae bacterium | reverse complement strand
CGCTTCCCGTTCCAATATATTTTTTGCGTATCTCGCCGTACTGTTCCCAAGCACCAGTTTGTGGAGAATAGATAATCACACCATTCTCGTATGCTTGGACGCAAGCATCCTTATGTCCAATGTTGCAATTCATTGGGCCAGTTGGGTATTTTAGTACTCCATCCACGCTATTGAGAGACATGAATCTCTTGCGTATCTCGCCGTACTGTTCCCAAGCACCAGTTTGTGGAGAATAGATAATCACGCCATTCTCGTATGCCTGGACGCAAGCGTTTTTGCGACCAATATGACAGTTTGGATAATCGGTTAATTGCTTGCCAAGAACTCCCTCTTCGCCACCAAGCTTTTCGTATCGCGCCGTGATTTTCTTCAGTCCAGGATTCTCCAGCGTATCCCCAAACCACTCCCTAAAGTACATATAGAAGTTTCTATTGCCATAAGATCCACAATACGAAGTCCCAGGATAATTCCTTAAAGCCGCATCGTTAGGTGTATATGGAGTATAAATATACAACGACGTCGTCGCTATATTTTCCAAATAAACAGATTTGCGGCCGCAGCTATAGTCTGGCGAATACAAGATATTATTCGTCGCGTATGGCCTGTAAGTGTACGAGTAAATATGCTCGCGGTAGTAATTCAACTGCCATGCAGCCATCATGACCTGGTTGTAAAAGCCGGAATACTTCTCATCACAAGGTGCGCCGTCAGGACAAGCATACCCCATAACAGATTTGTATTCCCACCTTAGTGGCCAGTCATCGCCCCAGGCATAGCTTTCCTTCTTGAGCATGACGAGCAAAACCTGAGGATTAATGCTATATTCTTGTGCGGCTTCATAAATGATCTCGCCAGCGCTCAACATTCCCGCTTCGCGCTTGCCATTCGTATCGAAGTTTGTCTTATGAGTCTCTGGATTCTCGTAGAATTCACTAATACAAACATATGGCGGCTCATGGTAGGCTTTGCTGCCGTTTTCGCGCTGAATCCTCGCATACTCCTTATTCACGATCCCCATCGGATTCGTGCGGCCATTACCCCACATATCACATTCAGGAGAGTGGCTGTCAATAAAGGCGTCAATCTCTGCCGCCGTCATGGTGTTTGGGTTATAGAAAATCGAATCATCAATAATGCGACCCGCTTGGAATTCGGTCGCACTTAAAGCCTGAGAGTCATTATTCTTCTTCAAGTTTTGATACGCAAAAACAGTCAAAAAGCCAGCGCCAAATAAAACAAGAGCAAAAACGCTAACCCTTAAAATACTACTGAATCGTGAACGGTGTCGCATCGCTTTCTCCCTCGGCATAGTCCGATTTAAAGTTTAGTTTCACGGTCCACTCGCCCGCGGTAAATTTTGAAGCATCCACATCTACGCTTGCGCAAACTGTCTCCTTCGCGCTTGGCAAAACTTCGCTCGTAGCAGTTACGGTCTGGTCGCCATTTGTAAAAGTATAAGTGCAAGTTCCTGTATTATTTACAACATTTGTAATTACACCACTCGCAAAAACTACATTGTTCTGCGTGTCTTGGCCGTAATTAACCATATAAACTTCAGCAATCTTCAGATTGTTCTCGTTTCTAGCAATTTCCTCAGATTCGGCGTCCTTCTCTGCAAGATCCTTTACATAGGTCGTATTCCCGGTCTCTGTCTCTCCCTCATTGTTTACGCCGTTCGAAATCTGCGCAGTATTAATATTGCGCGAATCCGCAGCTACTGGGGTATCGTCGCCCTGATTCTTTTCATTGTGCTGTTTCCAAGCAAAGAAGCCGCAAGTACCAAGCGCGGCAATAAAAAACACGAGAACTAACGCTCCATAATGCGTATCTCGTGACTGGTTTTTTCGTTTTTTATAACTCTTGTTTTTGTTTTTGACCATAGACACTCCTTGGTTAAATTATTGCAGAATAATAGGGGAAAAGTCAAGTGCTATAAAAGAATAAGCATGTTTCGAAAACGATGATAAACGCATCAAACTTATGCTAAAATAAACATAAATGAGTTACGAATCGGGAAGGTCTAGATTTAGAGGTCTATTTGGCCGTCGCTCACGCGAGGCTGAAGATTCTGCTGTCTCGAGCGAGCCGGAATATATCGACGAGCGCTTCCGCCCGAAATACTCTGCAGAAGATTACGATATAAGCTCAAGATTTGGTACTCGTGACTCAATCACTCCAGACTTTACATCCGATGCGCTTGAAGCACCTGAATCCGGCCCGAAACAGACTGTCGAAGGTCAATCTTCCAAGCCATCACAAGACGCCGATAAGACCAGAAACCATAAAGCGAGCGGCGAGCTTAATGATGCAGAAAAAGCCGCTGCAAACCAGGGCTCCACTAAAGATCTCGATGCTCAATCTGGTGAAAGTAATGTCCCTAGCGGTCATGTGAATAATGTTGGTAAAGGCGGGGCAACTCAGAGCCAGGGGCAGGGCAAGGGCAAAAACGGCCTCGGCCCAGCTCAAAAAACCAAGGGCGGCTTTTTGAAAGGCAAAGGCCCAATTATGAGTATTATTCTTTCTCTCCTATTTGGTGGCGGCGGCATGTTCCTTGGTCAATCCGCGCTTCCGTTCACGATGCTAGACAAACTTAATGGCCTTTTTGATACTACAAACACGATGACGGAGATGCGTTCGAGTAGTCTTACCAAGCGCATGATTCGCAATAACAGGCTCAGCACTAACAATGTCACAAAGAAGAATGTCTTCGGCAAAGAAAAGTTCAAGCCGACCCGCAAGATGAAGCGTAAGCTCTCGAAGCAGGGTATTACCTTCCAGGGTGGCAATATGATCTATAAGAATAAATCTGGGGCCACGGAAGTATTGGATGTTAAAGCCTTTAAAAATAAGCTAAATACTGATAATGATTTTCGTGCTGCTTATACGAAAGGTACAAAAAACTGGCGTACATCCGTTGCGGAGTTCAAAGATAAGATATTTGATAAGCTCCTAAAGAAGTTTGGTCTCTCGAAGAATAAGTTCTCTGGTTACAACGCCGAGGATGATCCTGACGGCGAGAAGGCTAGAAAGCAGATGGCAGACGATGCGGATAGTGCTACGGATGTAGACTCTAAGACTCGTACGGATACACAAGAGAAAGATGACAACGGTAAGACTAAAACCACTAACGAACAAACTACCGGGTCAAAAGAAACCAAGCCTGCCGAATATGATAGCAACGGCAATATGACTAAAGAAGCTGAGTCTGTGCCAACAAAGACGAAGAGTGGTGATATTGATGTTGATACAAAAGAAGAGAAAGACACTATAAAGCCGCAAAAGGGGGCCAATGGTAAAGTAGAAATCAATCATGCTGTTTCTGAAAAAATGTCCAAAGTGGCTTCTGTTGCTGGTACGCTTTCGACGTTTGCTTGTGGCTTCACTAAGGCGCTATCTGCCCTAAGCGTGATTATGGCCGCATATCAGATGATGCAGGTTATCTCTGTTGCGCAAAGTATCTTCGAAGGCGTAGATAAGGCTCGTACCGAGGATGCTAATTCCTCGCCAATCAATGCGATTGGTAAATCTCTAACCATGCAAACCTCTGAAACTAAGCACAAAGTTAAGGAAAAGAACGGTAAGGCGTTCGACTTTAGCTTTAATATTAGTGGCGTCGAGGATGGTAGTGGTAGTGCAAGTGTTTCTGGTGGCGATCAGTACGATACTGAATATGAAGAAGTGACTATGGAGCCAAGATCGGCAGTCCAGTCCGAAGGTTTCGGTAGCTTGTATACGGGAGACAAGATCAATGGTGACGATGAAAGTGTAAAAAGTTTTATCGTGACTGATGCCGTAGACAAAGCAATCGGAAGTGTCGGCAGTGATTTCTTGAGTAGCTTCGGCGCGGTAGGTACGATAATGAGCAAGCTATTAGGTTTTCTTGGTGATGCAGGGGCTGGCATTGGAGATATTACGAGTTTGGCGCGTTCGTCGTATGTGCATTGTATACAGGTTGAGTTGGCGCTTGCTGCTCTTGATTTAGTCATTGATGCTACTGCTGTTGTTGAGGTAATTATTGGTTTTGTTACATTCGGCGCAGGCGCTGTTGTCGCCGCTTTGCAGGAAGCTCTCTGGAATCTTCTACAGGCTGCCCTAATGGCGCTCGTCGGACTTGCTATTAGTATGCTTGTTGCGTGGATTACGCCAAAGATTGTAGATATATTTACGCGAAAGCTTGCTACGGAATTTGCGGGCGAGGACTTAGGTAACGCGATATATTCAGGCGGTAGTGCGCTCATGTCTAGCAACCACCGTGCTGGTGGCGGCGTTGTGGCAAGCAAGGAAGGCTATCTAGCCTCACTGATATATAACGAAAGGGTAATTCAGGAGACGGGAAGAAATGAACGGCTTGCGCGTAGCCCATTTGACTATACATCTGCTTATACTTTCGCAGGCCAGCTAGCATCTGCTGCAATCCCAATCACTTTGCAATCAAGCTCATTGTTAGATTCGTTTGGTAACTTTGGTTCCGTTGTTGGTAAATCTATAAAGACTTTATTCCCGAGCGTAAGCGCAGCCTCGGATGCGGCTGAAAAAGCGGAATATGCACAGGCGTATACTGAAGCGCATTGTCCAGAATTGGCAGACATTGGTGCGGTTGGCGATTCGTTCTGTAATCCATATGTAACGACCGACTTTGAAACGATGGACCTTCCGAGCGATACGAGCGACGCTACCGAGGATGATTCTTATGATTATGATTCCGACGATAAATCTCCTATGGCGGTCGTAAAGCAGGTTGCGGACAAAGGGGGCTTCAAGGATAATAACGACGTTGAGGATCAGGAAAACCCAGAAATTGATCTAGATAGCAATCTTGGCAAATATGTCGTCTACTGCGGTCAACGTACATCTCAATTTGGTCAGCCAGATCAGAATATCATTAGTGAGGTTCAGGGTGGCTCAACTGGTAGTATGCTCGGCGACACTGCTCTTGGCATTGTTCCGATTGCTGGCGGTATCATGAGTATCATTTCTAGTGGAACTACTCTTGGTAACTGGGGCTGGGTTGATGGTAGTAACTGTGTGATGGATCATGGAGATCCTGGTATTGAAGATCTGGGTGCCCAGCGCGTAGATTATGAAGAAATTAAGGTTTATAACCGCTATGTTGAGGATCAACGCCTCGCGGAAAGTATGGGCGTTGTCGAGAAGTCTGCGGTCAGTATTGCGCTTGAAGAATATTATGAGAAGAATCCACTAGATAATTCTCCAGAAGGTATCTTAGCTCGCTACTCTGGTCTAACTAAGGATAATGTCATTGCGATTATAGATTCTGTCGAATTCTATTCTTGGCTTGCTCAATATGACCCAACCGACGCTTATCCAACGCCAGCAATTCACAAAGAGGAACCGGATTATCGCGTAGAGGATAATCGCCTCATTGAAGACGACGGCATTCTAGCAGTCATCCGCCAAGGTTTTGACGATTTCTATCGCCAGCGCAACTTTGCGACCGCCTAAAAATATGTTATAATATGTAACCAATGAACTTTTGGGATCAATTCAAGCCAGGTTTTTCAATTCTTGCGCCAATGGAAGGCGTAACAGATATTGCTTTTCGTCAGGTAGTCGCTAAGGCGGCTCGCCCAGATATTTTCTATACCGAATTTACGAATGTTAATAGCTATGTTAGCGAAAAAGGTCGTCCGAACGCTCTTGAGCGTCTTAAATATGAACCAGAAGAGAAGCCGCTTGTTGCTCAAATTTGGGGAACACAACCAGATATGTTCCTCGAAACTGCTCAGGCTCTCAAGCAACTCGGCTTCGATGCGGTAGATATTAACATGGGCTGCCCAGATCGCCATGTCGTCGCGACTGGCGGCGGTTCTGGTCTTATTCGCACGCCTGCTCGTGCGGTTGAAATTATCCGCTCGACCAAAATGGCCGGCCTCCCGACTTCCGTCAAAACTCGCCTCGGTTATACCTATATCGAGGAATGGCGTGATTGGCTCTCGACCATCCTTAATGAATATCCGGACGCACTTACGGTCCATCTTCGTACTAAAAAAGAGATGTCTAAAGTTGCTGCGCATTACGAATTAATCCCAGAAATTGTTGCACTCCGCAATGAGCTCTCGCCAAACACCAAGCTCATCATTAATGGCGACTTTGACCGCCCAAGTGACGCCAAGCAATATATCGAGCAGGGCGTTGATGGTGTTATGATCGGCCGTGGCGTCTTCCGTAACCCTTTCTGTTTCGAGGAAGAACCACGCGAGCATAGCCGTGAAGAGCTGATTGATCTCATGCGTACCCATCTTGACCTTTATGAAAAATATGGCCTTCAGTCCTACGACCCGCTCAAGCATTTCTATAAGATTTATATCAACAACTTCCCGGGCGCTTCAGATATTCGCGCTAAGCTTATGGAAACCAAGAGCATCGCTGAGGCTCGCGAAATCATCAATAATCTATAATGCTATACTAAAACTACATGAAACCGATAGTTTATTACACTCCTGATTGTGCCTTCTGCCACGCCTTGATGGATTGGCTTGAAAAGAAGGGCATAGATTTTGAAGAGCGCGACCTCTCCGATCCTGTCGAAAAAGCTAAACTCGAAGAAAAATACGACCGCGAATTTACTGCTGTTCCGCTTACTATTATTGGCGACAAACTTATTGAGGGCTTCAATCGCCCAGCCATCAAGCGCGCCCTAAAGAAGCTATGAAAAAACCTTCCCTCATCTTTATTCATGGCCTTCGTGGCGACCACTACGGCCTGCTCGAAATTGCAGATGCGCTGCGTTCAGATTTTGAGGTCTATACTCCTGATCTTCCTGGTTATGGCGAGCATGAGGCGCTTGGCAAACAGACTACAGATAGCTATTCGGAATGGCTTCATGAGTATGTAACCAGCTTAAATCTTTCTCAAAAGCCTATCATGATTGGCCATTCGATGGGCTCAATTATCGTTTCGCACTATCTAAAAAAGTACCCGAAAGATACCAACGAGAAGGCTATTTTGCTCGCCCCAATCGTGCGTAGTGAAAAACAGCAGAAGCGTAGTGACCGCACGGCTAAGATTTTGTGCAACGGCATGCGTAAGCTCATGAATGGACATCAGCGCTATCGCCTGCTCAAAAGCAAGTTCATTGCCTTTATTATTTCTCGTTATCTCACTTATGACCGCACGCGTCAGAAATACATTGACCGCCAGCACTATGAACACTCGGGCCGTTTCACTTCAACTAAGGCGGTTATCGCAGATATCGAGCTATCAATGAAGGAGCAAAGCATATTCGAATCGGACAAAAAGCTACTCCTCTGCATGGGTGATCATGACCGCTTAACAAAGGTCGAGAATGTTAAAAAGAGAAAAGCGGGACACAAAAACATTAAGCTCGAAGTAATTTCCGGCACTGGCCACCTGCTTAATTATGAGCAGCCGAATCTTTGCGCGGATATTATTCGTAAATTTCTAAGCTAAGCTTTTTTGTTCTTCTTGCGGTTTTCTAGGACCGTCTTATAGATTTCTTCGAAGCGTGTTAGGGTATAGCTAATATCGTGTTTCTTAATATTCTCGAGGCTGGCCTTCGAGAACTTCTTCTGTAAAGGCGTATTTTTAAGAATCTTAACTAAGTTGCGCGATACGACTGCGGGATCGTCAGGCGTGCAAAGGAAACCATTCTTATTATTCCAAACTAATTCTGGGATAGCGCCCGCGCGAACTGCTACGACCGGCAAACCGCTTGCCATCGCTTCCATAATTACAATGCTCTGAGTCTCGGTCTTCGAAGTAATCGCAAAAACCTTACCGATCCGATAAAGCTTCGGTAAATCGTCGCCAACAATACGGCCGAGGAAGTGAACACTATCAGCGATACCTTCCTTCTCGGCTAAATCTTCCAAATCGTTTCTCGACGCGCCGTCGCCAACCATCACGAGCTGCGCATTTGGCACGCGCTTCAAAACTAATGCGAACGCACGAATCAAAACATCCAAGCTCTTTTCTGGATCGATGCGGCCAACATACAAAACAGTAGGCTTTGTCTTTGGAATCTTATACCTCTCGTAAATCTCATCTTCTGGCTTACCTGGAGAGAAGCGGGACAAATCAATACCATTGCTCAAAGCTTCTACTGGGACTTTGAAGCGTTTGCGCTTCTTTGGGATTAAATCAGAAACCGCTTGTGAAGTTGGCATGGTGCCGTACTCGCTACGCTTCAAAAAGCTCACAAAGTACTTGTTCATGACGCTATCGATTGGTTTCTTCACGATCCAAGGCAAGTGCAGCTGTGAAGTGAAGTTGTCAGGATAAGCGTGGTCGGTCGAAACTAGCGGAATATCGCGCTTCTTTGCATAACGAAAAACGGATAAGGCGACTGGTCCAGGGGTCTGGTCATGAATAATGTCTGGCTCAAAGCCATCAAGGAAGCTACGAATCTCGCTACCGGCATTAAAACTGACATGCAGACCGTTTTTGTAAAGAATCTGAGGCATTTTCACGCCCATGAACTCTTTGGCTTCCGGAATATCGTTAATTTGGTCAGGATAAAAATACATCTTGCGAGAGCTGAGGCGTACGACCTTGAATCCATACTCCTTGTCGCGCTCAACTTCATAGTCGCCCGTGATGCTTGGTGCTAAAACTACGACATCGTGGCCGCGCTTTTTTAACCCACCCGCGAGGTTCCGCGAGAACTGTGCTACGCCATTGATCATCGGGTAGTACAGGTCGGTAGAAATAACAACTTTCATGTTAAACTAATTTTATCATATGTCGATACCGAAAAAGCTTCACTATGTTTGGCTTGGTGACGCCCCTCTACCAGAGGCGGATGCGCAATATATTCAGGGCTGGAAGAAGCTAAATCCGGGCTTCGAAATCATTCATTGGAACGAGAAAAAAGTCGACCTGAGCAAGTATCCGCTCGCGCGAAAAGCATTAAAAGAGAAGCGCTGGGCGCTCGCCTCAGACATCATTCGCATGATCGTTATATATAACGAAGGGGGCATTTATCTAGACACTGATGTTGAACTATTGAAACTGCTCGATGAGTTTACGAAATATAAAGCCTTTGCCTGTTGGGAGTCTCAATTCTGGTTTACGACTGCGGCTTTTGGAGCAGAGAAACACTCGCCTTGGATTGGTAAGATTTTGAAGCGCTATGAGCTTGCGGACCCGAACCAGAAGATTGTGACGGATACATTTCTAAAAACTGTTCATAGCCCATCTGTCTATGCGAAGGATATCTTTGGTATTGAACTTGACGGTAAAACTCGCGTTTATGGAGATGGCGACTTTGTAACCTTTGCTTCGGAATACTTTAGTCCCAAGCACTACATGACAGGCGAAATGAAGGTTACGGAAAATACCGTCGCGATTCATCATTATGCTTCGACTTGGCACACGAAAACAGAGAAGTTGAAGAATGATTTGGCTCGTGCGAGCTATCATGCACTTGGTCCGAAGAACTATGCTAAGCTCGAAAAACGGTTTAATGCTGGCCTAGAGAAGAAGATTCGCAAAGAGCTGCCGTAACTGATATAATAACAGATATGAAAAAGTCAAAACCAGCACCAACGACGGTCGTGAACCGCCGTGCTCATTATGACTACCAACTCGGCGATAAGGTCGAGGTGGGTATGGTTTTGATGGGTCCGCAAGTTCGCCTAATCCGTGATCGCCATGCTCAGCTTAAAGGTACCTATGTGACGATTCGTAACCACGAGTTATGGCTACTTGGCCTTACTCTTGGTACGGATACCGCTGAAAATATTAAACTTCTTGCAACCAAAAAACAGATTGCTGCGCTCGAGCGCGAGAAGCAGGAAGGCTACACGATTGTCCCTTGCGAACTCTATCCTTTTAAACGCCACATTAAGCTAACTATTGCTCCAGGTAAGGGCAAAAAGGAATTTGATAAGCGCCAAACTATCAAAGGGCGCGATCTTGACCGCGAAGGAAAACGCTACTAAAAACACCAAACGGACCTCTGGGTCCGTTTTTCAAGTTTTGCTCGCGTTCTCTCTGTAAATATGTTATAATTTAAGAATTATGAGAACATTAGCGAAAGAATTAAACAGCAAATCCGGAAAAGTTAACTTGGCCGGCTGGGTAAATTCTCGCCGCGACCACGGTGGCCTTATTTTTATTGACCTCCGCGATCATACCGGAATTATTCAGCTCGTTATCGATCCGAATACCGCTAATGCATTCAAACTTGCAGAGTCTTTGCGTGACGAATATGTCATTAAGGCTACCGGTACGGTTCGTGAACGTGGCGAAGGTCTTGAAAATCCAAACATTCCAACCGGTAAAATCGAAGTCGTCGTTGAAGAACTCGAACTCCTCAACAAGAGTGAAGCTCTCCCCGTAAACGTTCATGACGAGGGCGCACAGGCTGGCGAAGATCTTCGCCTTAAGTATCGCTACCTGGACCTTCGTCGTCCAAGTATGCAGCATCGCCTGCTTCGTCGCTCTGAATACTATCGCTTCATGCGCGAATACATGCACGAGCATGATTTTATCGAGGTTACGACGCCGATTCTTGCAAACTCTAGCCCAGAAGGCGCACGCGACTTCTTGATTCCGTCTCGTCTTCATCCGGGTGAGTTTTATGCCTTGCCACAGGCGCCGCAGCAGTTCACACAGCTTTTGATGGTTGGCGGTATTCCGCGCTATTATCAGATTGCGCCATGCTTCCGTGACGAGGATCCACGTGCGGACCGCCTTTATGGCGAATTCTATCAGCTCGACTGCGAGATGTCCTTTGTTGACGACGGCGAAACCGTCCGCAAGGAAATGGAACCACTTATCAAGGGTCTCGTAAAGGACTTTGCTGGCAAGAAGCTCTTAAGCGAAGATATTCCACGCATTCCTTATCAGGAAGCGATGGAGAAATATGGCGTAGACAAGCCTGACCTTCGCTATGGCATGGAGCTTATCGAGCTTACTGATGAACTTAAGAATACTGAATTCTCCGTCTTTGCTAAGGCAGAATGTGTTAAGGCTATTTGCGTTAAGGGCGGTGCAGATTTGTCTCGCTCTCAGATTGATGGCTTTACGAATGAAGCTCGTAAGCTCGGTGCTGGTGGTCTAGCTTACCTTATCTATACCAAGGATGGCATTAAGTCCCCAATCGCTAAGTTTATGAGCGAGGCCGAGCTCGATGCTATTACGAAGAAAATGGGCGCCGAGGCTGGTGACGCTGTCTTCTTTGGTGCAGACAAGCGCGCTAAGGTTAACAAGGTTCTTGGTCAGCTCCGCATCTCCTTTGCTAAGCACTTTGGCCTCGAAGATCATAGCGTTGTTGCGCTTTGCTGGGTTGTAGATTTTCCGTTCTATGAATGGGATGAGAAGAACAAAAAGCTAGACTTTGGCCACAACCCATTCTCGATGCCAAAGGGTGGCCTTGAAGCTCTTCGTGCTGCAAAGACTGATGAAGAACGCCTCGCAATTGTTGCCGATCAGTACGATATGGTCGCAAACGGCTTGGAGATTTGTTCTGGTGCAGTTCGTAACCATAATCCAGAAATTATGTACGAAGTCTTTGGCATTCTTGGCTACGATAAGAAGTATGTCGAGTCTCGCTTTGGTGGCATGCTTAACGCCTTCAAGTTCGGCGCTCCACCACATGCTGGTTGCGCCTACGGTATTGATCGTCTCTTCATGGAGCTCATGGATTTCGAAAACATTCGCGAAATTGTCGCCTTCCCGAAGAATGGCTCCGGTATGGACCTCATGATGGGTTCGCCATCGGCCGTCGACGATTATCAGCTCAAGGAATTGTGTGTTAAAACCGTCGAGCCAGAAGTAGAGTAAAACGAAATAACCCAGCACGACTGGGTTATTTTTCTGCTCAAAAATTGCTAAAATATCCCTATGAAACTAAAAGCTTTCGCATCATTTTTCCTGAGTCTCGTAATCGTTGCTTTTTCTGTAAATTACGGCTTTGCTGAAGGCGAAGAAATTTCCCAAGAAACCCTAAATAGCGTTTCGCAAAACTGTTCTAGTATTAAACTCCAGCTTGAGCGCACGCAGAAGGAAGACTCGCGTATGCGTGTTCATCTTGGCGCTCAATATGAAACTATCTCGAGCAATTTAATGCAGAATCTTAACATTCGTCTCGTTCGCAATAATAAAACCAATCCTAACCTTGCCGAGCAGCAGATTGCTTTTGCGTCTGAGCGCGGAAACTTTAAGGACCAGTTTACGGAGTATTCTCAGGAACTCTCCAAACTTGTCAAAATCGACTGCAAGGCTGAGCCGGAGAAATTCTACCGCAAGTTGCTGACTGTTCGCGAAAAGCGCAACGCGGTTTACCTATCGACTCAGAAACTTCGCACAATCGTTTCGACCCATCACAGTACGATCAATCAATTCGCCAAGGAGCTTGAAGATGGCAAAAAAGATTAAAAGTAGGGAAGAAGAGTTTATTCATTCAGGTGGCCGCAACCTTTTGTTGCTCTGTTTTGCTTCCATAGTTATCGCAACTATTACCACCACGATTAGTCTTATTATTTACCAGGCGACTGGCGATATCTACCTTGACCGCTCCCGCCCAGGCTACATTGCGGAAGATGAAAAACATACGACGGAAGACGATAATAAAGAAAACTTCTCGAGCGATGGCGCAATTGATGTTGAAGCCTTGAAGGATTATAAGACTCAACTTGAATCAGTAGAAAAGCGCCTCGATTCCTCGAAAGACGCTTTTGATGGAACACCGCTCTCTAACGAGACGCTTGGAATTCAGAATTAATTAGCGAAAACATCTCTCAGCCAGCCGTCTGCTGGGCCAGCAGTCAAGAGAATTATTATCCAGCCTTCGTCGTGAAGCTGGCGCAATTTTTGTGCCAAAGTATCGTCGGCGGCTGCTTCCTCGGCAATCTCGGCATTATCCAAGGCCGAGAATAATTCCTGCGGCGCTAACACAGCAAGGTTGGGGTCTTCGCGGACGAGATAAGTCGGTAGCCAGAAAACTTTGTCTGCACCTAGAAATGCATCTTTATATAAGTCGCGAACTTCATACTGGCGTACATTCTGATGCGGCTGGTAAACTGCGGCCACTCCCTTATAGCCATCGCGCTCTTTGAGCTCCTTTGCCATCTCGAGTGTCGCCTTGATTTCTACTGGATGATGACCGTAGTCGCTGTAAACGCCATCAACAATCTTCTCGAAACGGCGGCCGGTGCCGGGGAAGTTATTGAGAGCTTCGATAACTTTTTCGCGTTCAATATCTGGGCATGCTTTCATGACGACTTCCAGGGCAATCGAAGCGTCGATTCTGCGCAACTCGCCAACGAGCGTAATCTCCTCTGAAACTGTTGTATTTTTCACAACGATTTCACTCTGCGATTCAAACTGCTCGAACGCTGCGCGGTAATCCTCGACGGTCGGATAAATATCCATGTGGTCGTAATCTACACTTGTAATGGCCGCGATATATGGATGGTAAGCTAAGAAGTTACGATCGTATTCATCGGCTTCATAAATAAAGAATTCGCTGGCATTATCAAAACGCCCCCCATTACCCCAAGGCAAAGTTGTGCCGACGAGATAGCTAATCGGAACATTAAGCTGTTCGAAAGCCCAAACCAGCATTGAAGTCGTAGTAGTCTTGCCGTGCGTGCCGGCGACTGCGATCATTTTAAGATTCTTTTCGCGGACTAACTCGGCCAAGAATTCGTCGCGTTTTGAACAATGGATGCCAAGTTCTTGCGCGAGCTTTAGTTCGGCGTGGTCTTTTGGTAATGCGGAAGTATAAACAAACCAATCAATCTTGCCCTCGCCGTGGCATTTCTGTAAAAAGCTGCCGTCTTGGGCGCCATAAGAAACAATAACGCCGCGTGCGTCCATTTCATCGGCGATTGCGCCACGATGTAAATCTGAGCCGCAAATTTCATAACCTGCGTCTTGAGCTAATTCTGCCAATGGCCCGATTCCGGTGCCGCTTATCCCTGAAAAATAGACCTTCATACCTTAAATTGTAACATGATATAATTAGGAGAGTTATGGGTGGTGTGAAGCATAAAAAGCTTTCTCTGAAACGTGTTCTTGTTGCTATTTTTCGTGTCCGCAACTGGAAGCTCGCTTTGATTGCCATTCTTTTGTCTTATTGGAGCGTTAGTCTAGTTCATATCGATGGACTGAAGATGATTCAACTTCGCGACGCTGTAATTAATGCTGATCTCGAGGATAATGACGAGCTAGTCGAAAGCTCGTTGCGCGAGCTGAAGGACTTTACGACCAAGCATATTGTTGTGTCGCCGATTAGTAAAGACGGAATCACGCGTTATGTTTTTGGCACTGGTCCGTTCTACCTCAATAATAAATACACTCGCGCCGCCAATGAAGCGATTGCGCGCGCCAAAGAAGAGATTAATCGTAACTCCGAGAATCCGAATGGTAATATTTACGCTGAAGTAGCAGAGTACTGTGATTATACAGGTTACGATTTTCCTTCTCCGGAATACTTGGATTGCTGGGTAAACGAATTGTCTAAATATCCGTCCTCTGAAACAATAGCGACGAGCGAGGATGTAAAAATTCCGTCGAAGGAGCTATTCCGCTTTGATTACGCTGCGCCAGTCTGGTATCCATGCCTTTCTGGTTGGTTAATTGCGATTACGACTATCCTCTTAATAATCGTGCTAATCCGCATGTTTTATTGGATTATTATTCGCATCGCCATCCTTTTCGTGAAATAATCTAAACAAAAGCATTTTCTCTCTTGACAACCCCTTAGAGGGGGTCATAAGATAGAATTACAACTAATGGAGGAAAGCTAACAAAATGGCTTACAAACATACCAACTCAAAGGGCGTAACCTACTACCTACACAAGTCCGAAGTTACCTTGCGCGGTGGCAAGCCTCAGACTATTTACTTCTTCACCAAGACTGAGAAGAATGAGAAGGGTACTCCTTGCGACCTACCAGCAGATCGCGAAGTTAACGAAAACCCACGCAACGGTTTCTTGACTGTTTCTCGCAAGAAATAATTGAATTAGGATTATTTAGGTTTACAGCTCCGCCTCCGGGCGGAGTTTTTGGCTAATCTGGTATACTAAAATCATGCCAACCAAATCGCAACAGTTGCTATTAGATTTCATCGAGCAGTTTACGGACGAGAATAATTATTCTCCGTCTTACCGTGAAATTGCGGCAGCTTTGGGTTTGGGTTCGGTTGCGACGGTTGCTCAACATATCGATAACTGTGTTGCGGCAGGTTTTTTGATCAAAGTTCCACACGCGGCGCGCTCCTTGCGCGTGATTCGCAGCGAGGGTTTCGATGAATCGAGGCGCCTTTTCAAGACGCATATCGAGGCAATCAAAGATAGGATCGAGCAGGCAAAAGAAGCTGGAGAAGAGGAAAGGGTCGGCGCAGCGGAAGATGATTTAATGACTTTGCGCGCGGCGGCCAAAATCCTTAAGCTCGAAATTTAGTCAAAATTATTGTATAGTATAGAAAATGAGAAAAGAACCAGGTTTTATCTATAAAGTGTTCTTAGTGATGGGCGACGCACTTGCAATTGTAGCGTCGTTTACTTTTGCGTACTATTTCCGCATTCACTTTGATCACCGTCCGTATGTTTTCGAAGGTAATACGATGGGCTTTTTGGCGTCCAATCTCGTATTGCTCCCAATTTGGCTGCTAGTTTTATCTAGTCTCGGTCTTTATACTCGTAAAGTTTTGCAGCGCCACGCTTTGATGGCTTGGCGTCTTTTTCTTGCTTCGGTGCTTGGCACGATGTCTATTATTACCTATGACTTCTTTGCGACTGCGATTTCTCCGCGCGATGGTCTTTTCCCAGTAAAAGTAATCGCGCTTTATGCTACTGTAATTTGCTTCATTGCCTTAATGTTTGAGCGCGCCTGTATTGCGATGGCGTTTAGACTACTACACCGCAGCAAGCGTGGCTTGATTCGCACAGTTGTGGCCGGTGATGGCGAAAATGTCCGCCAGCTTCTTCTTGGCACCGCTCCAGAATCTGGCTACAAGATTTGTGGCGTGGTCGCGGATAGCAAATATATCCCGCAAGAATGGAACCGACGCCGTTATCCTACTCTTGAAGACGCAGTTAAACGCCTCCGTCCAGATGCGGTTGTTTATGCTCAAGAGGAGGGGCTCGAAGAGGCGAATAAACTCGCCGTCGACCATCATGCACTCTTCTATTATTCGCCGCCAGAGAGTTCTGTGATTGCACTCTCTCGCGACACAGAGTTTGTGGCCGGCGTCCCAGTTCTTCGCGTTCGCGCAACGCCTTTGACTGGTGCTGCTCAGGTATATAAACGCTTTTTGGATATCATCATTAGTACGCTGTTAATTATTGTTGCGTCACCGATCATGCTCGTAATTTGGATTCTCCAGAAACTTCTCAACTTTAAGGCGCCAGCAATCTACAAAGATACTCGCCTCACGAGGTATAATATGGAATTTCCGTTACTTAAGTTTCGTTCAATCAAGCCGGAATATAGTGGCATGACTCCAGAAGAGGCCTTTACGAAGATGGGCAAGCCGGAGCTAATCGAGAAGTATCGCTCGCATGGCGACTATATCAAGAACGATCCTCGTTATACAAAGTTCGGCAAGTTCTTGCGCTCGACTTCTCTCGATGAATTGCCTCAGCTCTTCAATGTTTGGATTGGCCACATCTCCTTGATTGGCCCACGCGCCTTGCAGCCTGGTGAGTTAGCAGATTATGGTGACCGCGGCTTGTTGCTCTCGATTAAATCCGGCGTTAGTGGCCTAGCGCAGGTAAATGGCCGCCGCGATATTTCTTTCAATGAGCGCCGTGCAATGGATATTTACTATGTCCAAAACTGGACTCCAATGATGGATGTCTCGATCTTCTTCCGTACGATCATGAGCGTCTTTAAGAGGAGTGGCGCGAAGTAAGGAAACTTCGCCAAACAGTCGTAACACACTTAGTGCGAGCGGGCATATGACGAATATCGGCGAAAGCCTCGGCCTCGCCGATTTTTTCTGCTCCTTCGCCGCTCTGCCAATAATCAAGGAAAGCCTCGCAGGTCTTCTGCGCTTCATCTAAAGATTTGCCAATAATCGAATCGAGCATAATATCTGCGGAAGCTTGCGAGACGGCGCAACCGACCCCAGTAAAGCCAGTATTGGTAATTTTATTATCCTCAACCTTTAAAAACAGCTTAATATTGTCGCCGCAACTAGCGTTTTTGGCTTCAAAAACAATATCCGCATCGACGATTTCGCCTCGATGAAGCGGATGCGCACTATGATCTAGCAGAGTCTCGCTGTAGAAACTCATAGCCCCATCCTCGAGCGGACGGTTTTAATGATTTCGATAAACTGTTCAATTTCGTCTTCGGAATTATAGAAGCAAATGCTTGCGCGGCAACAAGGTCCGATTCTTAGCTTGTCTAAGAGAGGCTGCGCGCAGTGGTAACCGGCACGAATTGCAAACTTCTCACTATCTAGTATCGAAGCCACATCATGTGGATGAACGCCTTCGATATTGAAGCTAGCGAGTGGCCCTATCTGGCTATAAACCGTAACTTCTGGAATCTCGCGCAGTTTCGCGTGGAGTAATTGGCTAAGTTCTTGCTCGTGCGCGAAGTTTTCCTCGGTTAAATAATCGAATGATTTTTCAAAAGCAATAATACCTTCGGCATTTGGGGTGCCGGCTTCGAGGCGATGTGGTAAATCTAATAATTCTAGCTTGTCGTCCTCGACGCTTGCAATCATGCCGCCGCCATAGAGAAGAGGAGATAATTTCTCGAGCAGCTCTTTTCTGCCCCAAAGTACGCCAACTCCCATCGGACCATACATTTTATGAGCAGAAAACGCCAAGAAATCCATATTGGCCAAATCTAGCTTCTGGTGAACAATCGCCTGTGTAGTATCGGCGACTACGATCAGACCGGCCGCCTTAGCCTTTGCGATGGTCTCATAAAAGTTCGGAACCTTGCCTAAAACATTCGATTCGGCGCTAATTGCGAGAACCTTTGTATGCTCATTAATGAGATCGGAGATGTCTGCTAACGTTCCACTTGCGTCGCATTCAAGAATCTTGCAATTTTGCCAGTTCTGGGTCCATGGCAAAAGGTTGCTATGATGCTCAAGCCGCGTCACAATCACTTCGTCATCTGGTGCAAGGGAAGCAATTAGGCCGTGCGCGATTATGTTTAAGCCCTCGGTTGCGCCATGCGTAAAGACGACTTCGTCTGAGGCAACTCCGAGATAGTCGGCAACTCTTTGGCGTGTTTTCTGAACCAATTCTCCAGCCTCGGCAGACAAGCGGTGCATTTCACCATGCGGGTTAGCATTCTGGCGGTAATAATATTCATTTACAGCCTTAATGACCGAATATGGCTTTAGGCTCGTGGCGGCGTTGTCAAAATACTTCACGCCAGCCATTAGCTGCGGAAAATCATCTCTAATAGTTGTATATTTTTTGGATAATGTCATCTTGTTTTGTGAGTTGTGCGACCTTTAGCAAATCGCTTTTTGTTAGTACTAATTTAATTTTATCAGAATCAATTCCGCGCGCTTGTAAGTAGCTTAGCTCGTCGTCGGAAATGTGGCCGCTGCTGAAACTATGGCGTCCTTGTGCTTCGCTCTCTTCTGAGAGAATGGTTGGGATTGCGCAATTTCTGGCGGCCTTACCAAAAAGACTAAACCTCTCAGACTCGCTTCCGAAGGCATTGATTGCGCCCTTCGCAAAATGGATTTTGAGCTCGCTAGATTTTTGTGCCGAATCATTTAGACTTCCAACCATCTTGATATTGCTCTCGGAGCTAGCGCCCAGATGTTCGGCGAAATATACATAATCTAGGGAATCATCGTCAGTAAGCCTTAGCGCAACGCTCTGATTAAGGGTCGAGTTTTTCTCAAGCAAATAGCTCATTTTTGAGCTAATCTTCCCGCTGAGAATAATCTGCTCGATTTGAAGCTTTGCGCCTTCGCGAACATCAAACTTCGCCGAAAAATTTCCAGACTGGTTCTCGAAAAAGAACACGAAGTGCTCGTTCTTTGCGATCTCGAAAGAGTAGTTGCCAAGTTCTCGGATTATCCTCATAGGTTTCCCTCCACGGATAGCTTGAGATAGTTATTCATCTCTATCGCATATTCAACTGGCAGCTCTTTGGAGATATCATTGGCAAAACCTCGCACGATCAAGCCACGCGCTGCATCCTCGCTCATGCCGCGGCTGCAGAGATACTCAATCTCGCGCTCGGAAATCTTGCCGACACTCGCTTCATGCGCAACATTAGCGCTCTCTTCGCGGATGTCGAAAACAGGAATTGTATAATTATGCGAATTTTCATCCATCATCAAGCTGGCGCAATCGGTGAAAGATTTGGCGTTCTTTGCGCCGCTCAAAACTTTGACGAGGCTACGGAAGGTATTCTTGCCACCACTCTTCGAAATGGACTTGGAATTGATAAGAGAGCTTGTGCTTGGCGCTTGGTGTAAAACTTTTACGCCCGTATCTAAATCTTGACCCACGCCAGCTAAGCTTACTCCGGTATATTCCATGCTGGCCCCACGCCCAGACAAAATTGCCATCGGATAAAGCATTGAAACTTGTGAGCCGAACGAGCCCGTTACCCACTCAATCTTGCCGCCTTCCTCAATGATTGCGCGCTTGGTGTTTAGATTGAACATATTCTTTGACCAGCTTTCGACCGTTGAGTATTTTATGCTCGCATTCTTGCCGACGAAAATTTCGACGCAGCCAGCATGCAAATTCGCCACATTATATTTTGGCGCCGAGCATCCTTCAATGAAATGCAGATTTGCGCCTTCTTCGAGGATGATAAGCGTGTGCTCGAACTGGCCGGCTCCTGGGGCATTGAAGCGGTAGTATGATTGCAATGGAAATTCGGCGCTCACACCTGCCGGAATATATACGAAGGAGCCGCCTGACCAAACCGCGCCATGCAGGGCGGCGAACTTATGATCGCTAGGTGGTACAAGTTTCATAAAATGCTTGCGAAAAATCTCGGAATATTCGGGGCTTTTCATTGCCTCTTCGATGCCGAGATAAACTACGCCGCGTTTCTTCGCTTCCTCTTTGACGCGGTGATAGACCAGCTCAGAATCGTACTGTGCGCCTACGCCTGCCAGATCTCCTTTTTCGGATTCTGGAATGCCAAGCTCGTCAAAGCTCGCGCGGATATCTTCCGGAACTTTATCCCAACTATCCACCATTGCGCTGTTCGAGCGGACGTAGTTAGAAATATGATTTAAATCCAGACCGCTCAAATTTGGGCCCCAAGCAGGGAAGTTTAACTCGTTATATATTTTGAGGCACTCATGACGAAATTGGCGCATCCACTCTGGCTCGCCCTTAATTCTTGAAATCTCATCAATAATCTCGCTGCTTAAGCCCTGAAAACTCATTTCTTGACGATTCTGCCGTCCTCGACGACTAATTCTTGATTCGGCTGAAGTTCGCTCAGAATGCGCAAGTTGTGCGACACGATAATGAAGCTCGCGCCAGTTTCTTTTTGGTAATCTCGTAAGATTCTGGAAATATTCTTACAGGATTTTGTGTCGAGCCCTGAATCGATTTCGTCTAGCAGAACGAGCTTTGGTCGTAAGATAAGCATTTGGGCAATCTCGCACTTCTTTTTCTCGCCACCAGAAAGCTTGTGATTTAATTCGCGACTCGCTATGAACGGAGAAAGCCCAACCTTTTCCAGAGCGTCATTGATACGAACTTTAACGGCGCTTAGGGCTAACTTCTCGCCGCGTGCTTCGAGCGCTGAGCGTATGGCTTCAATCAGGCTCAAGCCTTCAATCGCGACTGGCTCTTGGAAACTCATGAAAATGCCGAGCTTTGCCCGTTCGTCGATGCTCAATTTGGAGATATCTTTATTGTCGACTAGAATCTTACCAGAATAATTCAGTCCGCCCAGCCCCATGATTCCACGAAGAATAGTAGATTTGCCGGCGCCATTCGCACCGGTTAGAAGAATAGTGGAGTTAGTAGGAATAGAGAAATTAATACCATGCAAAACCTCAGACTTTTCGGTCTGCGCACAAAAATCACACAACTCCAAATTCATATCTCTAGTATAACAGAGGTGGTTTGACGCGGCAAAAAACTTGTTGCAAAATATAAGCATGATAAATCAAGACGAGACTGAAGAGAAGCGCATTCAGGATGAGAGAACTTCCGAATGGGATCGCCATGATTCGACTGATTTGATCGAAGAGCGCAGCGAAAACTGGCTCAATGACGAGCGTTTTCTAGACTACGAAGACGATGACGAAACTGTCTTCGCGCGCGGCGATGATTATTTTGAGCGCAATCAAGAAGAAGCTGATCGCGAAGAAAACGCCAAAATTGAAGACTTTACAGATACGGACTTAGAAAAATAAAAAATCTTTCAAAAAAGTCTTGCATTCCCATTCCGCTTGTGATTATATAGAGACATAAAAGTGTCAAAATAAAAACGACAAAAGGAAGGTGTAACAATATGCGGTTCTCCACACGCAATTTGCGCGCCGCCAATATCTTTAAGGTATTGGTACCGGCGCTAGCTATACTAGTACTTGGCTTTGTTGTGTCTCAGTACACGAGGAAGGGTGCAAGTGCAGAAGAAGCAAACAATGGCAAAATTTATTACTATAGCAAGCAAGACGTAACTGCTCTTGCTCAGGAGCTTGGTAGGTCTGAGGACCAGATTCGTCAAGCTGCTCTTGGTCAGGGCGCCAACTGTGAAGAAACCACAGATTATTTAGTGGTTGCGACTAACGAATCATTGTGCGAAGATTACGATCTAACCGCAGACAATGCATTCCGCATTGAAAAGTACGGCTACACAGTCCTAAACGACACTCGTCTTTTTGGTGAAACTGAACTAGGTCAGAGCCGCCAGCAGAGCGGCGACAGTAACCCTCTTGGCTACCTAGGCGCATTTCATGTCATTGCTTTCGAGAATCTCGATGCAGATGTCCAGGTTTATGGTAATATCGCGACTAATCATTTGAAATCGGCTTCGAACAATAATATCAACCACTTCACCGTCCCAACAATCAGCTATGTAAAGTCCTTTGATGATGGTGTTCATCTAAGCTCATTCGCTCCAATAAACGAAGGTAACGATACGAGTATTCTCGTGGTTGGTTCCGCAGATGAAAGCTCTATTGGCTTTACTGCTGGCGAAGGTGGTAGCACCTGGACTATGAATGGCTCCGATCGTAAGGTTAACGATTCGGTACGCCTTGGCAATGGTGGTCATTTCCTAGATAATGTTTGGGTTGATAGAAATGATGAATTCTTAAGTCTTACCTCTATGGAGAACCAGGCAAAGACAACCAGTCAGACGATGGCTTCTTATGCGGATACCCTAACTACGGATGATTATAACCTCATCAAGGATAATGAACATCCGGAGCTATATGTACACCTCGCCGATTCTGAAGGATTGAATGTCCTTAATCTTACTTCGGAAGATCTTGCTCCGGCAGCAAGTGGTGCATTGGATATATACGTGAGCGGTTTTACGGCTCGTGATGATGGCGAGGGTGGACGCGAGAACGTTCCAGCGACGCTCCTACTAAATGTCGACTTAGCAGACTTGCCAGTAGATGCTGATACTGGTAAAAAAGTTTACGATCAGGGTTTTGGTATTCGCATTTGCTACGACGACCCATCTGATTTTGCGATTACTGCTTCTGTAGAATATGTAGATGGCAAGTATTGCGTAAGACAGACTTATATTCGTGACCGCTTCGAGCACCATGTTGTAATCAACTACTATGATAGCTCAGAGCCTGATGGTATCTATAAGGGCGAAATTCATGCAGTTGAACCACGTGGCACTACTCAGTTCACTCTCGCTCCAGGCGCATATGTCAAAACTCATGGTACTCCATATCAGGGCGTGATTATCGCAAAGGATATCTACCTTGGCGGCGATAGCTACTACTTGTCTCTTAACGATTTGAGCCCAGTTAGCCCAGACGTTGAATATTGTACTCTTAGGATTGAGCATAGGCGCAAAAGCACCGATCTCGTCATCTCTCAGCACTACATGGCTGAATATACAGAAGACTGCGCTCAAAATGTAGAACATGGCGCGGACAAGATTAGCGAAATTGAAACCAACTACGACTATGACTTCCTCGGCATGAAATATCAGGATGGTGGTGAAGATTCAACGATTGTCTATCGCTCGGATGACCCAATCGAATCAATTCAGACTATGATTACGAACGATGAAGAAGTTGAACCGGAATGGATGCCAGTAACTACCTGGAACGATCTTCCACAAAAAACACTCATCTTCTACTATGACGCTCCTCTAACTCTTACGGTCCGTCACTTCTGGTCAGATGATACGAATAAAGAGAATCCAATTATCGAGCCATGGACCGACTCTACCGTCTACTATCCTGGCGATCAGTATAATGTAGCTGACAAGCTTCTCGACAAGGATACATATGACTGGGATAGCTATATCGTCGATCCAAGCCTCGCTCCAGCTTCCGGCCTCTTTGATACTGATAATCTAACAGTAGATTTCATCTATACTAAGCCGACCCCAGGTCCAAATCGCTGCCACTATTTGATTCATCATTATAAACAAGGCACTACTACTTCAGTAGCCCCAGATGAATCAAGTGACGATGTTGTCTGTGATAACGCGCCACACACGGTCAATATCGCTCAAAGCGCATTAGATAATGGCTATAGCTTCATTAACGCATATGATGTCACGGATGGCTCGACCGAGATTACGATTCCTTACGAGGCTCACATCATCGACTCACATGTCGTATATACCTATGTGCTTTACTACGATATTCCATATAGCGTCACGATTAATCACTACTGGGAAGGCGAAGACGAGCCATTTGATACCGATAACGATCCAGGCGTCTATTATGAAGGCGAATCGTATGATGTAAACGACTACAAGAAGACTCACGATGAACTAGAATATGAAACGGTAACTGTCGGCACTGATCACGATTCAGTAAGTGGCAATATGCCAGCACGCAATGTTATCGTAGACTTCATTTACACTAAGCCAACTCCAGAGCCAGAATACTGTCACTTTGAAGTTCATCACTGGAACGAAGATGGTACTAAAGAGATTGCTGATGCGGAATACTCTGGCAATATCGCCTGTGGCGAAGGTAGCAATACGATTGATGCTTCTAGTGAACTAATCGCTGGCGGCTACGAAGTCGTAAACGCACATTTTGAGAACGAAGACGAAGATATTGAGCTGCCTTACGACTTTACTGCAACGGTAGCGAACCTAGACTATGTCTTTAACATCTACTACAAGCTCCCAGGCACGCCTGATGAGCCAGATGTTCCAGATACTTCGACCGGTAACGAATCGCTCGCCTTTACCCTAGCAGGTGCATCGATCGCACTCGGCGCAGTCCTATTCGTTCGCGCTCGTCGCCAATAATCCAATTAGACAAAAAGAACCAGTGTGGAGACTGGTTCTTTTTTAGTGTTGTAGAATTAAGATATGAGCAAAAGTGGATCATATTTTGACGGCACGGCGGTTCAGCTGTTTGGTAACTGGATCAAGTGGTTGCTCTTGACTGTTATTACGCTCGGAATTTATGGCTTCTGGGTTAATATCAAGCTCAAACAGTGGCGCACTAAGCATACTCATTTTGTATCCTAAATAGCTTTACTCTTGACAGCTTACAGGGGAAGATATAAAATACACTTATCATCCCCTGTAGCTCAATGGTGGAGCAAGAAGCTGTTAACTTCGAGGTTGCCAGTTCGAGTCTGGCCGGGGGAGCCATAAGGAATAAAAAATGACCGCAAGGTCAATTTTTTTAAGCATGACAAACCCCCCGGCAAGTCGCTCCGGGGGGTTTGTAGAACAGACAGACAGAACAGCAGCATTCAGCAGCGGAAAAACGGATCAGTCGATATTCGGAAATTCCTTCTTGAATCGACGGGCAAAAGCCTCGAATCCGTTTTTGTTGACCGAGTATTCGCCCTTGCCTGACCAGTAGACATACGCTCCGATGGCGATGTCGATTCCGGCTTTTGCCGCAAGGGCTTTGAACTGGGGCACAAACGTAATCCTCGAGTACCTTGGCAGGTCTCTAAGGAATGCGTTGAAACCCCACTTGTCGAGGGAGTACAGCCAATCGCTGTGATCATACTCACAGTAGATGGCTGCATAGCCCGGGTGACCGAGGGGTTGAACTCTGACGGTTTGCTTTAGGCCGTGGCCCTGAGCAATCTTCAAGATCTTATTCCCCCAATAGGTCGCCTGTTCGGAAGCGGAAGCACAAATACTCATAATTCCTCCTGAAAGTCCGAGCCATGTAGATTAAGGGGTTTTCCCCACTCTGGACTGCTGGGATGTTCTGGGTCTGGAAAACTACTGAATCTGAGAAATTCCCAAATTCAAACACATATTATAGCACAAGCGGCACATATTGTCAATAGGTGACATGGCCTCCTATCTCTTAAAGCGCTTTACGATTAGCAACAAAAAGCCCCGGCTATATAGTCTCGGGGCTTCAATTATTTATTAGTCTTTTCTGATGTATTTGATAATACCGACCGGACCGGACTCTAGGTCAATGGTCTTTTCGTAGTATTCGCCGCCCGGATGGTACGGTTCGCTGTGGTAACTGTAAGCATGTGAGTAGTTGCCGGTTTCTTTGTCTTTCCAGAAGTAAAGCACGCCATACTTTTCCGGATAGAGGTCCACATCTTCGACCATAGTTGCGTCGCCATATTCGCGGTAGGAGAAGGTTACGTACAAAACATCATCCTCGTCGGAGATACCGTAGCCTGTCATGGTTCGTTGCATGTTGTTGTCGCCAGCTTCTAGCTCGGTTATAAGATTGCTAGCCACATCTTCGAAGACATCAACTTTATGTCTCGCGAGGTTGTTATCTACGTCGCAAACCTTGCCGAGCTTTATTGTCATCGCGAGCGACATAATAAGCAAGACAAAAGTAAGTGCGACAAGTATCCATACGGGCAACTCTGAACAATGAGTTGAAATCTTGGCGGCAGCCTTGCGTATGCCGGTTGCTCTCGAGGTTGTTTTTGTTGTTTTTCTTGTAGTCATATGACCTCCTATCTTTTAAAGCGCTTTGCGATTAATGCGTATCCAATAATTCCAAAAACTGCCGCTGCTGGGACATATACAAGCTTTTTGCTTCCGGTATTTGGGTTTGAAGCACTCTTTTGGCTGCTGCTCGATGAGTCTTTTGCTATGTTCGAGTTAGTGCTTGAATTATTATTTGAGCTATCGCTCGAGTTATTGTTTGAATTGCCATTTGAACTATCGCTCGAGTTATTGCCTGGGGTTGGATTAGGCGACGGTTTATTATCGCTGTCTGTTCCTGAATTATCTCCGGAATTGTCGCCGGTGCCTGGATTAGGTGACGGTTTATCGTCGCTGCCTGTTCCTGAATTATCTCCGGAATTGTCGCCGGTGTCTGCACTCGAGGTCTTCTCGCTTTTAATCTCGTAGCGATTGATGTTAGTTTCGGCGTCGTGGCCGGCCGTATCAGTAGCAACAATCTTCCAAAACTTGACATCTCCGTCGTGGCCAGTGAAAGTATTGCCATCTATTGTCTGAAGGCTATTCTCTGAGTCGCCGACATAATATGAGATTTTCGAGATGCCATTATCGTCCGTAATGTCCGCATCGATCGTAACCGTGCAAAGTTCGTCGTTTTTGCATCCGTCAATCGTGAGTCTAACTTCGCCGATGTGTGGCGGTTCGTCCTTTATGACATCATGATGGCCTGAAGACTCAAAGCCAGCGCCCATCACTGCGCCATCTTCATCGACGAACCAAATGGTGTAGCCGCCCGCAGCGCTGACATCGAATGGGCTCTCGATGGAAGAGGCTGGTGTATCGACTGCGATGTACTTTGTCGGCATGTTTTCAACATCGATTCCGCCAAAGAACTGATAGGCGACAATTTTCTTGCCTGTATTTGAAGTAGCGCTGATATCGATTGTATCGCCGTCGTCGCTTAAATCGCCGAGAGTAATAGTAATTGCATCCGGATCAACATGGTAATGCTCATAGTTGTTCGAAATTGTGGCGTTGTTGATATAGACCCGACCGTAGCCGGAGGTATCGTCACGACCTCCCCAGTAAAGATCTTTGGCATTGTCTACAAGATACTGGTAAACGCCATCATATGTAAGAGTATTATTGACGGTCAAAACATCAGCGATCGCAGCAGCCGTAAGCGGCGCCGAGAAAGAAGTACCGCCACTAATTTCGTACTCTGTGTTCGTACTAGCCTTTGCTGCTATTACATTGTCGCCAGGTGCTACAAAGTCAACAGTTGGGCCATAACTACTAAACTCGGTTACTTCGTCGCTCTCATTAGTAGCGCCGACGCAAATTGAATGTTCGCTTGCCGAAGGATATAAGACTTTTACTGAGCTATTGTCATTTCCGATTGCTCCGACTATAATCATGCCGCTATTTTTAAAGGCTTCCATGACGCTCTCGGTCAGCTCGAGATCCTCTGCTGACATTTCGTCCATGTACCATCCAAGGCTCAAGCTTGCGACGCGTGCGCCAACGACATCGTTTAAGTATTGTAAGCCTTCGAGAATCCCAAGCGATCCTTCTTCGGAAACTGGAATCGGTGCAATGCCAACATTGCCTGAGGTGCCACCAGCAAGCACGCCCGCGGTGGCTGTGCCGTGTCCAAATTCTGTGCCAGCAAAGTTTCCGTTAACAGTCGTCTCGCTAGTTAAATCGAGTCGGAGTTTGTTGTCAAAAACCGAATGATTTACATTGAACCCGTCGTCGATAATTCCGGCGATAACATAGTTATCTCCGCCGACAAAATTATCTATGCCGACTGTTTGGGTGCCATACCAAGTGTAGGTACCGCCAGGAATTGCAGCCTTATGAAGTTCGTAGCTATCGTCAGTTGCTGAGACTGTCGGATAATTGATCGAGAGATGATTTGCGACTCCCTCGAGCGTTTTGTAGCCCTCAATTGTATCTTCGAGACTATTGAATCTCACGATGTAGTATTTACTAATGAGATTCTTATAATTCTCGATACCGAGTTCGTCGAATTTTGATTCGTCCTCCATCTCGACAAGCAATTTGTGCGAACCGAGAGAGGCCTTAGTTTCGTCGATGGACAAATTGCGTGGCGCTCCAATCGCGAGCAATTCGTCATCGTATGCATGACTATCCTTCTGGAAAGATAGATTAGTTGCTGTCGCAATACCGGCAACTGCTAGCGGTGCAGCCGCAAGCGACAAAATAATCTTTTTGCGCATTGTTAACGTTGACCTTTTGTTTTTTATTTTTGTTTTGACCGATTTGTAAGCCCAGAATAACATGAGCGATATAAAAAAGCAAGTGCTTGTAAAATGACGCAGATATTGTATAATATGCTCACGACTATTTTCGCGTACCTTCCAAGTCGAATCTGTTTAAAGAGGTGATTACTGTGACTGCTTTAGCAATCACAAACCGCAAATGGGTTATTAGTGAGCGCCATCATATCATCTTTCATGTTCGCGACGATCGCGAACGTTTTAATAACCTAACTCGTGGCAAGGTTGTCGTTTATGGCATTCACACGCTTGAAACGCTTCCGAATAAGAAACCGCTGGCTGGCCGTAAGAATATCATCTTGACGCATAATCGTATCATCCGTATCGAGGGTGCCACTACGGTTGGCAACCTCGATGAACTGCGCTATGTTCTCAGAGGCTATGAGACGGATGATGTCTTCCTGATAGGCGGCGCTCAGACTTTCTCGGAATTGATCGATGAATGCAAGTCGGCGATCCTGACTGTCGTCGAAGATGCAACTGACGATACTCCGGGGAAATACGAATACTTTCCTGACCTCGACCAGCGTCCGAACTGGCAATCTGGCAAATCCAGCAGCGAACATTTCTGTGATGGCCACTGCTGGCGCTATGTTACCTATACCAACTTGCGCTTCCGCAAGCACGGTCAAAAGTAACACAAAAGCCCCGCTAGAGATAGCGGGGCATTTTTTGACTCAGAGTGTTGTAAACTCTGTGATAGTCATGACGGAACCTTCTTTGGTAAACTTCTTTGGGATCAGTAAATCGTCTGTAGGACGACCGCAAAGTCTTGCCGACAACGCGACCTGGCGCTCAACGATGTAATAAACGCCGTCGCTTGGCTCGGGGAAAGATTGCTGTTTGCCATTCATCAGAATCTGGAGAATCTCAAATTCTTTGCAGATAGGAATTCCGGCAATACTTCTAAAAACCGGCATCGAGTCGTGCATGCGTAATACGCTTGCATAGCCTGCAACTGGTACTCCTACCACGATGGTGCGAGGAAGCAGAGAAATGAGCTTAGCTTCATCCTCGATTATTTCTGCTGGCGGTATAAGCTCGGTGGTCATTATCTGCGACTCGGATTCTGACGTTGCATCGATCTTGTCGCCAAGCATTCTTTCGGCGAACTCCTCTTTTGAAAGACCCATCTCTTCTCCTCCTCCTTGTGTGGGTTCTGATGTGAGCCCAACTGATGCGGGCTCAGGCTTAAATTCGGGCTTAGGTTCTTGCTCGATCGGTGTGTCGTTTGCGTTGTTGACAGCGTTTCGCTTCTGCGTGATATACTCCTGCACTTCCTTCCAGTTTTGTACCTTGAAGCGGTTGATGTAAGTGATGGTGCTTGCGCAGTTTTTATCGACGTTTACATCTGTCGTGTTCGGGAAGTGGCCGAGCTTATCCCAGAGCTCCAGCAGGTTCTGTATGAGCTCTTCGTCGGTCCATACTTTTCTGGGCATCGATTTTTCCTCCTCTACTCGAATATAGGTGCCCTCTTGGGGCTGCATCCATCGAGGCTCATGTGTATATACAAAAGCAACTCGATGCGCCTCCTTTTTGGCCTCTGTAAAAGAGCCGAAGTAAAAGGCGAAGTCGTTCGGATGGGGCATTCCTGGCTCATCGCGAACTTCGTCAAAAGTTGGGTCGCGTCCGAGGCGGCGCGCGAGCTCAACCAGTTTGCGGAACATTTCTTTTGCGTTTTCTGGTAGATACATGCAGACCACCTCCTAAAAAGATTCACAAAATAAATGAGCGCCAACTATTTGGATATTGTTATTATCTGATAATCCCACCTCTTAAGCAAGCATAGCGGAATGGGCAAAGACAAAGCATAACTACTATCGAAACCAGTAAAACATGCTAAAATAAGCCCATAAATAGGGAGATTTAACATGTGTGGAATTGTAGGTTATGTGGGCAATAGACAGGCTCAAGACGTTCTTGTGAGTGGATTGCGCCGTTTGGAATATCGTGGCTATGACTCGGCGGGCATTGCTACGCTCGATGATAAGAATGAGCCGCATCTCGCGCGTGCAGTCGGCAAGATTGCGGAGCTCGAAAAGGTCTTGGCGCTCAAGCCTCATACAGGCACGCTCGGTATTGGCCATACGCGCTGGGCAACTCACGGTGGCGTGACGGTCAAAAACGCCCATCCGCACAATGTTGGCGATGTTTATCTTGTTCATAACGGCATCATTGAGAACTTCCGCGAGCTCAAAGAGGAGCTCAAAGATGTAGAGTTTAAGTCGGATACTGACTCCGAAGTTCTCGCTGCTTTAATCAATTCTAAGTACGACCAAAAGACTAGCCTCAAGGATGCTGTTGCTGCTGCTCTAAAAGAGGTTCGCGGTACTTATGGTATCGTCGTCTTCTCGCCACGCGAACCGGAATCGCTCGTGGTTGCGCGCCTTGGCAGCCCACTCATTATCGGTCTCGGTGACGGCGAAACCCTGCTTGCCTCTGACGCTTCGGCGCTTCTTGGCTATACTCGCAATGCAATCTATCTGAATGATGGCGAAATGGCTGTCTGTGATAAAGCTGGTGCCAAGGTATATAATCTTGATCTCAAGCCAATCTCCGCAAAGAAGGAAGAAATCCAAGGCGAGCTCGACCAGATTCAGAAGGGTGGCTATGATCACTTCCTCTTGAAGGAAATCATGGAGCAGGGCACGACCTTGCATAATACACTCTCTGGTCGCGTCGATGCCGAAAATGGCACGATGCGCCTCGGTGGTCTCAATCTTACGCCAAAAGAGCTGAAAGATTTGAAACATCTTGTAATCGTTGGCTGTGGCACTGCCTATTACGCCGGTCTCATGGCGAGCTACTACTTTGAGAAGCTCGTTCCTGATCTAACGACCGAAGTTGTAGTTGCGAGCGAATATCGCTATCGCAGCTTCCATCTTCCAGAGCATTCGGCTGCGCTCATTATTTCTCAATCTGGTGAAACTGCCGATACGCTCGCCTGTTTACGCGAAATCAAGCGCCGTGGCGCTAAGGTGCTCGGCATCGTGAATGTGATTGGCTCAACGATTGCTCGTGAGGTCGATGGTGGTACTTATGTCTATGCTGGTCCGGAAATCTCCGTTGCTTCGACCAAGGCCTTTACTGCACAGGTTACAACCATGCTCGTCTTTGCTGGTATGCTCGCCGAGAGCCACGGTGGTAACATGGATACGGTCCGTCAGCTCGCCAAGGAGCTCGTTGCTTTGCCAGATAATATCAAGGCTACGCTTGAGGCTCATCGCGAAACCATGGAGAAGCTCGCGAAGAAATATGCAAAGTATGAACATGCGCTCTATCTCGGTCGTGATACGGCTTATCCGCTCGCTCTTGAGGGTGCCCTTAAGCTAAAGGAGATCTCGTATATTCATGCCGAAGCTTATGCGACTGGTGAGCTTAAGCATGGCCCAATTGCGCTCGTTGATGACCGCTTCTTTGAGCTCTTCGACGTGCTCGATGGTCCTCTCTTCGAGAAAACGCTCGGTGGCCTACAAGAAGTTCGCGCCCGTGGCGGCCACACTATTGTCCTAACTGACAGTGACAAAAAGATTGATTGTGATGATATTGTCCGCATTAAAACTGACGCTAAGCTAACCGTCCCGATTCTGCTCAATACTCTGCAGCAGCTCTTCGCATACTATGTTGCCGTTGCTCGTGGCAACGATGTAGACCAACCTCGCAATCTTGCTAAGTCGGTTACGGTAGAATAGAGTTATGGAGATTAAACATGAACTTGGCCGTTCTGAAGGCGCCGAGAATGGCGCCGAATGGCAGATTTTAAAAGAAGACGACGCGTCGGCTCCCGTAACGCCAGCTCCTGAAGTATCGGAACATCGCAGTGCGCTTCAGGATCTACAAGATATACAAGCAGCTAAGGAAACGGCTGAAACAATCATGGATGTTCGCATGGGCTTCCGTGACGAACTCGAAGAGCTTGGTGATAAGGTCATGGACAGGGAGGCCTTCGAGGGCTATGAAGATGAACTACTCGAGTATTACGAAGAAATGCAGGGCTACACTAGGCATCTCCGCCCAGAGACCGCTGCGAAAGCCGAAGCTGCGGCGACAGACATTGCCTTCCGTGAGAAGACGACTGTTCGCGGCGATGGTGCCGAAAAACACCTCATCCCGATCGAGGCCTACGCCGGCCACTTCATGCGCGAACGCATTGATGCTCTCAGGAAGGCTATCGAGGACGCCGCACCAGAAGATAAAGACAAACTTATCGAGCAAATTGAGAGTTTCTACGCAACCTGCTTGGAGCACAGTAAATATCTTAATGTTGACGCTCAGATGAACATGTCTGCGGAAGCTTATGAAGAGAATCGCACCAAGGCTCATAACGCGGTTATTATTGCGCTCAATGGCCTCAATGACCTCTGTCGTCGTTTCGATGTTCGCCCGCTCACGATCCGCAACTTTGAGGATACTGAAGGTGCAAATGCTGACGTCCACAACCAAGAGCAAATCGACCGTAAAAAGGCTGACCGTGGCATGGCGGAATTGTATTATTCGATCGCCTTCAAAGATCTCGCAGAGCAGGCTACTTTGCCAGATTTTGACGATGAATTCCAGGTCGTAAAATACTTCCACGAGCTCGGAAAAGAGCATTAGCATATTGACAAAAAGAGTAAAATGTAGTATAATAGGACCGATGTCTCTAAACTGATATTCATGATAGAAGGAGGGATTTCATGAACGCAAAAGACATTTGTTCCCTGAGATATTCCGAGGTGGTCGCAAAATTCTTCGATATTGCGAAGACCCAGGAATTCTCCGCCGCCGCAACCTGCGGTATTGGCACATTGTCACTCGAAAGGAGAAATAAGCTCATGGCTAACTTTAAAAAAGCAGGACTCGAGCTTAACGAGGCAGATGTGAATTACGCTGTCAGCATAATCGCCTCGCGTCTCGTAAATAGAGAGTGAAATTTTATACTACGCCCCCGCCTGTCGGGGGCTCTTTTTTGTTCGCAAAAATATAGTAAACTAAAACTAAGTGCGTAAAAAGAATAAGCAGAATCAGCAAGAGAGTGAAGAAGCTCACATTTCTTTTAGAGCGATTCTTTATGTTTGGAAAATTTATCGCGAAGCGGCTGGTCGACGCCGTTATCTTTCGACGCTAAATAGTCTGTATAGCTCAATTACTCCTTCGATTACGGCGGTCCTCGGCGGTCGTGCCTTAACACAGATTGTTGATGCGACAACGACTCACGACATTCGCCCATTCATCTTCACGATTATTATTCTTGCGGTTTTGCAGTTTATCGAAATCTTCCTCGGACGCGTCGTCTCGATGAAAAACATGGAAATCTCGCAGGATGTCTATACGCATGTTACGGAGATGATCGCGCTGAAGTATATTAATGTCCCATTGGCGCAGCGCGAAAGCAAGGAATTCGCGGACAAGTTTGAGCGTGTTGTGGACTTTGGTAACAGCGTGAACTTCGTAATTAGCGGCTGTTCCTCGATTGTTTATTCTGCGATTAGCTTGATTGCCATCTTCTTTACTACCTTCACGACCTCGCCGATGATTACGATTTTGATTATCATCAGCTCGATTCCATACTCAGTCCTGAGCCTTAAGCTCTCAATGAAGCAGCGTACGAACTGGCGCAAGCACACCTCGGATTATCGCCGTGCCTACGACATTCGTCAGAAGATTACGAGCTCGGAGTCCTCGCTCGAGATTGAGCTTAACGGCCTCTCGAAATATCTCGTAGATAAGATGGTTAAGCTTCGCAAGCAAGCGGCCGAGTCGGATATTAAGGACTATAAGCAATACTTCTGGCCAAGCAACTGGATGCGCTTCGTGGAAACGCTCACGAGCTTCTCCTGCTTGACCTATGTTGCTATAAAGATTGTGGCGGGCGAGCTTCCGGTCGGTCTCTTCGCGACAATTCGCAACCTCTTGCAGCAGCTTAGCTCTAGTATTACAAGCCTCTTCTCTGGCATTGCCTCGGCAAACGAGGGTATTGTTAATGCGACGGATTACATGGAGTTTATGAATTTGCCAGCACCACGCAATGGCGAGATTAAGATTGAGAATTTGCCGAAGATTGAATTCCGCAATGTTAGCTTTACTTATCCCCACACGAAGGAAAAGGCGATTGATAATGTCAGCTTCACGCTCAATCCTGGTGATAGCTTAGCAATCGTGGGCGAAAATGGCGCAGGTAAAACCACCCTCATCAAGCTTCTGATTGGCGCCTATCAGCCAGACGACGGCATGATCTTTATTAACGACGAACCGCTCGAAATGATAGAGAAGGAGAGTTACCTTAATCAGATTGGCGCACTCTTCCAGGATTACTCACGTTACGAATTTGCGACTCTTGCTGAAAATGTTTGGTATGGCGATATTACGGCTAAGCCAGAGAAGAAAAAGATTCTTGAGTCGCTTGACCGTGCTGGTCTGAAGAATCTTGAAAAGACTCTGCCGAATGGTCTCCATCAGCTTCTCTCGAAGTCTTACGATAAAGAAAATGCCACGAGCCTTTCTGGCGGACAGTGGCAGCGTATTGGTATCGCGCGTACTTTCTTCCGTTCGCCAAACATTCTCTTGCTTGATGAGCCAACTTCGGCAGTCGATGCGAAGGCGGAGTATGAAATCTTCCAGAATATCCTCGAGTCGCAGAAGGATCGCACTACGGTTATCATTTCGCATCGCTTCTCGACTGTGCGCAAGGCCAAGAATATTATGGTGCTTGACCATGGCAAGATTATTGAATCGGGTACTCATGCTGAACTCATTAAGAAGAAAGGCCTCTATAAAGAGATGTTTGAGCTTCAGGCTGAAGGTTACCTAAAATAAGCACAATCTTTTTGCTATAATTATAGATATGAAGAGATGGGTGAGGTTTCTAGCTAGTATTTTTGCTAGCGTATTAATTGTGCTTTCGCCAAGCATGGCATATGCTGGCACGAAAGATGACGAGTGTGATGCTGGTGGCGTCCGTTATTTTGAGTGTATTAAAGAACAAAATGAAGAAGACTGCGCGCCGAACCTCAGCTGCGACTCGACCAGAACTGACTCTATTGCTTTGATTGGCGACTCGATTGCGACGAATGTCAGCATTAAGGCGCAACTTCAGCAAGCTTTTCCAGGGCTGAAAGATGAGTATTATGATGCTAAGACTAGCCGCCCTTGGAATGATGGCCTCCAGATTCTTAAAGACAAGATGCTCTCTCGCGACATTATTATTTATGAGCTCGGCACAAATAATGATGCGAACTTCCATGAGCAGGATATTCAGAATGTGATGGACATTGTCGGTAATTCGAAAACGGTCGTCTTTGTAACGAACTATACGAGTGGCGCCGGCTATGTCTGGTTTAAAGACCATAATCAACTCTTCAAGGATGCAGTAAACAAATACAACAATGTTGTAGTTGCGGACTGGGCTTCCGTTGCGGCTCAAAACGGCTTCAAGCTGGACGGTATGGCAATTCATCCTTCTACAAGCGAAGAAGAGGACGCCTTTGCAAATGTCATTATCGATACTGTTAAGAAAGATAACTGCCGTGTTGGCCCGGTCGAGATTCTCGGCACGACAGCGGAAGAGAAGATTTGGTCCGGCCTCTTGTCTGCTGGCTTCACGAAGGAGCAGGCCGCCGGTATTATGGGCAACATGGAAGGCGAATCTGGATATAATCCGGCCCGTCACGAAAACTCGGAGTATGAAAAGTATTGGAATAACGGCGCTTTCGATCTTAGCCAGGATATAAGTCATCCGTATGGCTTGGGCTTAATTCAGTGGTCTTATGATCGCCGGGTTAAGCTGTATGCCTACATTAAACAGAAAGCTCCAGACTTGCTTCAGTTTTTTGAAGACCCGGATACTTATGGCTATCATGTCTTGGGAGACGATTTCTTATCTAAGGCGGGCACTGATGGTGATGAGCTAATGTCGTACGAGTTGGCTTATCTCTATCAGGAAGTCAGTACTACATCGAGCTATAAAGGTATTTTGAGCAAAACCACCGTTGAAGGTGCATCGGAATTCTTCACTCGTTATATCGAGATTCCAGCTCATGTTGATCAAGCTGTTCCGGACAGGATTACTTGGTCGCTAGATAAATATAACAAGTATAAAGACCGCCAAGATTTGATTCCGAGCACGGGTGCAAAAACAATTTCTTCCGCATCAAATTTCAAGCTCGCGGACTACACTTTTGACGGCACAAACAAAGATTATAATGGCGATGATGTCTTTAGCGAAGCTCAACTGGCGACAATAGAGGAATTTAGACCATTCTATGAGGAAGCGGTCGAAGGCACAAATATTCCTTGGGAGATTTTGGCGGCAATTCATGCACGCGAAAGCTCGCTCAGTCGTGTTAATCCAAATAGTGACGGCTTGTTCCAGATGCTAGGCGGTAGTTATACTCCTGGCGATTATGTGACGGATGATGATTTCCGCGAACAGCTCAAGGGGGCCGTTGAACAACATCTTATTCCTGCTCAAAATTACATGCCGGAGTTGTCTGGTGATGATATGTACAAGCGCATCATTTACGCATACAACAGCGGTACGAGGGTGGGGTTAGGCAATGTTTATGCAATTCAAGCGCGTGACTTGGGCTTCACGGAAGAACAGGCTTTAATTGGGGAAGGTTCTCCATATGTAGTTAATAAAATTGATGCAAGGCGTGACCCAAATAAGGCTCCGGACAAAACATGGGGTCAGATCAAGAAAGATTACGGTCCGATAGAGTATCCAGCCAACCAAGATCACGGGGCTTATGTGATGTATGTTGCGCTTCATGGTGGCGATGCAGGCGCAGATGGTTGTGGTGGTTCTTCGGCTAACTTGAGAGGCGCCAAAGCAATTAACGCAAAAGCGGTAGAATTTGCATGGCCGCTTGGCAACGAACATAACTCTAGGACGCCTAATCATGGAGATGTCTTGGTCGCAACTACGGCATATGAAACTGCTGCGAAAGATATGAATAACTGGTATGGCAATGGCGGTGCTGACTGCTCATTCTTTGTCGGCACGGTGGTTGCAGCTTCTGGTGTTGATCCGGATTTCCCGAAGGCGGGTTCCGCGCTCCAGACGGACTACTTGCAGAACTCGGATAAGTGGATCAATCTGTCGGCGCAGAATGATGGCAAGGACGAAAGCTTCCTGCAGGCCGGCGATATTCTAATTGTTCCGCATATAGGCAATAAATGCGGTCATGTGCGCGTGATTGTAGATCTCGGCAATGGTACCCTTGGTACGGCCGAAGCTTCGCTCGACTCTCACTCAGGTGAAATTCATGATTATATTGGCTTAGACGCCGGCGGTGGCCGTGGCCTATATCAAGTTTATCGTTTGAAGAATTAGGAGGAAGCATGCAGAACGGAGATCAAAAAGTAATCGAACAGCGCGAAAAGTTTTTCTGGGAACATAGGAAGCCAATCCTAATCGCAACTGGCGCAATTATTCTTGCGGTTATTATATTTTTCGTTGGGCGCGCAATCTATCTAAATATCAACAATGCAACTGTCACGGTTTTAGTCGCACCAAAGAATGCAAAGACTTTAATTGGTGGCAAACGCTACAAAAATGGCAAGCATCACATTAAGCCTGGTAGTTATGATGTTAATATTACGCGCGATGGCTTTGAGAACTATTCGAGCTCATTCAGCGTCGAAAAGGGCGGGCATTACGACCTTTATGTTTGTATGGACAATAATGATGGCGTTGATTACTACTCGAACGACGCCGAGTATGCTCATCTTTGTGATGTTGCTAACGAGTTTAATTACGACAAAGAAACCTCCGAAAAGTATTCAGACAAAATCTTCAGTATTACGCCATTCCACAGTTTCGACCTCGGCTTCAATATCGATGCACAACTAGAAGAATCAGGAGAAATAACGGTATATATTCAGGTCCTATCTTGTAAACCGGCAAGAGCAGAGGGCTTAAAAAAGAATGCTCTTGAATGGCTTCTGAAAGCGGGCTTAAATCCCGATGATTACAATATCGTGTATAAGGAAAACGGTTGCTAGGAGGATAATATGCAAATCGAGATGACAGATTTCTATTCTCGCCTTGGAACGATCGCCCTTATCATGGCGTTGGGCTTTTATCTTGGCAAGAAGAAGATGATCGATACGCGTTCGAATAAGGTAATTGTGAACCTTTTGCTAACGGTCTTTATGCCGGCATCGCTTTTTGCAGCGTTTCCGGATGTATACAAGCCAGAAACATCCCAGCTTTTCCTATCTGGCTTAGCGGCGGGATTTGTAATTATGTTTGCGCTCATTATTCTGTCGCGCATCATTTTTAATCCATACTTCTATAAAGGTGAGCTTCGCTATGAATCTCAGTTTGCCCTGATTTTTAATAATGCCACCTTTCTTGGCTACCCGATCATCTCGAGTACCTTCGGCGAACAGGGTGTGGTGCCGTATTGTGGCTTTATCATTGCGTTCAATATCGCACTCTTCTCCTACGGCGTCTTCTTGTTCAAGCGCAAACTAGACAGAGAATTATTCACTGGCATCATAACCAACCCAAACATTATCGCTGTAATCTTGGGTATGTTTGTCTTCGTCTCTGGCTTGCAGCTACCGAGCTTCATTACGAGCGCAGTAAGCTTTACGGGCAATGCTACGACGGCGCTTTCGCTTATCTGTATTGGCTTCATGCTATCGCACGCGAATGTGAAGAAGCTTATCAAGAAGTGGCGCTTGGTTTTGACGGCGGTAATTCAGCTAGTTGTTGGCCCGGTCATGACCTACTATCTCCTCACGGCGTTACATTTTCCAAGCGAGGTTATTATTGTCTGCACGCTGATTCAGGCGCTTCCGACGGCGACAAGCCTCGGCCTTTTCGCGGCAAAATATGGCGGTAATGACATTGAGTCGTCTGAGCTCGTTACGATTTCTACAACGCTTTCGCTTGTCTCTATGCCAGCAATTGTTACAATCTTATTAATAAGGTAGTTTATGGGAATTGATGCGAAAGGACGAAATTTTAGTGCACCACGTCTAACTCCGGGCAAACGTCAGGAGTTTATGACTTACGGTTCGCCGTCGATGATAAAAGAGCAAGATCGCCAGATTGCGATTATGGAAGAGCGCGCTCGTCGTTATGGCTATATGTCTTCACGCCAGGCAGCGCAAATGGGCGGCTATACTGCTAGACCACTTGGCACGAATGAGGGATATAATCGTCCACCGGCTACGGCGGCAACTTCTTATGCTCGTCCAGCTGTGACTAGAACTGCAAGCTACGCCAATCGTTCGGCGGCCAATAGCGAAGATGCGAAGAAGGTCGTTAAATTTATAGTAATTTTCGTTATTGCGATTCAATTTATTCCGATGCTTATCGCATTTATCGTTGGGCTAATCGGGGCTGCTGCGGGCAATCTCTAGATGAAAATCAATCCGTTGCCAGAATATGACTATATTAATGACGAGATTAAGGCTTTTGAGACAATCTGTCTTTGTGGCAATCTGAGCAATATAAAGAAATAATATGGAGAAATAATGGACGATCTACCTAAAAACCATCCGGAACAGGTCGAATTCGAAGATAACGATATCGATATTGATGAACGAAATCAAAGATTTGGCAACGCCCTGAAGCAGCTTAGTGCTCGAGAGGAAGTATTATCTGATGAAGTGATTGCCGAACGAATTCGTAATGTTGAGGTTACTGATGGTGCGCGCTCGACTATTAAAACCCTTCAATCTCATGGCTATGAAGCGTTTATGGTGGGCGGATTTGTGCGCGATGCTGTTCTTGGCGCGAAACCTAAAGACGAAGATATTACTACTAATGCCACGCCTGATGTCGTGATGGATTTGTTTAGTGCGAATGGTCAAACTGTTATTCCGTCTGGTATTGAATTTGGTACTGTTACGGTAATGGATTCTAGCTCTGAGGATGGCTACGAAGTTACTACTTATCGTTCTGATGCGGCTTCATCTGATCAGCGTCATCCGGATTCCGTGAGCTTTGTCAGTAGCTTGCGCGAAGATATGGCGCGCCGCGACTTTACTATGAATGCTTTGGCTCTAGACGTGAGTGGGGATACGCCGATGCTAGTCGACTACTTTGGTGGCGTTGATGATATAAAGCATGGAATAATTCGCGCGGTCGGCGACCCAGAACAGCGTATTTTGGAAGACGCTCTGAGAATGTTGCGAGCCGTTCGTTTCTCTGCGCAAAAATCAATGGAGATTGATTCGGGTCTTGCTGAGGCAATAAGCAAGCATAGCTCAGAGATCGAGCGATGCTCGGGAGAACGAATCGGTGCTGAAGTTTCGAAAATTCTCCTCAGTGATAGTCCGGCAAAAGGAATCCGTTATCTTCGCGACTTGGGCTTATTGGCTACGGTGGCGCCAGCTGCTGATCGTATGTATGATACGCCGCAAAATAACCCATGGCACCTCTATAATGTCGGCGTTCATAGTGAAGTCGCAATAGAAAATACCCCGAAGAATCTTGACTTGCGCTTGGCTGCCTGGCTGCACGATACTGGAAAGCCTGAAACTAAAACTACGGACGAGCGGGGTGTAGACCATTTTTATGGGCATCCGGCACAATCTGCGGAGCTGGCAAAAGATATACTTACGCGCCTGAGATTTAGAAGCGAAACTGTCAAGAATGTCTGTCAATTAATTGCGCTTCATGATACTCCTGTCGAACCAACGGAAAACTGGGTAATTCGCTTTATTGAACAGCATCGAGATATTACGCCTGCTCAATTTGATCAGTTGATTGCGCTAAAGAGAGCAGATAGCTCGGCCCAGAATCCCGAACTGGCTTTTTCTGTAATAGAGGATTTGGATGACGCGCAAGCCATCTATCATGAAATTATCGGTACGCGACCATACCGCATTCAGGATCTTGCTCTTAATGGTTCGGATATTATGGCGATTGATACTACGCGCCGTGGTGATAAGGTTTCTCTGCGTGGTCCGGCCATAGGTATTGCGCTTGATCGCATGCTTAGTTATTGCCTTCGTAATCCAGAGCACAATAATCGGGAAGACTTGACGGACTTTGTTCGTGCCAATCTGAAAAACTTTAGACAGCTTGCTGAAGATAAGAAAAAGCAAAAACGCTCCTAATCTTGCTTACCTAAAAAAAAGAAACCGCCGCGGTGAGGCGACGGTTTAAGAAGGTGAGAAAAAATGATCAATCCATCATGTCTGGACGAACTTCTTTCTGAAGGAAGAAGAACGACATTTCGTCCGGTCCGACATGGCAGCCAACCGATGGGCTGGTCTGGCCAGTACGGATCTTGACCTCAGGGAAGCGTTCGCGCAGCATCTTGCGCAGCTCCTCGGCTCTGACGTAAGCAGTATTTTCGCTGCCTGTTGTGCCGGAGTAGTCGATTTCGACCCAGCCCGTTTCGGGCGACTGAGCAGTCTCGGCATAGATGTCGATAAAACGCTTCAGGAGATTGCGATCTCCGCGCACCTTCTGCCAGGTTGGCTGCAGTGGGCCATTGCGTGGCGACAACATGACGGGGTAGATTTTCATGGTCTTTGCCAGTGCGATTTTGAGCTGATCTTTTTTGCTCGAGAAACGGCCGCTTTTCTGCATGAAGTCATACGAGAAAAGTGTGAAGATATGCGCCATGTGGTTGGCAATATCCTCAACTTTCTCCTTAAACTCGCCAAGCGTGCGTGGCTCGGCATCGAGCCAGTCGCGCAGCATCCTTAATCCAAGCCCGAGTCCACCTGCGATGCAATGTGTTTGTGGAGTCAAGATATTGTCTGCGTTCAACTCGGGGCTCTCGTCACGGATCATGCCTTGTGCGGTCAGGGCAGCGTTGCGCATGCCTGCCGACAGTGAGTCAGTCACGCCGAGATAGACGATCAGCTTGCCTTCGTTAAGACGCTCCTTGAAGATATCAAGAAAGCCATCAACGCTGCTACCGGTTCTTGCGCCGGTCGTGCTAGGGTCGGCCAGGCGTACGTAGAAGCTTTCGTTGGAGTCGTTGCCGTCCAGGAAAGCTGTTTCGTTGCCGCCGGTGATGGTATTTACGGAGAAGTTGACCATGTCGTAACCGAGGCTGCGAGCCTGCTCTCTGGTAAAGCCGCAGGTAAGATCGGTTACAAGTGCCAGATTGTTTGGCGTAAGAATCGTGTTGTCCTTGAAAATAATCGAATCTTTTTTCATAAATAACACCTCTCTAAAAAAACTTGACGGTTCGAGACCGCCACTTGGCAGATATTATAACATATTTAGTAGGTATGCTTTTAAGACGAGGAAAAACCCGGGTTTGAGGCCCGGGTTTGGGATTGGAGATATTTCGGTGATTAGATAAAGCGGATGCTACCCGTTCTTCTCTTAGCATCGAAATGCATCTCGTATTTCTTTGTGTTGAGAATCTCGTTGTCCATGTGTTTGATGTCCAGATTTGTCCGGCAGAGGCCCCGGATGATGAGGTTGTCGCCCGAGTTATCCTCGTGCTCGATGCCCGTAATGGTCCAGTTGCGGACATACATCAGCATCGCCGCGCAACCGGGATCACTCTTCGGAGTAGTGTAACCCCATGCGACCGCGAACTCAATGTGGATCGTGGACTCAGAACCCAGGTACTTGCACGCGTCAAACAGAGCGCCCTTGGACGGACCGTAGACGATTGGAAATGTGGCATTCATACGAATACCTCCTTAATAAAGTACTCTCAGGCGCATACGCTACCCGAGGCGATTTGTTAGCCACGCATATGAGCAGGCTAATATTTTGTTATTATAGCACATTTACTATATTTTGTCAAAGGAAAGCAATTCTGCTTCGCTCGGCTCCTGGCTCGCGTGGACCTACGGTTCGTTTCCTAGCCACTCAATGAAGCATAACAAAAAAATACCTTCCAGGTATTTTCTGTTATGCTTGGTGGGGGCAACTGGGTTTGAACCAGTGACCAATCGGTTATGAGCCGACTGCTCTAACCGCTGAGCTATGCCCCCAACGGATATGTCTATTGTAGCATATCTGTTATTATCGGAAACTGCTAATGACTAAAATGCTATAATATACTTAGAACATGCAAAACTTCAGAGGTAAAATTCGGAAGCTTGCTTATCGTGCTCAACACGAATTTTTTTCGCTGAGCAGTATTGTAGAGATTATTGCGCTGGTTATCTGTCTGTGGTTTGCGATCGGTACGGTTGGGGCGATGTCACGCAACTGGCAGCTGAAGCAGAAATTGCAAGATCGCAAAGTTGAGCAGGCTCGTCTTGAGATCGAGGTTGAGAAACTTAAACTTGAACAACAGTACTATAAAACTGAGGAGTACCGTGAGCTGCTCGCTCGCTCCAAAGGCAATAAGATGGAGGAAGGCGAGACGGTCGTTGTTTTGCCTCGCAACTCTGAAGAAGCCCTTAATAAGCATAAAGATGAGGATGTGACGGTCGTTCCAGAGAAAAGCAACTTCGAGAAGTGGCTCGACCTCCTATTTCGCTAGTCTTTGACGGCCTCGTAAAAAGATTGTAGGATAATAAAAATGAAACTATTGCTTCATACTTGTTGTGCGCCTTGTAGCGTCTATTGCATCAAAAAGCTCCGCTCGGAAGATATTGAGCCGACTTTGTATTGGTATAATCCGAACATTCATCCTTATGCCGAGTATAAAGCTCGCCGCGATTGTCTTGTTGAGTATGCTAAGAGCAAAGATGTGAAGATTATTCTTGAGGATGCTTATGGCCTCGATGAGTTTTGCAAGAATGTCGTTGATAAGATCGTGACTCGCTGTCAGGATTATTGTTATCCGATGCGTCTGCGCCAGGTTTTTGATTATGCTAAGAAGAACGGCTTCGATACTGTCTCGACAACCTTACTTTACAGTATCTATCAGAAGCATGAAGTGATTGCGGACTTAATGGAGGGGCTTGCGGCGGAATATGGTATCGAGTTCCTGTATCGGGATTTCCGTGAGGGCTGGCAAGAAGGTCAAGATGAAGCTCGCGCGGCCGGTTTGTATATGCAAAAGTATTGTGGCTGCGTCTTCTCGGAGGAAGAATCGGGTATTGGTCGTGAAATCGGTCGCAAAATGAAGAAGCAGGGAATCTCCCCGACAAATGCTAATGTACGCAAGCTTGTGGAGTCCTGCAAGGTCGACGGCCTGATCGTGCCTGCCGAAGTTAAGGCTTTGGTTTCGCGCGGCTCTGACGAATAATTTCCGCAATAAAAATCCCTCCATACTGGTTGCATGGAGGGGGGTAGGGTATCTCTTTTGCTTAGCCTTCTTCTTCGTCGTCATCGTCGTAGTAGACCGGCTTTTCTCTGTCGAGGCTTATAATGAGGTTGGCGTCGATGTCTTCTGTTTTGGCGCCTATCGTGTTGAGAAGCTGGCAAGCCTCATCAAGGTCGTAGTAGTGAAGCGAGTATCGAGTCTCTCTTTCGGCCTCTCTGTATGCCTCTCCGATTACTTCGTAACGCTCTTTGAGCTCCGCGTCGATTTTGTTGAACTCGACCAGCACGTTCTTGACGAAAGTCACGATGTTGACTTCTTCGCTTCGGGATTTTTTGTGCGCAGCAAGAAGAGCAAGTGTTAAAATCCGTTTTTTGTCGCGAGATTCAACAAAAGTTCCCATATTGAGGCTACCATAACATGTTTCGTCGGCTCTAGAGCAAAACCAATCGAGCTCATTGGGTGGCAGTGCTTCGATGATGTTTTTGGCCGTTCGCACGGTAATGGTTTTGTTCTTGCACCGGATACTATCTTCGAGGTGCTCGGGGTAAGCGTCGACGAGTTCTTTGAGGAAACGAAACGCTTTATTGATGGTGTCTTCCTGAAGATGGTAATGTTCTTGAAGCTGTTCTCGCGTGTCCTGGCAAAAAGTGCAGTAGCGGAGTTTTTGGATGGCATAACATACCACATTGAATGTGAGTCCTCTGTAATACATAGTTCAGCCCCTCCTTCGGGCTAAAACTGCGCCACTTTCGCGGCTGATTCGGAATTTGGCCAGATTAGCCAAACTGTAAGAAAAATGCCCTAGGATATGGGGGAGATATCCTTAAAGGGCGATTGCGCGCCAAGCGCACAAGTTAACATATTATATCATAAGCAATATAAAATGTCAATATTAGTTGACTTTTTACAAAAACTAGTCTAAAATATAAAACATATCGCGGGGTAGAGCAGCCTGGTAGCTCGTCTGGCCCATAACCAGAAGGTCGTTGGTTCAAATCCAACCCCCGCCACCATGTTTTGAATTTATCCGCCGTCAGGGCGGCATTTTTTATGGCAATAAAAATCCCCTCCATATTAGCATTGTGAAGGGGATTATTTTACTTTAGTAAATCTTCGCAACAATTCTTCACGAGCATTGACCACTCGTTCTCTGGATGAGGTACCTGGTAAATCTCGCGTACGCTCATGTTGTAACGGAGCGCCATTGACAACTCTTGCGCGATTAGGCTAGCATTTGGTGCCATAATGGTCGCGCCCAAGAATAAACCATGCTTATCTGAAATCATCTTAATAAAACCAGAGCGGAAGTTCTCGGTAATCGAGGCGTTGCAAAATAGAGGTTTAATCGTCTTCTTGAACTTGCGATCCGCCTTAATACAATCGTCCTCATTGAGGCCAACTGTGGCAACTTCTGGAAATAGCTTGGTTGTGCGAATTAGACCGGTATAATCTACGACTTCGCGGGACTTACCAATAAGATGTAGGGCCGCAATGCGAGCTTCTATCTTTGCCTTCGTATTATTACTATGCCCGCCAATTACATCGCCACAAGCATAAATATTCTTTGCACTTGTCTGCATTGAGCCGCTAACGCGGATGCCGTCATGGTTAAACTTGACCTTTGCATTGTTGAGGCCTAAATCCTGAACATTTGGAGTGTAGCCAGTACAGAGCACGACCTCATCGGCCTTGATGGATTTTTCCTGACCGCCACGAATGAAGATGACTTTGATGGCGTTATCGTGCTTTTCAAGTGCAACAACGCGGCTCTGTGTCAAAACCTTGATTCCATCCTTGGTAAAGATTTCTTCAAGCACCTGGCCAACTTCTTCGTCTTCCTGTGGCAAAACGCGCACGGCCAAATCTGCGAGCGTAACAGTAGCGCCCATCTGTGAGAAGTATTGTGCAATCTCGCAGCCAGTAGCGCCAGCGCCAACCACGAAAACGGATTTCGGCGGCCTCAAAATATACGGTACATCTTCTGGTAACCAATAATTAACATTTTCTGGGATCTTGATGCCGACATCGGCAATCGTTGCGCCGGTTGCAATCAAGAATTGCTTTGCCTTGATGGTTTCGTCGCCAACGGCAATTTCGTGAGCGCTCAAGAAACGAGCCTCGCCTTCAATGCAAGTAATTCTGTCTTCGGTATAGACTTTCTTGTCGTTAGCGCCCGCACGCTTCATGGCGAAGTTCTTCCAGTTGTTGACGGTTGGATAGTTGTATCTCAGGGCATTGCTGGAAAGACCAAGCTTAGAAGCTCGTTTGGCTTCGTGCATTAAGTTGGAAACATATCTAAGTGCACCCATTGGGATGTCGCTGAAGTTGAGACTAGAACCACCCCACTTGTTATTCTCGACGATTGCGACCTTAAGGCCTGCTTCATTTGCCAAAAATGCTGCTTCGCTACCTGCGTCGCCGCTACCTAAGACCACTAAATCGTAATTGTATCTCGCCATTTCTTTATATTATTTTATCATAATTATCATAAGCATAAGCTACGTCCGCATTGAGCGGTTCGAGCTCCAGAATGACTTTACGACGGATGTCATCCTCCGTTACGGTTGCTTTGTCTGCTATCCATTGATCGACGGCCTGCGTAGTAATCTCGGCCATTTGCTCGAGCCATCCCGCTGGCAGGCCTAAGCCAGCACCAGCATAAATGATGTCTCGCTTCACATCGTTGCGTGAGTACTCAAAATCCAGCACATCGTCGTCCATATTAGAAGACCCAGAAGCTTAAAATTGTTGCGGCGAGGGTAATAAAACTGCAGCAGGAAAAATACTTTAGGAAAGCCTTGTTCTTGACTCGCCACTTTTGCACCTCCACGACATTTCGGCCTGTCTTGAGGCGTACTTTTAAGACTAATAGCGGCATGACGGAAAGTAAAGCATAAGCAATAAGTGCAACGACTTGCCAGAATCCGCTCATCTGCAAAATGCCATAAGCCGCCACGATATAGAGCGCGAGGCTGATTGGCATTTCAGCGAAGCTGCTTAAGATTCCTAAAGAAAACGCTTCGATTACATCGTCGGTATTGCGTGCGCGGTTGCTAATGAAAGCCGCAAAAGAGCGCGGTAGCCAGAGCTGGGTCTTGGCGCCTTTGCGGAAATAAAACTTCCACATTACGACCGAGCTGGCGAGTAGAATGCCGACCAGAATCATGATTGTAATCGATGCATCGACCTTGCCATTAAAGATGTTGGACAGAATGAAAGCGATTGTTCCGACCATCAAAAAGCTAATCGCGCCACTACCAATAATGTAGCTCTTGGCGAGGAAGCGGGTCTTGCTGCGGCGATGCTTGCCAATGCTGGCATGATAAAGCATGATTAAAGCACCAAAACTAAGCTGGAGCGATGCTTGTGTGAGCCCAGCAAGAAGTACGATCGCGATATTTAGCAAATCGCTCATGATTATATTCTAACACATCTTAAAACATCATACTTATGCTTGTCACTTTTTTCGAAAAAGACTTATGATGCGGGCATGAAAGTCAAAAGAATCATTCAAATCATATTCATATTATCAACCATAATCTGCTTTGACTCCGGGCCGACTTTTGCGCTCGAGGGCGAGGCTTCGGCTGAAACATCAGAGCAGGGTACGGAAGAAACGCTGTCTGATGTATCAGCCGAAGAGCTGAGATTCTTTGCGGTTAATGCCGGCTACAAAGATAGCGATGCTGTATCTCTGCAAAACTACGATTTCTTTGCCCTGGAGAAAACTGACTCCGGGCCACTAGCTTTGGCCGGCTATGAAGTCGTCTATGCGAACAGTAGCGGTAATGCAGTTGGCTCAGTGGTCTTCAGTGAAAAGCAACTACTGCAAAACCAAATGCTAATTATTGGCTCCTCTAAAAGTCCTCAATACTCTACCGCCCCCTCAGACTATTTGTTTAATTTTGGTTCCTCCGGTCTCGCTTCGACCGGCGGCAAGTTGTCGTTGTTGAAAGATGGTGAAGTGATTGACGAAGTATGTTGGGGCAAGCTTGAATGTGCACACCAAATCCCAAAGTTTGCTACAGGCGAAGATGCTAATTATAGTGTTGTGCTCCGCGACGGCGAGTTTGTGCAGGAAAAATACTATCCAGAAATCGACGAGGCGGCTATTGAAACGATCGAGCTCGAGCGAGATTATTGCACTGCGCTCAAGATTACGGAAATCTATAGTTACTATGAAGAATCGAGCTCAGAACAGTTCATTGAAATATATAACCCGGTAGAAAGTTGCTCGCTCGAAGGGTTGAGTATTGGCTATAAAAATAAAACCTATGCCTTGCATGGCCAGATAAAAGGTAGGGAATACTTAGCGGTGCAAAATGAGGATATGATCCTAACCAAGGATCCGACCAGCTCAAACACGATAGCGATCGTTGGTGATGACGGTGACGAGATTGACTCTGAAGAATACAAACATGGACAAAAGAAAGGCTTGTCAAATGTACTTATGAATGGCGAGTGGCTGCTAAGCTACGCGCGTACACCTGGGGCAGAGAATGTCTATCAGGAATTTCAGACCTGCCCAGAAGGTAAGATTATTAACGAAGAAACCGGTAATTGCATAAATGAAGAAGCTGAGACTACAACCGTTTGTCCTGAGGGTAAGGTTTTGAATCCGGAGACTGGTCGCTGTAAGAAAATCGAGGAAGAAAGCACTTTGGCGGAATGTGCTGAGGGGTATGAGCGCAATCCTGAAACGAACCGCTGTCGCAAAATTCAAGATACTGATGGTTCGGAATATGCGCCGAGAACTTCTGCGTCTACGAGCTTTTCCGAACCGCGCAGATTCATTGCCTATGGTGCGCTTGCGCTCGCGATTTTGGCTGGCGTAATCTATGTTGCGATTCAGTATCGCGAAGAAATCGCAAAGTTCTTCCGTGCACTCGGAGCAAAACTAAAACGCGCTATCCCCTCTAAACGCAAGACCCTAGCCTTTGATTAAGATATAATAAGCTTATGTCGACAAAGCGAATTCTTGGGATAGATCCGGGGACTGGTATCTGTGGCTTTGGTGTTGTAAGTTTTACAACACACAAACAACCGCGCATGGTGACCGCGGGGGTAATATCCACGCCGGCACACACTCCGCTTGGCGATCGCTTGTTGGATATCTACGAATCTCTAAACCAGATTATTGAGGAAACGAAGCCGGATGAAGTGTCGATTGAGAAACTATATTTTAACCAGAATATTACGACCGGTATTAGTGTGGCGGAGGCGCGCGGCGTAGTTCTTCTTGTTATGAAGCAGCACGATCTCCCGACTTTTGAGTATACCCCGCTTCAAATCAAGCAAACCTTGACGGGCTATGGTCGTGCGAATAAGAAGCAGATGCAGGAAATGGTCCGTCAATTCCTCAATATGAAAGACATTGTAAGGCCTGATGATGCGGCTGATGCGCTCGCTGCTGCAATTACGCATGCAATGATGACGCGCGCCGCCTATAGCTAATGCTAGAATAGACTTATGATTGCACATATTCGAGGAGAACTGACCGAAAAGTTCGCAAATTCAGTTATTGTTGATGTTCATGGTGTTGGCTATGAAATTAGTCTAACGACTCCAGATTTTGACTCGCTTAACCTTCATGATGAAGTAAAACTCTATACTTACCATCATGTGCGTGAGCAGTCCGAGGAGCTCTTCGGCTTTACGGCGCTTGCGGGCAAGAAACTTTTTGAGCTTCTGATTACCGTTCAGGGCATTGGTCCAAAGGCTGCGATGTCTATTCTGTCTCTAGGTAGTTATGAAGAAGTCCGTAATGCGATCGCAAATGCTGACTCTTCCTTTGTTTCGAAGGCTAGTGGCGTTGGCAAGAAGTCTGCCGAGCGTGTAATTGTTGATCTTCGCGAAAAGGTTGGTTTACCGACATATTATGGCCGCAAGGGTGAGCTAAAACTCGAAGAGCAGCTTCAGGCAAACGATGAGGCGCTCGAGGCTCTTATGGCGCTCGGATTCCAGCTTGCGGACGCTACGAAAGCACTTGAAGGGGTAGATACGAGTTTACCAGTCGAAGAGCGTATTCGCTTAGCGCTAAAAGCCAAAAAATAGCCCAATTTTTGGCTTGATTTTGGCTGAAAACATGCCAAAATATCCTTGACTCTACCCCTGTAAATAAGCATAAGTATTGACATTTTTTGGCGTCTTTGCTATAATACTAACCATGCTCATTCCGTTTATACGGTTTTAAGGGGACAAAAGGTCGTTTAGAGCATACATTAGTAAGAAGGAGAAAACCATGAAGAAGCGTAGCCGCAAGGGTACGTTGCGAGTGGAGGACACACTTCGTTGGAACGAATTCATCGAAATGTAGCCCAAAAAACAGCCCAGAGGCTGTTTTTTGTTGTTTCTAAAACCAGTCGTTCTTATTCGTTAGATTTGGCAGCTTCGGTATCTTCATAAGTACCGGCAATCTTTGCGTCGAGCGTATTGCGGACTAAATCCTCGACCTCGTCAAAGGTTTGGACCTTAGTTACATCAACGGCGACGCCATCGATATAAATCGAAGGAGTTGCTGTAACTTTATCGACTTCGAGGCCGAGCTTGTAATCGAAATCAATCTTTCTAAGGATGTTCTCATCGCTTAAATCCTTGCGGAACTGATCGAGATCGCCATTCTTTGCGACGCCAGCGAATAATTCAGTAAAGGTGTTTGTGCGAGCTTCGCCGGTCAATTCCATCCAGGAAGTGCGGTTATCATAGATAGAATCGTACATTTCCCAGAAATAGCCCTGCTTACCGGCAGCTTCAGCAGCAGCGGAAGCGGCGCGTGCGTTTGGATGGGATTTAGTTAGAGGGAAGTTACGGAAGACAAAAGCAACATCGTCCTTGTATTCTTCATAAAGCTTATCGATATGCGGAGCCATTGAAGCACAGCCAGGGCACTGATAATCTGCATATTCGACAACAACAATCTTTGAATCTACCTTGCCGCGAACATGGTCCCCGATATAGCCATTCTTCTCGGATGCTTCAATAACAACACCGGAATTAATGCCAGAGACATCAATCTCCTTCTCCTTCTGTTTGCTCGAATTATAAACGGTAAAACCCACCAGGCCACCGAAAGCGGCTAAGATTAAAGCAATGATAACTACTGTAGTTTTATTCATGATAAAATAATTTTAACATATGGGGCCACTATTCTATAAGCTTATGTCGGGTATAGTGCGTTCACTAGATCCCAGGCTCGACCGCTTCCGTCCGCCGAAGCGGAATACTCCTTATGTAGCTAAGAATCGCAGAGACTTAGAGCTTTTGCTCAAGCGTACGCCAGAAACAATTCTGGAAGAGCGAAATCGATATATTATGCTGGCCCTTCTGAATGTGGGCGAGAAAACAACCAGGGATGTTATGTTGCCAAAAAGCAAAATGTCCTTTTTGCGCGATACGGACGAGATGAGTCTCTTTACGCTTGACCGCCTTTTTAAGAGTGGCTCGAGATGTTTTCCGGTCCTGAATGCTGATGGTCAGGCGATTGGCTTAATTCATGCTGATGATTTTGATATTGCTAAGGTTTCCGAAAATGATTCTATTGAACCGTATCTAGATAAGAAGATTTTCTATGTGCGTCCAGAATATACTATCGAGCAGCTGCTCTCGACTTTCCTAAGAAGCAATACGGGCTTCGCGCTCGTGATTGACGAAAAGATGCATATTGTTGGCAGCGTGACTGAGGAACGACTTTTTTCGATGATTTTCGGCTTTCAACCGGACGATTTCTGTGCCGATAGTGATGCTTGGGCGGTCGCGAACCGTCGCGTTTAGGGCACCAAAGAACTTATGCTAAAATATAAGTATGTGGGTGATTTTTCCTATTCTTGCTTCATTTTTCGGTACCATTGCTGAAAAGGTTGAAGACCACTTAGTTGATACAGTTATCCAGAAGAAGAAGGCAGCTTCCTTTGCATTCATGCGTTTGCCGAGCTATATTCTCGCAATCATAGTTTTGCTTGCGATTTTTGGTCGCGCTATCTTTATGTTCCCGCTTCAAAGCGTCTTCGGAATTATGTTCGCCGGCGCCATCAATGTAATTGCTCAGATGTATTTGTTTAGGGCGTTACAAGAAGGCGATCCGGTTGATATTAAGATTTTCAGTCAGACCGGCCCGTTGATTTCGCTTGGCCTTGGCGCGCTGATTCTCGGCGAGCGCATAGCTGCAAATCAGTCGATGGGTCTCATTTTGATTATTATTGGGGCTATGATAGTTGCGCTCTTTAATGACGATAAGAAACATGTGACGGACTTTAGAGTTGCTGGCACGACTTTGATTCATTCCTTCTTCTCGATTCTTTCGGATATTCTTCTGGTATTCTTCCTGTCCGATGCGGGCTCGGCGAGCTATGTTCTGTTCGCGCAGGCGTTTTTCTATTTTCAGCTCGGCTGTCTGGTCTTCTCGGTCTTCCTGGTTATTTGTATGCCAGGATGGCGTACGGTCATCTCTCGCGCATTTTTCAAACATAAGAAAGCAGCTTTAAACTCGTCGCTCGCCTTTGGAGATAATCTCTGTTTTGGTATTTCTGACGCTTGCTATAAGTACGCCCTTATTTCGATTCCGGTTGTAGCGATGGCAACCTCAATCTATAAAGCCTCTGGCCTCTTCGTATCACTCTTTATTACCTTTGTGATGTCGAAAATCTTCCCGAAGATTATTCGCGTCAAAAAGCTTTCGAAGCAGGGCATCGCTCGTTATGTCCTGTCCGCTATCTTGATTGTTTGCGGCATCTTTGTAATGGCTTAGCACTCTTGCATATTAGAGTGCTAAATGCTAAAATCTTTTAATATGAGCAAAAGAGATTATTACGAAGTGCTTGGCGTCAAGAAGGACGCTTCTGATGATGAAATCAAGAAAGCCTTTCGTAAGCTTGCCGTAAAGTATCACCCAGACAAGAATCCTGGCAACAAGGAAGCTGAGGAGAAATTTAAAGAGGCTAATGAGGCCTACTCGGTTTTGAGTGATAAAACTAAGCGTTCTCGCTACGATCAGTTTGGTCATGCTGGCGTCGGTGGTGCTGGTGGCGGTGCGGGCAATCCTTTTGAGGGCTTTAACTTTAATGGTCAGAGCTTTAACTTTGACTTCGGCGGCGGCATGGGTGGTTTTGATGATATTCTTGGTTCACTTTTTGGTATGGGCGGTGGTTTCCGCGGCGCTCGTCGTGGCCGCGATTATAAGACCTCTACTACGATCGAGTTCAAGGAGGCGATCTTTGGCACTACTAAGAAGGTTAGCATTGATGGCGAGGAGGTCTCGCTTAAGATCCCGGCGGGTATCTATGATGGTCAGCGCATTCGTTTGAGCGGCCGTGGTGGTCCAGCTCCTCAAGAAGGTGGCCAGCGTGGCGACCTCTATGTTGAGATTCGCGTTCGCGCACACAAGACCCTTACTCGCGAAGGCGACCTCATCCTTTCCGAAGTTACTATTCCGATGGTTGATGCTGTGCTCGGTGCCGAGGTTGATGTTGAAACAATTGACGGTACGATCACGATGAAGGTTCCGGCCGGTACTCAGCCAGGTACAAACTTTAAACTTTCTGGTCACGGCGCACCGCGCGTTGGTTATTCTGAACGCGGCCCTCAGATCGTCACGATCAATGTTGAAATTCCAAAGAAACTTAGCAAAGAACAGAAGAAGCTCATGGAGCAGTTCCGTAGTGCGAAGCGCGGAATCTTTGGCTAAAGCTTAGAAACAAAAATAGCCCCATTCCAGAACTCCGCTTCGCTCTTGACGTTCTAGAATGGGACTTTTTGTTTTAAGTTTTACCTAAAAATTCTTTTGCTCTTCGCGTTACGATTCTTCCACGAGGAGTCCGTTCTATGAAACCAAGTTGCATTAGGTAAGGCTCGTAGAAGTCTTCGATAGTGCTTGCTTCGTCGCCGGTTAAAGCTGCAATAGTGTTTAAACCGACTGGTCTATCGTCGTAGTTTTCGATCATAAGAGTGAGCATATTGCGGTCGCCCGGATCAAGGCCCAAATCATCAATCTCGAGCATCGTAAGTGCCTTCTTGGCGGTCTTCGTGTCGATAATCCCGTCTGCATTTACATCAGCATAATCGCGAACGCGCTTTAGGAGGCGGTTTGCAATGCGTGGTGTGAGGCGAGAGCGTTTAGCTAGCATCTCGGACGCCTCTGGCTCAATCTTCGTCTCGAGTAATCTTGCAGAACGCTCGATAATCTTTTGAATATCGTCATTGGCATAGTATTCGAGTCTGAACTGATGACCAAAGCGGTCGCGTAGAGGCGCAGCGAGGCTGCCGGTGCGAGTAGTTGCGCCAATAATAGTGAACTTTGGCAAATCTAGGCGGACGCTCCTTGCGGCAGGGCCTTTACCGATTACGATATCTAGTTTGTAATCTTCCATCGCAGAGTAGAGGATTTCCTCCACAGCACGGCGCAAGCGATGAATCTCGTCAATAAATAAGACATCGCCATCACTCAAATTCGTCAAAATGCTAGCTAAATCGCCGGCTTTTTCGATACTCGGACCAGAAGTGACGCGCAAGTTTGCGCCCATCTCGTGTGCGATTACGCCGGCCATTGTGGTTTTGCCAAGACCTGGAGGGCCAAAAAGTAAAATATGATCCAGAACATCGCCGCGTTTCTTGGCGGCATCAATTGCAAGCTTTAAGTTGGTCTTGAGACGCGGCTGCCCGATATATTCATCAAAAGTGGTAGGGCGTAGGCTAAATTCTACTGCCTTCTCCTCTGGATCATCCTCATGGATGCTCGTATCGATAACCCTCTCAATTCCCATGCATCTAGTATAACAGAGAAGTACAGAGTGGGGATAATGCTTCTGCTCGCCGCCTATATCTAGCATGCTAAAATAGATTAAAAACAGGAGGTAAAATGAAGAATTTAAGTGGTACGAAGACTGAACAGAATTTGAATGCTGCCTTTGCGGGCGAATCTCAGGCGCGTGTTAAATATGGCTATTATGCCAGCAAGGCTAAGAAAGAGGGCTACGAGCAAATCGCAGACATCTTTACTGAAACTAGCGATAACGAAAAAGAACATGCCAAAATCTGGTTCAAGCTCCTCCATGATGGCGAAGTTCCAGAGACGAGCTCTAATCTTGTTGATGCAACCAAGGGCGAAGACTATGAAACTAACGAAATGTATGTAAAGTTCGCCGAAGAGGCTCGCGAAGAAGGTTTTGACGAGATTGCTGAACTTTTCGAAAAGGTTGGCAAGATTGAAGAGAACCATGAGAAGCGATTTAAGCAGCTCAAAGAGCGCCTCGAGGCCGGCATGGTCTTCAAGCGTGACGGCGTTGCTGTCTGGAAATGCCGCAACTGTGGTTATATTCATATTGGCGATAAAGCTCCAGAGACTTGCCCAGTCTGCAAACATCCTCAGGCATACTTCGAGGTTAGCGCCGAGAACTATTAATCTATGAACAAAAAAGACCTGCGTCGTATTCGCCGTTGTGTGGCCGCCTTCTTGGCGGTCGCAGGTTTTTGTGGCTTCTTGTTTCTGAGCCCGAGTTCGTATGGTAATCCTGATACGAATCCTCTCGAGAGCTTTTTGAGCTCATTTAAGGCCGAGCCGCTTCCGGATTTGAAAGAATTTCAAGAGGAAACCGACTCGACTCTCGCGAAAGATGTACTCGAAAGCTTGGCCGTGAAAGAGAAGGATAATTCGACGAAATATTACCGCAAACTCTTCTATGACGATTGGAGTACGACCAGCACGGGCTGTAATATGCGCGAGGCAATCCTGACTCGCGATCTTGAAGATGTTGTTTTGAAGGGATGCAAGGTTCAATCTGGCGTTTTGCAGGACCCATATACTGGCACCACGATAAACTTCCAGCGCGGTCAAGAAACCTCGGCGGCAGTTCAGATTGACCATGTTGTAGCTCTGAGCAATGCTTGGGCGACCGGCGCTTTTGATTTTGATCAAGCGACTCGCTACGCTATTAGCCAGGATCCTCTTAATCTTATTGCGGTTGACGGTCCGGCAAATCAAGAAAAATCCGACCAAGATGCGGCGGATTGGCTCCCAAGCAACGAATCCTTTCAATGCGAATATGTCGCGCGTCAAATATCTGTAAAATACAAATATAAGCTCTGGGTAACACCACGAGAAAAACAAGCCATGGCGCATGTCCTCGAGCCTTGTCCAGATGAGCCTACTCTAGGATTAGAAAACTTGTAATCTTGAATTCTTCGCCAGAAACTTCAGCGGCGGCAAGCTTGGCTGGTTTTTGGATGTCAAAAATTGAAAGGTAGGCGTTGGCGGCAAACTGCATCTGCTTGAGTTTTTCATCGGTAATTCTATCTAGACCAGAGTGGTTTTTGCTATATTTCACCTCTGTAAAATAGATCGTGCCGTTAAACTCGGAAATAATATCAATCTCGCAAAACTTCGTACGCCAGTTGCGCTCAATAATCTGATGATTCTTGCGCCTCAATGCTTCTGCGACAATTGCCTCGGCGCGCTGGCCAGCAGTTAAAATGGGCCTCTTCTGGGAAACTTCCGCAATTGGCCTAAAACTTCTACGGTGTTCATCGCAAACGCCTAGCTCGGCAATTGCTTTCTTGTGAGCGGCTGTGCCGTAGCCAACATGTTTTTCGAAGCCATAGCCAGGGTATTTTTCGGCTAAATCATACATATACTGATCGCGTGAGACCTTCGCAATAATTGAAGCAGCCGAAACCTCTGGCACTAAGAAATCTGCTTTCGGTACGACCTGAACGATGCCTTCATATTTTGTGCCGCGCAAAAAGTTGATCGTGCCATCGATAATAATCTGATCGAAGCCGCCCTGGATCTGGCTCACGGCTTCACGGCAAGCCTTGCAGAGAGCCTCGGTTAGGCCGAGCGAATCTAACTCATGGGCCGGAATCCAACCCAGGCCATAATCTGCGCGCTCGCGTATGTCGACCGCGAGCTGCTCGCGCTTTTTGGCGCTTAATTTCTTGCTATCGGTAAGACCTTCGATTGTTTCGGGCAAAAGACAAGCGCCCACAACAAGAGGCCCCGCCCAGGGGCCTCTTCCAACTTCATCTATTCCAAGAATTGCCAATTAGGCTTCTGCCTTAGCTTCAGCAGCTTCTTCTTTGACTTCTGGTTCTGCAACCTCTTCTTCAAGAGTGTTAACAGCTTTGCGATCGAAATCCTTACCGACCAAGCGAGCGGACTTACCAGAACGTTCGCGGAGGTAGCGAAGGTTGTTGCGGCGGACTTTACCACGGCGAACAATTTCGATCTTTTCAACCAACGGGCTGTGAATCAAGAAGGACTTCTCGACGCCAACACCAGAGGTAACTTTGCGGACTACGAAGCGCTCAGTATGGGAAGCTTTGCGATCGACACGAATAACAGTGCCTTCGAAAACCTGAATACGGAACTTATCGCCTTCCTTAATCTTTTGCGACACACGCACAGTGTCGCCCGAACGCACGTCAACGACGGCTTTCTTCTTTTGGGCATCTCCCACCATTTTTAGTAGTTCAAACGACATATTCTTACCTTTTAATAATTAAAACTTGTCTTATTTTAGCATATTTTTCAAGGATTGAAAAGGGGGTAAAGAGAGAAACCCGAAAAGTTACCTCTTGAAGCGAGATTAAATGACGCGACCGATTTCTTCGATGTTTGTGTCGCCGCGCAAAGCAGCCAAGACGCCCTTCTGCTCAAGGGTCAACATACCTGCATTACGAGCAGTAAATTCAATCGCTTTTGTATCGAATGCGCCGGCTTCGCCGCGTAGGAATGCTTGAATTGGATCAGTTACAACCATCTGTTCCATAATGGCCAAACGGCCGCTGTAGCCAAATGGACTCTCGTCACTCGGAACCGGCTTATATAGCGTAATATCGTCAAGATTGTAATCTGTGCGAACATTTGAAAGCACACGCTTAATGTAATTCTTCGTATTCTCGTCGGCCTTGTATGGCTGTTTGTTGTTGTCAAGTTTGCGGACGAGGCGCTGTGCAATCAAGAGGCGAACTGAAGTAGAGAAGACTGGATTAACGCCAATCAAGTCGATCATGCGCGCAAAAGCGGCGCTAGTGGAATTAGCGTGGAAGGACGAAAGCACGAGGTGACCGGTAATTGAAGCCTGGATTGCGGTTTTAGCGGTATCAGCGTCACGAATCTCGCCAACCATCACGACATCAGGGTCGAGGCGGAGCACGGAGCGCAAACCTTCAGCGAACGAGCCGCCGCCGTTAGTGTTAATCGGAATCTGCGAGAGGCCATCGATGCCGTATTCGATTGGATCCTCAAGGGTGATAATCTTGCGCTCGGTTGTATTAAGGGCGTTCAAGATTGAGTAAAGGGTAGTAGACTTACCAGAGCCGGTAGGACCAACCATTAAGACAAGGCCGCGCGGATGCGACACGACTTCCTCGATGGCGGCGCGCTCGGATTTGGTAATACCAAGCAAATCGAGATTCAAGAGACTTTCGTCGAAGTTGAAGAGACGCAAAACAGCGTCCTGGCCATACATAGTTGGGACCATCTCGACGCGGAGGTTCAAGATGTGATGTGCGCCGTTGCGATCGATATCCATCTGCATGTGGCCAGACTGAGGCTTGGTGCTAGCGGTTGAAATATTGGCGCGGCTACTGAGTTCGCCCATGAAAATGCGGTAACGATCCTTCGAAATCTCTGCGACCGGATGCAAAATACCATGAACGCGCATACGAATACGGATTTCGCCACGTAGGTTCTCGATATGGATATCGCTGGCACCGAGCCTATCTGCCTGATCGAGGAGATAATCAAAAACCTTATCAGTCGGAACGGTATTGAGAATATTGGAGACTTGCTGAATTGTCTCGCTATCACCTTCCTTGGCGATCTCGATGTCTTCGTAATTGACCTCTAGCGGTGGGTCGTAGCGTAGCATGAAGACGCGGAATGCAGATTCGGAAATCAAGAAGAACTCAACGCGATTGCCCTGTGCGTCATAGTCGATAACCATTTTCTGCATGACGGTGCGAGGGGTTTGACTCGTAACCATAAATTTGAACGGAGTGCCACCTTCGCCTCTTTCGAGAGGAATAATGTGGTTCTCGTGCATGAATGGTTTTTCGAGCAAGTTGATGTGGAGCGGCGAGTCGTTTTCGAAGCCGCGAGTGTCGAGGTATGGCAGGCCTAAAATCTTCGATCTACGTTCGGTATTTTCTTCTTCATTCTGCCTGCGCTTGCGCTGGACCTCTTCCTCATTCATAATTTTATTATAACATGAAAAAGCTTACGGTTATTTTCTATAACATCCGCTCCACCTATAACGTGGGTGCAATTTTGCGCACTTGCGATTGTCTTGGAATTGACGAAGTGATCTTTACCGGCTATACACCGTTTATGGATAAGGGGCTTCCATATGAACAAGAAAAACTCCGTAAGCAAATCCATAAAACCGCGCTCGGTGCCGAAGATATGGTGAAGTGGCGCCGTTCTGAAGACATTCTGAAGACCATCGAGGAACTAAAAGCTGACAATTTTACGATTTGCGCGCTCGAACAGGGCGAAAACTCGCTTAATCTTGCCGAATCTCAAGAATATCCAGAAAAAATCGCCCTTATTTTGGGCGAAGAAGTTCACGGCATCCCTCAAGAAATCCTTTCGCATTGCGACCAGCTCTTGGAAATCCCGATGTGCGGCCAAAAAGAATCCTTCAATGTTTCGGTTGCTACCGGTATCGCTCTCTGGGAGCTTAGGCGAAACGATTTGAATGATAAAAGAAAACATCTACGTACGCCATAAGTACGCCAGCCATCATTAGAACTCCTTTGACGCCGTTAATCCAATCTAGAATTCTTGCCGAATAATGATCAAGTGGGAAGTAGCTTGAGACGACTCCAGATATTAGGACTGTGAGCATGAGGGCAAAAATTATCGACTCGATAATCCTCATAATTCCGAATAAGCCAGATCTGCCAACGCGGAAATAGAGCACTAGTGGCACAACTGCGACTAGGGCGCAATAAATAATCTGATCAGCTAGACCCTCGCTAATGGCAGGAATCCATTGTGCGACCGTTGCCGCGAAACCGGCGCCAAAAGCCTCATAGACCGCTAAACCGGCAATCATAGTTAAAAATGGAACGCCTACATGATGTCGAATAAGAATAAAGGCAACTATTAGAACAGCTAAAATAATTGCTAATGCCATAAAAACATTATATAACAAACATTCAAAAAGCTAAAGTTTGTCAAAAACGGAAGATTATTGCTTAGCTTTACGAGCGTGGGAGTCGCGAACGAGCTTAGAAATAGTCTCAACCTCGTCGGTTGGAGTATCGAGCATATTAAAGGTGTAAGTCGTCTCGTCGCCAACGGTGGACATGCGGAGGGTGCCAATATTGAAGATAGCACCAATAATACCCTGCTGATGGAAGGAAACATCCTCGATGCGCTCGAGCTCAATAACATTCGTAGAGGAGTTAAAGAGAGAAACGCGAATATTCTGAATCGCGCGGCGGTTCGTAATATACATCTTGTTGTCTTTGTAAACATAGGTAGAAATTGCAGACATTGAGATAATAAAGATGAAAACCGCGATAAAGATTAGCCAAAGAATACTAGTTCCGCCTAGGTTGCCGAAAAGTGTAGTCGCGAAGAAATGATCATTAGTAATCCAGACCGCGATTACAATAGTTGCAATCAAGCATAAAGCACCACTCAACCAGATGCCAATTAAGCCCAAGAAAGAGCGCTTAATCGAGAGAACTACATGCTCGTCCTCATCGAGTTTAATATTTGGAAAATCCTTTGCGCTACGAGCATGGCGTAGCTTCTCTAACTCCCTCTTCATAAGATGAATTATATCATACTGTAACTTCTATATTGAATCTATGGCGAACTTGTTATATAAATATTGCGAAGAGTTCTTTGAAAGACTATAAGCATTGACATTTTGGCTAAAAAATGGTACAATAAGAAGGATTCTAAAAATTATATTTATAGAATATGGAAAAGAGTATAATCGGTCGCGAAACCACTGTTAGTTTCGGCGACGAAATTCAAGATGTCCCTGCAAAGGTAGATACCGGCGCAGATAGCTCAGCAGTCTGGGCTAGCGATATTTTTGTCGATAAGGACCATGTCTTGCACTTCAAGCTCTTCGGTGAAGGCTCCCCGTACTATACGGGTATAGAACATACCGCCACAGAGTATAGCGTTGCAATGACAAAGAGTTCTCTCGGCGAAACAACCTTAAAATATCGCGTTAAACTGCCCGTGAAAATCGAGGGGCAAAAAATGCGTGCAAGCTTCGGTCTGAGTGACCGCTCGACGCATAACTATCCAATTCTGATAGGTCGCCGCACCTTAAGCGGAAAGTTTATTGTAGATGTAAGTAAAAGTGATAATCTTGTCAAAATTAAGAAGAATACCCCGATCGGGTTGAATGACAAGATGAAGAAAAACCCGTACAAGTTTTATAAGGAAAATTATTTAAAGGAGCGATAGAAAATGAAAATTGCAATTCTATCCAATGGCGATAAGAACTACTCGACCCAGCGCCTCGTCGAAGAGGCCAAGAATCGTGGTCACGAAGTAGATGTCATTAAGTACAAGAACTGCTATGTCTCGATCGAGCAGAGCAACAACGCTGTTTATTACAAGGGTAAACCGCTTGGCCGTTACGATGCGATTATTCCACGTATCGCTAGCTACATGACCAAGTACGGTACCACGATCGTGCGCCAGCTTGAGATGCAGGGTGAATATGTTTTGTCGAAGTCTATCGCAATTACGCGTGCTCGTAACAAACTTCGCTCGATGCAGCTCCTCGCTAAGTACAATATCGACATTCCAAAGACGGTCGTATCTCGCAATACTACGGATATCGATGAGCTTTTGGATCAGCTTGGCGAAATGCCTGTTATTATTAAGCTCGCAAGTGGTACGCACGGTAATGGTGTCGTCTTGGCTGAGACTAAGAAAGCTGCTAAGTCTACTTTGCAGGCCTTCTATCTTACCAATGATGACGGCGTAAACATTCTCTTGCAGGAGTTCGTTAAGGAATCTGCAGGTACGGATATTCGTGCATTCGTCGTTGGTAACAAGGTAGTTGCAAGTATGCAGCGCCAGAGTCTCGATGATGACTTCCGCTCTAACCTTCACAAGGGTGGCCTTGGTACTCCTATCAAGTTGACCCCAGAAGAAGAGAAGGTTGCTGTTAAAGCTGCCAAGGTTATGGGCTTGAGTGTCGCGGGTGTAGATATTATGCGCTCGTCTCGTGGTCCATTGGTACTTGAGGTTAATGCCTCCCCTGGATTTGGTATTGAAAAGGTTACCGGCCGCAACGTCGCTGGCAAGATTATTGAGTACGTTGAGCGTAATGCTAACCGTACGCAAAAGCGCGACCGCGTAGGTGCTTAACAAAAAAGAAGTCGTATTCCGTAGCTCCGCTCCGCTCTTGACGCTACTGAATACGACTCTTTTTTGTTGTCAGATGGAAGGTGATGAGGAATTATGGCAGACAATAAAAAGAGTCTTATCTCTAAACGTATAAGAGCGAAGCGGAGTTTAGAGATAAGACTTCTTTTTAATGTCTGCTGGTTTTAATATAATCTTCTTCCTTCTCCATCACGGCGCGAAGCTTGTATTTCTTGCAATGGTTGTTCTCGTCGCAATTCTCGGCTTCGTAGCTATAATTACCACCTTCTTGCCAGAGATTGATGCCGATAGGGTCGGTAAAGAGATTTGGATCAACCCAAGGAAGCGTTTCGGCATTTTCGATGCTTTCTGGATAGTAGTTATGCTCAGCGTAATAACCTTCCTCGAGGGCATAATACATGGCGTTAATAGCAATTTTGCGCTGTTCGTCGCGCTGCATTTTATCGACGTCGCGTTTTTCGAAGAAGAATAGGACCGTAAAAGTGGCCACGATAGCAATACAGATGATGATTTCTAGGACGGTGAAGCCCTTCTTGATACTTTTCATTACCATTATTCTAGCACATAAAAGAGGGCATAAAAAATCCCCTGAGCGGGGCTAATCTTGAAATGGTAGCACCAACTGGGATCGAACCAGTGACCTTAGGCTTATGAGTCCTACGCTCTAACCAGCTGAGCTATGGTGCCACTTGATATAGATGATTTTATCAAAAAACGCTTTACTTTTCTAGCACAAGCATGAATGGCGGAAGGAGTGAGATTCGAACTCACGGAGCTTTTTACACTCGCTGGTTTTCAAGACCAGTACCATAAACCACTCGGTCATCCTTCCACCCCGTTATCTTAACATAATTATGGCTCTAGCGCAAAGTGTGCGACAATTACTAGAGTAAGGAGAGTTATGAAAGTTAGAATCAAGAAAATTGCTGAAGATGTTGAATTGCCTCAATACGAGACCCCGGGTGCGGCTGGCTTTGATTTTCATGCCTACATTAAAGAGCCTTATATCTTGAAAGTTAACAAGCGCTACGCCGTGCCGACCGGCCTAATCTTTGAAATCCCAGAAGGTTATGAACTACAGATTCGTGCTCGTTCTGGTCTCGCGGCACGTAACGGCATTACGATGATGAATGGCGTCGGCACGATCGACTCGGATTACAGAGGTGAAGTGCATGTTTTGCTCGTGAATCATGGCGAAGAAGACTTCGTAATTGAACCGGGCATGCGCATTGCACAAGGTTTATTCAATCGAATTGATCAGGCGACTTTCGAGCTTACCGACGAAGAATTTTCAGAGACAAAGCGCGGCAAAAAAGGCTTCGGTTCTACTGGTGTCTAGAACAGGAAAAAGGCGGGTCTAGGACCCGCCTACAGAGTTTCTAATGACCTTAGGATATTACGGCGCTTGTTCCGTCGTTGAAGAAAATGGTTTCCGCGCGGTAGCCGACAATGCAGACTAGATTTCTGAGGACATGATATGCTTTTTGCTTCCATTCCTGTCTTTCTTGTTCGCTTGAGAGATAGTCTTCATTTTCGAGAATTACCATTACAGCAGAGCAGCCATTCTTTCTTGCGGGAAGAATCGTTGAGTTGCATTGGCTTGAATAGGCGTCTGCTTCGACCAATATCTTCCCGATGAGAATCTTTTCTACTTCGTGAAGTTTTGTCTCGTCTTTGTACTCCGATTTGTCTTCTCTCAGACGAATTGAGACCTCGGCTGTTATTCTGTCATTTTTGAAAGAAACAAGGTTATTCATAGAGAACCTCCGTAACCAGAGTGTTAAACTTTCAGCGGTCATCCGCATCTCTGGTTTAAACTTGCTGAATCAACAAGTTATAATATTATACCATAAACACAATAAGAAGTCAATGAAGCACAAAAATAGACCCCCGTTACGGAGTCTATTTCTTATAGCTAAGCAGCGTTGGTGTGGACTGCGACTACATCGTCCAAATCGTCGATTGCATCGAGAATCTTTTCGACCTTCTCGGCGGTTTCTCCTTCAACTTCAACTTCGTTGTTTGGAACGTACTTGAGTTCGGCTGACTTAATCTCGTAGCCAGCATCAATTAAAGCGCTACGAACCTTTGCAAGATCGCCAGATGCGGTGTAAATAATCGTACCGTCTTCTTCGTCGACTACATCTTCTGCGCCGGCGTCGAGGGCTGCCATCATGATCTCATCACCCTTGCTTTCGGTGAAAATCTCACCTTTGCGAGTAAACTGGAACATGACTGAACCTGGATCTGCCATACGGCCACCGTTCTTTTCGAGGGTGTGGCGTACTTCTGGCATTGTACGATTCTTGTTATCTGTTGCGATTTCGATAATAATACCGATCCCTCCCGGACCATAGGCCTCGTAAGTTTCCTCAATCAAGGCTGCCGCATTCTTGTCTGCGACACGAGCAATAGCGCGTTCGATGTTTGCCTTTGGCATATTTGCAAGGCGCGCTTTTTCGAGAACCATGGCGAGAGAAGGGTTCATAGCAGGGTCAGTACCACTGCGTGCGGCGATAGCGATCTGGTTGCCGATTTTTGTAAATAGGGCACCACGCTTGGCATCAACTACCGCTTTTTGGCGCTTAGTTGTTGCCCATTTGGAATGTCCGCTCATCTCTTCTCCTTTATCTTATTTATATCTGTTAACTATCTTAACATATTAGCCCCTAAAATGCGAAAAATGCAAAACGGCATCGTACTAATGCTTGTCACTATTTTTGAAAAGATGCTAAAGTGGGGACACTTTTAAAAAAGGAGGTAAAATATGAAAATTTTAAGAAGGATTAAGCTCTCGACGACTGAGCTGGAGCGCTTGCGAGCGGAGTTTGATGATTATGTCTGGATTGCAATCGATATCGAGAACGGGGTTATCAGTGCTGGTGATTGTTATATGGGCGAATTAAGGGATGCGCTTCTGCAACGCCGTTCACGCCCTGAGGATATCTACTGTCTTGGTCTGAATATGGCTACAGGCGAGCTAAACTTCCTGAAGACCTTCAATCGGCGCAATCCACTCGTCGGCTTTGCTGGGGTTGTCAAAGATGAGACTAAGGCGCTAGTTGCGCGTAAGGTTGAATATTTTTTCGGTGAGCTCCCGATCTTTGAAGCGAAGAGGCAGGAAAGCAACTATGAGTTCAGTCATATCACGCCCATGCTTAGAACTGCTAGAATTTAATCTTGCTATCGGTTAAAATATGGATATAACACAGGAGGTAAAAGTGGCTAAGAAAAGTCAGGAAGATGCAGTAGCGGCTGGGGCGACTGATTCGAAGAAAGATAAAAAGAGTGCAGCAATGGATGAGGGCAAGAAACAAGCCTTGAGCCTTGCGCTTTCGCAGATTACGAAACAGTTTGGTGATGGCTCGATTATGAAACTTGGCGAAACGCCAAAGATGGATGTGGAACTTTTGCCATCCGGATCTTTGTCACTAGATTTAGCGTTGGGCGGCGGATATCCTAAGGGTAGAATTATTGAGATTTATGGACCAGAATCTTCTGGTAAAACAACTTTGGCTTTGCATGCGATTGCAGAAATCCAAAAGCAGGGTGGGCAAGCGGCATTTATTGTTGCAGAGCGTGCTCT
>JAZUMV010000002.1:0-1668 GCA_045603785.1 Candidatus Nanosyncoccaceae bacterium | reverse complement strand
ATTTCTAAAATCTGTAAAATCGCTAAGGACTATATTGAGAAAAATCTAGCATATGATATGAACGATTACCTGTATTTGGATTTTGAGATACCGAAAGGCGAGCTGGAGTCATTCTTGGTCGATGCAAAGCGAGCTACTTATGCTAATAAAAACGCCAAGTGCTTAAAGAATTCTAGACTAGGCTCAAAAGATTATGAATATGCTGATGGCAATTTGATCTATCATGATACATATTTTGGAGCCGAAAGTTTTATGGGCGAAGAAATAGTTTATAAAGATAACAAGCCAATTTGGGGTATGAATTACTACGGACAGGTTTTTAGCTCAGATTTTGCCGAGGAAATTTTTAATACGGTTCTTCGTCCAGCGCTGACAAAAGTGGGTGAGAATGGCGTGCTTCCTGTGAGAGGCCCGGCTTCCTTTACAAAAGATGATTACGAATATGAATTCATTGCCGACGGCGGCTTAGACGACTTTTCTGGCATGGAAATAATTCGCAAAAGTGGAGCCAAGGTTTACGAATTAAGCTGTCGTGGTGGAAAAATTAATTAGGAGATAATATGAGCTACAAAGATTCATTTGTATATAGTCTACGCCAAAAAGTTGGCGATATGCGACTAATTACGGCGACAGTGGATGTTGTGCCGATTAGGGAAGATGGAAAAGCTAAACTTGTTTATGCAAAGCAGTTCGATTATTGGACGCCCATCGGTGGCCATGTTGAGCTTGGTGATTCATGGCAAAGCGCCGCCGTGCACGAACTTAGCGAGGAGGGCGGAATTATAGCGCGGGAAGAAGATATGGAGATTGTCGCAACGATGAGCGGTCCGGGAAGAATCTATAAATACGCCGACGGAACGACTCAGCCGTTCACATTGATTTTCATTTGCCGAGATTGGGAATCCGAAACAAACCCAACAGATACCGAAGAAATCGCAAACGCAGAGTGGGTTAGTTTTGATGAAGCAATCGCAAAATCCGCTAATTCTCGAACCAAGCTAATTCTTGGCGCTTGCCAGAAATATCTGGAAACAGGAAAAGTCCAGCAAATTATTGAGAAATAAAAAAGGCGCTCCAGAGAGCGCCTCGAGTAACTAAAAAATCCTACCTTTATACTCGTCGTAATACTTCTCGACTGCTTCAGCGACATCGATAACATAAATCTGGTCCATAGCGTTATATTTGTCGCTCCAATATTCACGAAGCAGTTTTCCACCAAGTGCGCGCATTGTACGCGACGAGCCGAGGTTACTTTTCTCGCAACCGAGCAGAACTGCCTCGATGCCGCGTTCGTGACAAATCTGAAGCCCCAAATAGAGATTTACTTTGTTATACCCTTTCTGACGTTCGCTCTTACGAATGCAGTAACCAATATTGCCACCATCATTCCAGTTGCAATCATTTAACTTCAGACGAATATTGATCATGCCAATAATTCTGTTATCGCGCTCACGAACAAGAAAATACGTTTCCGATGGCACCCTATCCTTACTACCTGATTTCATCTTCTCACAATAGTCGATCCACTCCTCGTAAGACTTCAAGTCGCCGTCTTTCTTTCGGATATGATATAGGTGACCGGTACCGTACGGATGTACTCCTTCTTCCTCAAATTCGCGCAGAAAATCTAACGCGTCATCTTTTCGAGCTAGAGTCGGGAACTCAAGC
>JAZUMV010000001.1:0-117236 GCA_045603785.1 Candidatus Nanosyncoccaceae bacterium | reverse complement strand
TCACCTCACAACAACTAGAAGTCCTAGTCCATAAATGCTCGACAATCTCGCCATCAGCCCAAAGTTGACGCTCTAGCCTAAGTCGGATCGTAGCCATGTCGTTCTGTGAGCCAAGGAGTTGTAGCTAAGTGTTGTCTTCCTAAGACCGCTTGGCCTCCGACTTATCACCTCACAACAACTAGAAGTCCTAGTCCATAAATGCTCGACAATCTCGCCATCAGCCCAAAGTTGACGCTCTAGCCTAGCGAGATAATTAAGCCCGTCTTCGAGGTTCGGAAACTGCAAGTCGTCGATAATCTCGAAATGATACTCGCCGTCTGTTCCGAGATACTTCATAACTGTGATGGATTTCGGCATTTTCATAATTAAATTGAAATTTTGCTCTCATTTACGAGAAAAATAAAGCCCTTTTTGACGATTTTGACGAAAAATGTCTGTGGTGTATTTTGGACGAATTTGAGCCGTTTTATCGTCAGAACGCACAATTTGTCGGCTTGGGAGTTAGAACGCCTGCAATCGTCATTGCAGAGCCTCTGGCGGAGATGATTTTCTCTGGAAATATGGTATAATATAGGAAATGGAAGATGGTCTAACAAGTACCCAAATCACTAGTGTCGTAGCAAAGCTAGTCTATCAGAAGCATGCACTAATGCAGGCACAAAATAAGATTGACTCGCTACCATTAGGAGATGATTTTGTGATTTACGACAAAAACATTTCGGATTACACGATGGATGACCCTGTAGTATTTGAAATTTACGAAGCCGATTTAGCGTGTTCCTTAGGATACCGTTTCTTTGAGCGAAATTTATATAAAGTCCTAGACGCATTAGTTGATGAGGGGTTGGTTAGTTACCGCAGATACGTAAAAGACGTGTATGATACGGATATAGACAGAAATATACAAAAGGGTTTTCTTTTAATTAAAATTGCAGACGGATTAGTACGAGTTAACAAGTCAGCTCAAGAACGAAGGCTAAAGAATAAGATGGCTTTCAAGCCATTCGAACTTACAAGGCAACTAGATTCTAAAATTCTAGAAGACAATAGCTATGTCGTCGAATTAATCTTAGAAACTAACGAGAAGTACGGTAACGGCTCGTTGAGCGTCCATTTTACTCAGTCAGGCTATAGCAAGGTAATAAAACGATTCAATTCAGTTAATGGTGAAATGCCAAGCAATTTGAGGATTACGCAATGGATTCTTGGCGACGGATATAGAGATGGTTACGCAATAAAAATCTCTAAACTGCAGGAAGAGTTGAAGTATACTAAGACTGGCAGCGGTCTAGTAGCTGAGATAATCCCCAAAAAATATGAAGTATTCCGAAATCTTTTTATTCCTAGAAGTGGCAAAGACTATCTAAAAATCAAGAAAGGGCTTACTGCAGAAGAATTGAAGTCGGCAGGATATAATGTCGACCAGTTACAAAAGAAATTACTCAGTAAGTAACACTATTCGACTGATTATCATACGGCAAAAGCCGTATTTTTTTGTCGACGTTTCGCAGATAAAGACGTCCTGGTATTCAATGGGTCGCAGATAGTCGCGAGCGGTCAACGGAGTGGCTATTGAAACTTAAAAACTTAGTCGGCAATAACCCATCGGGCTGGGTATATAGCCCGAAACCAATATCAACTTTAAATGAAAGCGAGGCGCGATGAGCGGAAGCTACTTTGAGCAGAAAGACCTGTGTGAGCTCCAGAAGATTCTTCGGGGCGAGTTAGGGTTAGAAATTGCTGGCGACGAATTGTGTGAAGCTGCTATCTCGATTGTCAGGTTCGCAGCCGCAAGGTATCTCCGCCACGCAAATCTGCAAAACAATATCAACTTAAACGGAGGAAAACAGGATGGTAAGAATTCTGAGACCCAAGAGGATTAAATATGGAGGATAAGAATGAGAACACCACGAAGAAATCGAAACGAATCTCGATTGACGAGATTATCGAACAGATTGGTAAGGACAACCTACTATTCCATGACGCTGAAGATGGTGTAGGATACATCGCTGTCGATAGAAAAGGCGATAGAGTGATTAGAATTGATTCACCGGAGTTTAGGAAATGGTTGCGCAACTGGTTCGTGAAGAAGTACAAACGGCATGGGATTAACCGCAATATCCTTGAGGAGATTTGCGCTTATCTCGCGTCGGTTGCCGAAATTGATGGCGAAGAACGCCGACTTGGAGTGAGGCTTTTTAAGGAGCTGGACGAACATGGAAATCCGAAAGTAATTTTATATGACACCAGAAATGGCATGGCTGTTAAAACTACTACCGATGGATGGTCGCTAGTTCCAACGCCACCTTGCTTCAAGCACTTCCCGCACCAGATGAGGCAAGTTTTGCCAGAGCAAACTGATAGTAGGAATCTGGACAGCTTACGCGAGTTCGTCAATATTGAGGATGACGGCGACTGGTTAGTCTTTTTAGTATTCATTGTAAGCACAATGGTGCCGGATAGCCCATCGGTTCTTTTATGTATGAACGGAGATATGGGTGCCGGAAAAAGCGAGAGCTTGCGCATGGTGATTAAGCTGGCTGACCCTTCTGCATTAATGGATGGTATGAAGATGACTTGGCGTATTGAGGACTTAGTACGCTACGCGTCAAAGAACAGTATTCTGTTTTTCGATAATCTTTCGAAGATTACTGACAACCAGAGTGACGATCTATGCAAGGTCTGCACTGGTGGCGCATTAACAGTACGTAGATTATATACCACCGACGACGAAGAAGTCTATCATATTTGTCGCCCAGTATTGATTTCTGGAATTCCTCGTCTGATTCATCGAGCCGATTTGAACGATCGCTCGATTATTCTGACAGTCAAGCGTATCCCAGAGAGCAAACGTAAGACGCAAGCTGAGTTGGACGCTCGTTTTAACGAAGCGAAGCCTAAGATTCTCGGCGCAATCTTCAATGTGCTAGCTGACGCGATGAAGAAGTATCCATATATTGAGCCTAAGGAGCATCCGCGCTCGGCAGACTGGTATAGGCTAGCTTGCAGTATCGCCGCCAGCTTAGACGGGCATTCCCAGTTGGAGTTTGAGTTAGCCTTTAAGAAAGTGAAAGACAGACAGCTCGAATACGCATTGGATGAGTCGCCAGTCGCATTAGCAGCAAAGTTCTTGGTGGACAAGTGCGGCGGAGAGTGGCACGGAACGGTAACCTCTCTAATGGACTTCGATATTGAATCTTCGGAAGAGCCTTTGTCTGACGACGAGCTCAACTATATTCAATATCTTCAGGAACATCCGGCATGGCCAAAGAGTCCATCCGTACTTGGAAAAGAACTCGCAAGGTGTCGACCGCTGCTCGATACGCTAGGGATTGATATGATTCATGGCGAAAACGGCAAGGGGATTTTTAAGAATAATCGTCGGCATCTTCAGTTAACCGACAGAAACCGTGTGAAAGAGGCTTACCCAGACACACTATTTAATATTAACACTAATCAGGAGATTCAAGATGAGTAAAGATATTTTTACTAAATTAGTACTTAAAAACGTGAAAGTCGAATTTTGGAATAAAGGCGACGAGAGATTTAAGCCCAGTTTGGTCATTAGTGCTGACGACCCATCCGTGAAGTCAAAAATCACTCAATGGGTCGCAGACAACCGAGTCGGTGCGGGCGAATTAACTGGAAAAGCACTCTTTGGCAAATATACGCCAAAGGACGGAAGTGGAAAAACGTACCTAAGGTATTCGTTTAGAGTGACTGATAAGACCAAGTTTAAGGGCATCAATAATCTCGGTTTGTCGGACTTGGGACGTGGCTCTAGAGTTTCAATTATTGTTAACGCTTTTAGATACAACTCTGCTTTTGGCGATGGCGTTAGCAAATCGGTAGCAGCTGTTAAGATCCTTACTCCCGCTAGTAACTCAAACGATGGAGATATGGATATCTTAATGGGCGATACTGACGATGAAGCAACCGACTGCGAGGATATCGAGCTAGACGACTTCGATGAAGTTGAAAACACTACTGATGATGAAATTAAACCTGAGGATATCCCAGAGTTTTAGGAGTGGACGGCACATGAGTGCTGGAAGCTGTTCTATATTCTAAGGTAGTACCAGTCATTAGTTCTAGACCCTCGGCAATAGGAACTGGGGGTCTTTTTTTAGCACTAAATATGGAGGAAAACATGAGTTATAAGGTCAAGAAACCACTATCTATGGAAGAACGTATGGGGTGGGTCTTTTATTTACGGACGCCGCCAAGGAAAGCGGATACAATGAAAGTGCAAAGAAAGATGTTGATTGATTACGCCAATGCAAACGGGCTAGGAATTGTCGGCGAATATGCAGATGCCGCCAATGCCGACAGACCAAGTTTACGCTCAGAGTTTAGCAAAATGCTAAAGAAAATTGAGTCTGGCGAGGTTAAGAAGATTATCTGCATGACAAAAAGTCATCTATCGCAAAATGCCTACGAGAGCTCACTAATTGATATGTATCTACATAGTCACAAACTCGAGGCGATTCGCTACGTAGGCAATGTAAGTAAAACGTCAAAACGGGTAAACGGCAATCAGTGAAACATTTTGTTTATGTTTCTGGCGAAAAAATGGGGGTTTATTTTTTCGCATTTAATAAAATAATTAATAATTAGGAGTACTATTGCTATGGCAAGAAGAACCACCAAAGAACAACCATTAAAATTTATTATTTACGCAAGAAAATCTACCGAGAGTGCCGATAGGCAGGTAGCCTCGCTCGACGCACAATTAGAAGTAGTGAGAGATATTGCTAAACAGAATAATTATAAGGTTGTAAAAACTTTTAGAGAGTCAGCGTCGGCGCATAAAGTACATAACCGCCCGAAGTTTGACGAAATGGTAAAGATGATTGAGGACGGCAAGGCTAACGCTATCCTGTGTTGGCATACTAACCGCCTTGCTCGCAACCCTCTAGAAAACGGAATCATCCAACAACTGCTTATTGAACATAAGATTCAACTAATTCACACCAACGACCGAATCTATCGCCCCGAAGACTGCGCCATTTTGTTCAGTGTTGAAGCAGGTATGAACACCGAGTACTCGATGAAACTGAGCAAAGACGTGAAGCGTGGAGTTAGGTTTAAGAATCGACAAGGCAAACATAATTGTATGGCACCGCAAGGGTATCTAAACTCTAGAGATAAAGATAACCAGCCGATTATTATCTCCGACCCAGAAAGATTTCCTATTATTAAGAGTGCGTTTAGGATGTATTTGACGGGTAATTATAGCGTGCCAGAAGTTCTCAGCTATCTTAATAACGATTGTCATTACTTGACGAAGAAAAGGAAGAAGATTGGCGGACGTCCTCTAGGGCTTACGTCGCTACACTCAATGTTTGAAAACCCATTTTATATGGGAAAGGTTAGAGATTTTGATGACCCGACTATCTTCCACGATGGAGCATGGGAGCCAATGATTACCGAGGAGCAGTATTGGCGGATACAGAGGATGAAGAACAAATACTCCTTAGAACACAATCTCCGACCGAAAGTAGCTGTTAACGCTAAAAACTTTGAATTAAAAGGTATAATGACCTGCTCAAGTTGCGGGTGCTCAATTATTGGAGAACAGCAAGAGAAAAAATTGAAAGACGGTACGCGTAATAAACACCTATATTACCGCTGTACCCATAAAAGCAAATTGAGGAAGTGCACATTAAGAGGCGGTATCCCTGAAGAAGAAGCATTTAAGCAGATTTACGAATTATTAGACAGTTATACAATCCACCCACTCCTATACGAGTGGTCAATGCAAATGTTAAAGAAAATCCACGCTCAAGAGATTGAAGAACGTTATGACCGAGCCGAAATGCAGCATACCAGCCTAGAAGAATGCGAGAAAGAAAGAAGCAGGCTACTAGATATGAGCCTTAGAGGAATGGTAGACGACGACTTATTTGAAACGAAAGACCGCCAACTACGAGAACGCATAGAAAGAATTAAGGAAGTAAGCAAGGACGCGCAGGAACGCAACAAGAACTGGTACGAAGTAATAGGTAAGACACTAGAAACCCTTAGAAGCCCCAAAGAGAAAATGGAAGCGGCAGAAACGGCGGGCGAACGCAGGGCGATTTTACAAGCCATTGGACCCGAAGCAAAGCTAGTAGAACGCAAAGTCGGTACATATAAAAATGGAAGGGATTTAACCAAGAAATTTATAGAGGTCAAACCGTATCCATGGCTCGAAAAATTGGCAAAAAATGCTAAAAAAATTGCCCCAGAAATCGACAAGGGATTTAACCACGATTTACAGGGGGAAAACGACCGAAAAAGGGCTTTATATTCGGAATGGTGGAGCATAAGAGACTCGAACTCTTGACCTCCTGCTTGCAAAGCAGGCGCTCTAGCCAACTGAGCTAATGCCCCAACATGTAAAATAGAGTACTAATTCAGTTGGCTAGAGAGCCAAGGCGCCGTATCGATTCTTCTCGGCGACAAGCGCCTCGAGCATCCAACTGAGCTAATGCCCCATCCTTAAAATGTAAAATCCCCCTAAAATTCAGGTGGGAGGAATCAGGGGGGCGATTCACTCCCATATGTATTGTATCAGAAATCACAAAATAATGCAAATCCCAGCCCGAAACCACCAAAAATAGGGTAAAATAGATTAAGTATAAACATAAGCGGGGAAGGGGCCCTACTCAAACATGTTCAAAATCTACAAAACCGCCCCTGGCGTAGACAAGCCAAACGAAATCAAGGAAATTCAGCCAGATTGCTGGATAGATATCAACAACCCAACTCAGAACGACCTCGAAAAAGTCATCGAAAAGACTAAAGTTAGCCGCAATCTCATCATGAAGATGCTTGACGACGATGAGCTTCCACGCATCGAGAGCGAAGATGGCCATACCCTCGTCGTTATCGACGTTCCTGTCCGCTCGACAGGCACCAACAAGCATACGACCTATCCGCTCGGTATTATCATTACGAAGAACCGCTACTTCATTACTATTTCGCCAAAGTCTACCGACATCATGACGGATTTCAAGCGCGGCCTCGTCAAAGAGCTTCGCACTGGCAAGAAGACCAGATTTTTGATTCAGATCATTACCGCCGCTTCCGCCAAATACCTCGTCGCCCTTAAGGAAATCTATGGCGAAATCTCCAAAAAGGAAGCCATCCTCAAGAAGTCTACCAAGAACGAAGATCTGATTGACCTTCTCGCAACCGAGAAGACCCTCGTCTACTTCTTAACCTCTCTCAAAGAGAACGATGTCGTGTTCCAACGCCTCAGTAAAGGCCTTGTCGTCCCGCTTTACGAAGCCGACCTCGACCTACTCGAAGACGCTATGATCGAAAACAACCAGGCTATCGACATGGCCACCATCTACCGCGATATTTTGAACTCCATTACCGAAACCTACGGCACTATTATTAGCAACAACCTCAACAACGTCATGAAGTTCCTTGCTAGTGCCACCATTGTCCTATCCATCCCAACCATCATTTCGTCCTTCCTCGGCATGAACGTCCCATTCGGTGAAATCGGTATTAGTCCATGGTCGGCAATCCAAATTCTTCTATTCTCAGTTCTCGCTTCACTTCTAATCGCCTACTGGCTCAAGAAAAAGGGTATGCTTTAAACCATGAGCTGGGTGGTCCTTTGCTTGATCGTTGCATTTCTTTTCGCAATCTGCGCCTTTTTTGATAACTACATCGCAGACGTCATTTTTAAAGATAAGCTCCCCCAAGCCGTCAAAGCCTACAACTGCTTCTTTTATCCAGCCGTCGCTATGCTTATAGCACTCATCTTCGGCGTCGAATCCATACCGCTCCAGACCGCGCTGATTGTGTTCGCGTCCGGCATCATCCATTCAATCTCGTCAATCCCATACTTCCTCGCCTTGAGAGATGAGGAAACCACCACGGCGGCAACATATTACCAGCTCCAGCCAGTCCTGTGTTTCTTTGCAGACATCTTCATCCTTGGCAAGATTATTACCTACCAGCAAATTAACGCGCTAATCATCATTATTATGGCGCCAATCGTTATCGCGATCGCCGAGCGCGGCAAAGGGAAGCGCAGTCGCAAAAAGCACCTCCGTGGCGGCCTCTACCTCATTCTTTATGTCCTGATCGCTAGCCTCAGCACCGTCATGTTCGCACGCGTCTCCGACGGCTCCGCCGACAGCATGTCGCTCCTATTTTGGTACATTCTTGGCCGCGCCTTCTTCGATACTGTCGGTACACTCACACACAAAACTTGGCGCAACCGCGCAAAGGAAGTCTTCCACTCAAACCGCGCAAAAGTCCTTGGCGTTTATCTCGCCTCCGCCATCACCTATACAGTCGGCGATTTCCTCTTGCGCTATACACTCAGCCTCACGAACAGCTCCTTCGCGACTGCAATCACAAACGCCGCAGAATTAATCCTCACTTTCGTCCTTGGCATTATCCTCACACTCATCTGGCCAAAGTTTGGGCGCGAGAAGCTAGACAAGCGCAATATCGCCGCGCATTTAGTTGCGGTTATCATGGTTATCGCAAGCATTATCATGATTCAATAGTGTTTATGCTACACTAAAAGTATGACAATACCATCAATTTTTGTACCAGAGATCGTCATCATGATTGTTCTCTCGCTCATTGTTTGTTTCTTCGGATACAAACTCAAGAAAATAGCACTCTTTATCATCTGGTTTATCATTGGCTACCAGCTAGGCAAGATGATCCCAGCCAGCGCCGTCAATAACGACCAGCTCTGGATGACCGTTTTACCACTCGCAACCGGTCTGCTCGCATCAATGATTAGCCTTAGCATTGAGCGACTCTGCGTAGCCTTGCTCGCAGGCGCCGTCGGCTTCTTTGCAACTATTAACCTCGGCTTTGGCGGAGTCTATACTTTCATGCCGAACGTCGTCGTCGCAATCGCAGTCGCCGTTGTCCTTGGCTGCATCGCCGTTGCCGCTATCAAGCCAATGTCGATTCTCGTTACCGCAATCGGTGGTGGCTATTATGCCGCAACCTGGATCGCACAACTATCATTTGTGTCTGCGCTAAATCTCCCGATGGCTTTGATCCTGACCTGCGTATTAGCTACGCTTGGCGCCGTTTTCCAGTTCAGTAGTAATAAAGGTAAAGCTTAGATTATCAAAAAAGTAGTTTATAGAAGCTTTGAGCAACGTAAAGGCGAAGACAGTTGCGAGAAGCTTACTAGAAACTACTTTTTTGTTATACTAAGGCTTTCTTATTAGCACCTACAATATTGTCATATGAATATTTAACTAGACTAAGCGCCAAGTCTCTCGTTTCCTTGTCCACGCTCTTGAGATTCTTGATCGCCAAAACAACCTTCTTGAGGTTCCGTAAGTCCATCGTCGTATCCATTCCGGCAGAGTAAAGCAAATCAAAGACATCGTTCACGATCTTCGCGCGCTGCTCGTCGTTATGCTGCTCGAGCCAACCAACAATACTATCGTTCAAAGCTTGACTATGCTTATCCAAAACCGAGCGGCGGAATTTATCGTCAATCACTTCCCAAGTTAGCGGCAAATGCGCATAAACACCACGCTGATTAGACTTCACTACAAACGGTTTCGGCTGACGCAACATCATACCAACAATACTGCAATGCGGCACGATAAACCTCAGCTTCGGCTTAATCTCTTCAAAAGCCTTCGATTCATACTCTCGCTTCCTTAGCCCTGGACCATCATTGTTATAAATCGCACGAATCTTGCGCTGTTTCCAGCCCGTTACCGCCATCGCAGCCACAAGAGCAGTATTGCCGCCTTTAGAATGACCACCCACAATCACGCGCGGACCAGTCATCTTCAAATGCTTCCTCAAGTACTCAATACCAAGCGTATGCGAATCGACTGGATAACTACAAGCTAGCAAGCAGTCTTCCTTCCAGCCACCAAGCGTCTGATCGGTGCCCTCAAACGAAACATAAGCCAAGCGTCGATTGATCACAAAAGTCACAGCGCCAAACTGCGTATCGTTATCTGCGGTATAAATAAAGTCATTAACAATCGCATCGGCGTAGCGCGGCGCATCCTTAACCTCAACTGCCAGTTTATAAGCATCGCGTTTGCCCCAACCAAGTTTCGAAACATCACGAAAACGATGCTTCATGAGATAGTCCTCACAAACTTCCTTCAAGGTGTGACCATTTTCAGTCGCAATCGTATTGCTAAGGTCAAGATAAGAAAGATAGCTAAATACCAAATTATCTAGGTCATTGAATTTTTTGCGCGAAAAAGATACGTGACCATATTTGTGGATATAATCAATCAAATTCGCCATAGTGCAATTATTATATCACGCGTGGTGATACGGATGTCCCAGATAGATTTCCTGCGCACGGTAAATCTGCTCGGTCAGAATCAGACGACAAATCTGATGCGGAAAGACCAGCTTCGAAAAACTCCAAATCAAATCCGCACGCGCCTGCATTTCAGGCGAGAAGTGCCCAAAAGCGCCGCCAACCACAAAGACGATGTTTTTAGAATTCTCAAACGCGCGCTGCATTTTTTCAGACAGGGCAGGAGAACTCAAAATCTCGCCCCGCTCATCAAGCAGAATTACATAGTTGTCTTTATCCAGCGTCAAAACCTTCGCATCAAGCTCGGACTCTTCAACAAACTGCCATTGCAAATCAAAAGGCTTCTTCAAACGCTTCTCGTACTCTTCGCAAGCCTCGGCGAGCCAATCCTTATTTTTCTTACCACCAGCAAGAATCTTTATCATGCTTTAAGTATACCACTCCAGGAAAAACTCCCCAGTTTCCTGGGGAGTAAGCAAAGATCAATCGTAATCGGGAAGAGCCCCAATCTCGCTAAGGCGCTTCAGAATCTCGACAATGCGCTTATAGGTTTCGTCTTCTTGTAATACTGCCAGCTCCTTCAAAAGATCCCTCTTTTCAAGATAGAGCCCATAATCAGGCTCCAATACATTCGGCAGCCACCGTCTGTAATTTGGATGTGTCAGCTTGCGCAAAGCACAACCATACAGGACGCTAGCGTGTTTACTATTCGGCAGCTCAAGCAACTCTGCAATCTTGCCAGCATTATGCCGATATTCGACACCGAAAAAGCCATAATAAGCCCTAAGCGCTTTTGACTCATAAGCATCAAGCTTCGACTCGAGGAAAGCCTCGACTTCAACAATAAGTCTTTCGTGGAGCGGAGAATAATTCTCGTATCTCAAATTACTGCTGAAGGGCAAGATTTCTTTGTCGTGCAGAATATCACTATAAAGCTCATAAACTGCATAACTACGGCAATCAGTCTTAATAGTAAAGCCATGAACATAGTAGTCAGAGAGAAGTTCTGCTAATCTCTTTTGCCACGCAGTCTTTATCTTCGTTCCGAAGTATAGCTTACAACGAGTATCAAGAATTGCTGCAAACAAATTGCCACACTCTGAGCATAGCCTCGAATAATCTCTCGAACTTATGCCTAAACTGCAAGCATCGATGCCTTCCGTATTCATTAAAGATCATCACCTTTCGGGAAATATTCAGGATAAAACCTGTAATTATTATAAAATAATTACGCCCCTCCGTCAATTAGACAATAGCTCCTGACAATCTCTCAGATAATTTCATGCTATAATATTCGCAGTGGCTCGGTCCCTAGAAAACCGAGCTCGGGGTTAAGTTACTCGCCTAGTGGCGGGTAACTTTTTTGAGTTTCGGTAACCGGATACTCAACTCCACACTCACGCCTAAGATAATAATCCGTACGCTCATGTAAAACCTTTCCTCGGGACCTCTAGTTAATCTAGAATCGCCGTTCATTGAGGCCCCTGCGAAACGGGACCCAATAATCTCAACAGTAGGACACTCACGGGCTCACCCAGCCCGTACTAGAACCCTAAACTAAGGCCTGAAATTTGTGAAGCATAAGTTTAATCCTATCTCTGTCCGAAACCGACCATAAAGCGCAGTCAGTCCTAAAATCTATCCCGAATTTACAAGTTTAGACTGAGGTTTCCTTAACATTATTTCTAGCATTGGAGGGTAATTACCTTTGTATTTTCCTTAGCGTCAAGAGCGTAGCGGAGCTAAGGAAAATGCATAAGGTAATTACCCAATGTTATACTAGAACCATATGAAGCCCAAAGCCAATGCAAACCCAATCTTAGCAATAATCGTAATCGTACTATGTACACTCCTCGGCTTTTCCATCGTACTAAACATCTGGATTAGTACCGAATTCTTACACTTAAGCAAGGAGTACAAAGCATTGTCCGAAAAGCCAAAAGGCGACGACGAGAATGCGGACAAAGAAATCGAGCGCAAATGGCTCGTCGATCCATCCAAAATCCCATACAATCTCGAAAAAGACGCAGACAAATTCGAACTCACACAAACTTACCTAAACTATTCTCCAGAAATTCGCGTCCGCAATATTTCAGATAAGCGCTATGTTATGGCAGTCAAAACCGGCCTTACTGAAACCAGCGGCCTCAAACGCACCGAACATCAATACGACATCACCAAAGAAGAATATGAGCATCTCCTCACGAAAAAGCAGGGCGACACCATCTATAAAACTCGCTACCAAATCAAGGTCGACGGCCGCACCCGCTCCTTCGACTTCTTCCACGAACAGCTCGATGGCTTAGTATATATGGAAATCGAGTTTCCATCCGAAGATGAGGCCAACGCCTTCGAAGCGCCGGAATGGCTCGGTAAAGATGTTACAAACGAGAAAAAGTACAAAAACCAAAGTCTCGCCCAGTATGGTATTCCAGAATCATACAAAGAAGACCTAAAACAATAACTAAATCCCCGGCTCAAAACCGGGGCTTTTTTGACTCACAGAGACAAATATTATATAATATACACGTACGCGCGCCAGGCAATCTGCCTAGGCGCTTTGCTCTTTATCAGAAAGGACCACATATATGAATGAGAAGATCAATTTCTACACCCTCGCATCCGTACTCACTGCCACCCCCGGCGACAACGGCATCCTCTTTACGCCGGTTCAGCTCGAATACCTCAACTACTGCGTTGAGACCGATCTGACCAAGGAAGAAATCGCGGTTCTCGAGGACAACGAAAAGAACTGGGTTCTGACCATCGAGGGCCAGCACGCCATCCAAAAGCTCAGAAAAAACCCGCGCCTGATGTTTATCCTCGAACTCGGCGAGCATACCGTCAAAGACCTCATCGACACCATTGCGCTTATTGCGACAGGCGCCTACATGGGAGAAGTGAAGCACGACAAGGAAACCGACTCCTATTACCTCTCCTTCACGGCAATTGGCGACGACTTCATCAAGAGTGTTCCCGAGGACGAAGATGACGACAGATTTAATCACGCCACCATCGAATTCCTCAAGGCATATATCCCCAGCGGAACACCAAGACGATACGAAGGTATCTATATTGATCAGCATGACCAGATGATTGATGACATTTATCTGGAAATCCTGAGTGAGTCAATCGTCGATACCAGCATAACCAACATACAGGACGCGATCGAACATCATGGCGACAGAATCTGGCTCGAACTGCCCGACGAAAAGCGTAAGACTATCACGAAGAACGACCGCATCACGAACGATGAACTGCTTCAGTTCTATCTTCGCACCGATGAGTCCGACCTGATTGCGCTCTTCGACAAAGAGTTGCTCGACAGCATTGAGAGATACTTCATATTCTGGCTTGGCGACAACTTCGAAGACTATTCTGACGAAAGCGAATTCTAAGACCATCCGCCTTCCGGAGAAAGGAGCAAGTATGAACCTTCAGCGTATCGCGTGCGATATCCTCAACCTCGAGGATATCGCCCTGACCATGAAGCAGACCAACTACCTCGAATCCGTCATCAAGCAGCGCCCCGGCATCGAACAGCAGGCGCTCGAAACCGCTAAGTTCCTCGACTATAAGTCCGACAGCATGTACAACCACATCATCCAGGAGCTCCGCAAAGACGAAACGCTCGTGGCAATTCTCAGTCTGAGCGTCGTTGAGTACAGCGATCTCATCAATATCATGGCGGACGTCGTCACCGGCGACTTCAGAGAGACAGAATACGAGCTCGAAGCAGACATTGAAGCGACCAAGGACGAAATCACCAACGAAGACCCAATCGAGACCGACTGCCTTCCGGCCGTCATTCAGGACTTCCTGAACGCGCCCATCATCTACGGCGAGCCTGTCGTCGATCACGATTCGTACTATACCGACGGCGGCAATAGACCACTCAACCCAGCATACATCAGGCTGCTGAGGCAGCTCGGCAAGCGTATTGACGATGCGGTCTGGCTCAAAGGAGACACTTACGAGTTCGCCTCGAAGTTCGTCAAGCCGAACTCTGATAGCAAGTATGTCTTCAACGAAGATCTCCTGCACGCAATCCTGCTCAGCGATAAGCTTTTCGCAAATGCCAACACCTCACAAAACGAGATGGGAGTCATCAACTACCTGAAGTTCTGGCTCGGCGACTATTACGAAGCTGCTTCCGACTTCATCAAGAATCTCTATGGCATGGATCTCGACTAAGGCCCTTTCAAGCCCCGCTCTAAAACGGCGGGGCTTTTTCTTGCAATTTTATCCATAATCTGATATAATCCTCCCAGTTACCAAAGACAGCGGCGGTCTGAAAAGACTTAATCATGCCGCCGAGGAAATATATCTTGTATATAGCCTTGGTGACGTTTCTGCATTCATTGCAGTTTTAACAATCTGGCTAGAAAAAACTTAAACCAAAAGGAGATTTCTATCTATGGCAATTAGCAAAGATAAGAAACAACAATTGGTTGCCGACTTAAACGAGCTTCTCAACGATGCTAAGATGACCGTTTTTGCAAAGTATCAGGGCCTTACGGTCGCTGAGATGCAGGAACTTCGTGCTCTAGCTCGCGAGAAGAATGTTACCATTAAAATCGTCAAGAACCGCCTCGTCCGTGTTGCTATGGGCGAAATCGCTGTTTATAAAGACACCGATACGAGCGCTCTCGAAGGTCAGCTTCTTTACGCCGTTTCACACGACGACGAAGTTGCCCCAGCTCAGGTCCTCGCAAAGTTTGCTAAGGATCATGAAGCCCTAGAGCTCAAAGGTGCTTTCAGCGGCACCGGCGCTACTCTTAACGAGCAAGAAGTCAAAGATCTTTCCAAGCTTCCAAGCAAGGAACAGCTCATTGGCCAGATTGTCGACATGCTCCTCAGCCCAGTCAACGATGTTACCAATGGTCTTTCTGGCAACTTGCACGCATTGCTTGACGGTATTGCCGAAAAAGCAACCAATTAATTTTATTTATCTATCAACCAATAATCTAAAAGGAGTCTAACATGGCTGCTGATGTAAAGAAAATCGCAGAGGAATTGGTTAAGCTCACCGTCCTCGAAGTTAACGAGCTAAAGAACGTCCTTAAGGACGAATATGGCATTGAGCCAGCTGCTGCTGTCGCTGCTGTTGCAGCTGCTCCAGCTGAAGGTGGTGCTGCTGCTAGCGAAAAGAGCGAATTCGATGTCGTTCTTAAGGATGCAGGCGCACAGAAGATTCCTGTCATTAAGGCAGTTAAGGAAGCTACCGGTCTTGGTCTTGGCGAAGCAAAGGCTATCGTCGACGCTGGTGGTGTTATTAAGGAAAAGGTTGCTAAGGACGAAGCTGAAGCTCTCAAGAAGGCTTTGGAAGAAGCTGGCGCAACTGTCGAACTCGCTTAAGTACAATTCAATTTATAGCCAGATTTGTTACAAAATTGAGTCCGCAAGGGCTCTTTTTTGTTTTAATATAAAAGTATCAGATGCCCATCCGCATTGTACTTTTATAAAGGAGATGATTTCATGAGCAACGAGAGAAACTCTTTTGGCCGCTTAATGGATCTTTTCAAGGATCTGCCCAGGCTCATCACCACAGAACAAGTCGTAATCAATCAGAGCAACAGGGAAGGCGACCAGCTCGTTGTTCCTGTTAATGATCTTGTCCTGATTGATGCGAGTGTTGGCAGCCGCAAGATCATCCAGCACGGAAGCATCGTGAAGTATGTTGCGATTTCACTTAACCAGGTTCTCTTTAATGGCGTAATGTATAAAACCGCCTTTGTTATTCAGGAGAATTACGAAACCAAGCAGCGCAAAATCTTCAACATGCTTTTCGACTCGGATACACTTGCAGTTCACTGCAGTGATAGCGAATGCCCGATTGAATGTGTCGGCCACGACCCCAGATTCATTAAGGATCCTAAGGAATGCATCGTAGTCAAATACGTTCCGGCCAAACCGCATTCCACAACCGAGTTCGTCCGCCAGCAGTTCAACATTAACGTGTCGTCCAAGCTCAACTACAGCATCAACAATGATGGCATCACCGTTAATGTTCTGAACGATCATCCCAACAACAAAGTCCCGCTGTAAAAGCGGGGCTTTTCTTTTTTCATAAAAACAAAAAGAGATTAAACAAAAGCACAATAGTCAATGGTAAAATTTACAACGAAAATCACGCGACCCCTGTTATAGCTGTGGAAAAAGCGAATTTTACAACATTGACACTAGTCGTAGAGTTTTATATCATATACTTAGTAATATTAATACAGACAGGATGCGAGGTATGTCTGATCTACCAGAAAAACAAATAAAGCGTCTGCGAAGTCTTTTGACCGAAGCAGAAACTAACTTATCGGCAGCGAAGGAGCTTTTGACTTCCATGCTTGGCGATGGTGATACTATCACTGCGCCAGTACATACTGTCACGGATAGCCCGGACGGCAAGATTATTGAGGGTGTTTTTGACGGCCAAATCATGATTGGCCCAGATGGCAAAAACTACCCAGTTCCAGCCAACTACGCCAGCAAATCTAAGCTTGTTGAGGGCGATATTCTTAAACTTACTATTGGCGAAACTGGCAAATTCATGTATAAACAGATTGGGCCAGTCGAACGACGAACCGTTATTGGAACCCTTACCAGCCACGACGATCAATACTTTGTCGAAGTTAATGGCAAGGAATTCAAGATCCTTTACGCATCCGTCACTTACTTCCGCCTAAAGGTCGGCGACCAAGTTACTGTAGTTATCCCTGCAGACAACGAAGACGCAACCTGGGCAGCAGTTGAGGCTAGCCTTTAAAATAATTTTCCAATAAAATAGAAATGCGCGTGATGTCCTAACACGCGCATTTTTGTTACCTTACTTTCTTTTACAGAAGCGAATAATCCCAGAATTTGGCGCACTAAAGCGCACATTCACGCTATCTTCGAATTCTAAAACAAAACTCGTCTCGCCATAGCCAGCAGACTTATCCCTCTGCGTATTCTGCTTAATAATTGTACTGAGAATATATTTATTATCTTCACGCTTGGCGCCATAACTACCAGAAACATAAGCGTCCGTTTTTGTCGACTCAATCCTATAAGAATTCAGCTCAAGCTGTAAGCGCGTATCATAAATACCGAGCTCACGATCACTATCCGAGGCAGCACAGTCATAAACGCCTACGATCTCATTCTCGAGCGTAGTAGAGAAGTAGCTTATCCATCCCATAATCACCAAAAATGATTTAACCCCAAGATAAACGCAGCTAAACAGTACCGCAATCACCAGACTGAAGGTAAAATCTCTGCGCCTACGCTTGTACTTACGCTTTACGAGCAGCGCCACGCCAGTTGCGAGGAAGGCGAGGAGCGGAGCAGAAGCGAGCAGCGAGACGATAACGTCATCCCAACCGCCAGTAATAATGAGAGACAAATCGATCAATAAAGCAAACGACGCAAGCACTAGAAGGCCAATCACAGCCACACGCTCAGTATGCAGGCGTTCTTCAAGCTGAGCCTTCGTCAAACTCTTTGAGGAAACGGATTTCTTTGGGCTGTTTTTCTTTACAGCTTTTATCGGTTTCTCGAAAGATAATCTAGTCTTTTTGTATTTGCCCGCCATAAAATCTGTTTAAAGTATAACATAAGCGGTATCTAATGGTACAATAAAAGTATTATGGCAAAAGAGAAGGCAAAGAGCGCCGCAGACGCGCAGGAAGCAGAAATTACAAAAGACACAGCGACCGAACAGAAACAAACCGAAGGCAAAAAGATCGAAGTCAAAGCCCGTGCAAAGAAGAAGACCGATCTCGCCGTACCACTAATTGCCGACATCATTATCTTTATCATGGGCATTTGCATGCTTGCGTGGCCAGACAAAATCCTCAGCATGATCAGCATTGTCATTGGCGTTATCTTTGTTGCTTATGCTGCATACAATATCATTAAGTACTTCAGACTAGAAGAGAAGAAAAACTCAGATCTGCCACTCCTCATTTCCGGTATTGGCGTTGCAATCGTAGGCGCATTCCTCATCTTCCAATCCGGCTTCATCGAACAATTCTTCTCAATCCTCATCGGCGTTGTTTTAACTATTTCAAGCATTATGCATTTACAAGACGCGCTCTCGATTAAATCAGACAATAAAGTCCCATTAATTCTCTCAATCATCGCGCTCGTCTGTGGTATCCTATGCCTCTTCGGCAAGATGATGTCAATTCAAATCATGGTAATCTTCGTCGGCGTTATTCTAATTATTTACAGCCTGGCAGATATGATACAATCCAGCATGGTCTACAAGAAAAAATAAGAGTCTCAGCCACCAGCAAAACTGGTGGCTTTTTGTTGCCACCCCTATAATAACATTGACAAATATAAGCATATGTGATATAATCAGAGCGATTTAGCGTTAGCTGGATAGTGCCTTATTGCTCATATACCATCCAGCTTTTCTTGTAGCCAATCATCCGAATATGGCTGTTTTATAGCAGCTAAGCCGCGCCTCGTGCGCACTGAGAAAAGGAGATTATCATGAAGAAGCCTACAACCATCATCAACGGAAACACCGAATGCAAAGTCGCCAAATCCGACGATATCACCATCGTCGACGGCGAAGTCTACGTCAACGGCAGAAAACGCCCCGTAAGACGCAAAGGCGATGACAGGCAAATCATCGTCGTAATCGCCGGAAACGTTGAGCACCTGACAGTATGCGGTGCCGAAGCCGTCGAAGTCATTGGCAATGTCGACGGAATCGAAGTTCACAATACGGTAAACGAAATCAAACTCAGCGAATCTGCCGAAGGCAGAATTCCGACAGTAAAGTGCGACGAAATTCACGGCGACATCAATAGCAGCATCGTAATCGATGGCCCGGTCCGTATCGACGGAAACGTAAACAACAGCAAGGTTATTGCCAAATCTTCTTCCATCACAATAGGAGGCAATGCCTCTGGAACGATCGACGCAAACAACGTAAAAGCTCAAAGCATTTCCGGCGATATTACAGGCATCATTGGCACCCACGAACTGAACGCCACGTCCGTAACCGGACTCGTAATTGCTGGTACCGGCCTACAAATCGGTGGCGACGTCAAAGGCATCGCTATTGCCGGTACTGGACTTGACATCAAAGGCAACGTTTCTGGATCCGTGTTTGCAGGGACAGGAGTTCGCGTCGCAAAGAAATGCACCGGGCAAATCTATACTCAGGGAAGCACTCCCGAAGGTTCTGAAGAAGACAGAGCCGAACTTATGGCAGGGGCAAAAATCCTTGGTCAGATCGTAAGGGACTACCCGTTGGTAAAAATACCCTACAAAGAAGAATCTCTTGTCAAAACACTTGAAATGATAGAAACGACAAGAAAGAAAGCACCATGGATGGAATAACAAAAAGCCCCGCTAAAATGCGGGGCTTTTGCTATTACAAAAATCCCAGCCAAGCCAGGGATTTTGTTTTCGTAACAATCTGCAACCGTTTTATTCGCCGCAAGCCTTAAGATCTTCAGAATCACGATCTTCAGCGCCTTCAGACTCAAGAAGCTCCTCAACCTCTTCATCGCTATCGTTATTAATTCCGTTATTATTGCTCTTGTCTTCAGTCATAATCTAAGTATAACCTAAATCGTACCCGCGTTGAAGATTAGCTAATCTTATGCTAGAATTTAAGACATATTGGGCCTTCGCCAAGTGGTAAGGCAACGGGTTTTGGTCCCGTCATTCGCAGGTTCGAATCCTGCAGGCCCAGCCAAATCGAAGAATAAAAAAGAATCCGCAAGGATTCATTTTTTATGATGAGGTTTGGCTGGCTTTATTGCGAAGCAAAAAAGCGCTGAGATTCATCTCGGCGGCCTGCAGGATGAGAGCCAGGTTCGTCCAATGCCCGGTTGCGCAGCAACGACGGCGCATTGTTTATATCCTGCAGGGTTCGAGCCTGAGGTTTTTAGACAGGAAAAAGGCGGCTCTCGATTGAGCCGCCAGCAGTTTTTAGGGGTGAGACTGCTGCTCACCATTATTTACTTGTCCCAACCAGCGCCGAGCACTTCATCTGCGGGTCCGTAGGCCGCGAAGTCGTTCTCGCTAAGGAGATAACGCCTGTCGATGGCCAGGTCCTCCGGGTTCTCCGGATCGTATGGAGCGCAGAAGTAACACTTCGCGTCGCCATTCTGAGAGCCACCCCAGGGAGCGTCGATTTCGACGTCCTCTCCCGTGTCGTTCGGGATGATGCGACACATACCCTTCGCGCGGAAGACGCCTTCCTGGTCGGTCGGTTCATACCTTTTGCGGAAGGTGGCGTCCGGAATCGGATAGTTATTATCGCGGTCGGACTCGTACTTCTTGGGATTGGTCGCAATCCAGTGTCCAGCGACAACCTCGTGGGTGTCTTCCAACTCGGCGACACGCTTGCCGTCCTTTTCACGCATGACGTAGGTGTCGATAACATACCTGTCAGACTTCTCGTCGAAGCGGACACCCTTGTCGGCATAGAGGCCGGACTCGAGGCCATCAGGCGTGACCTGAATAGCGGCGATGACCCCCTTCTTGGCGAAGATAGGGGCGGTGCGGAACTGGTCGGTATAGCTGTTCAGATTGATCTTTTTCATGTGTCTGACTCCTCCTGATCTAATTTGAAACGATAGAATGTGCTTTACAAGCGATAGAATTCCAAGCCTGCGCGATAGATTATAATATATATATATATATATATATTTATTTTTGTCAATAAGTAACATAGTGAAGCAGCCTTACTCTAGATTGACATAAACATTATCTTATGATATACGGAACGATTGTCGGCAACCTGGCCGACACGCACGGGATTGACGTCTTTGTCACGAAGTTCTTCGACAATACGTGCAGTGACGACCAGCATGACTGTTTTGCGATTTTGTTCTGTCAAAAAGGCAAGTCGCAGTTTGCTTTCCATGCAGGCAGCTGGGCGCTTTCACTCTGCGCGGCAAACAACGAGACCTTCACCCTGGAGTACTGGATCAAAGGTATTGACAAAGACAGATTCACCGTTAATCTCAGCGTTCACGGCTCCTATGACAATTTATATTACGACTCCGGCTTATGCTTATCCACATTCGAAGCGGACTGCAATCAGGAGACGAGAGAATTCTCCTTCTGGAACAATTCATTCGCGACCAAGACAATCCTCGCACTTGAAACGCTCCAGACAGACAGGGATAATCTCACAAAAAGATTCCCTAATATTCGTTAACATACCATTAGCGTGATATAATAACAGGTAATGCGAGTAGAAAGTTCGCCAGCAACACGAAGTCTGGGGCACAATTTATCAGTTGTGCGTAAAATTTTTCTACTCATTTTTAGCTTGGCTTTAGCAGCTTCGTTAATAACAATCATCTCCGTATCGGCATCTGATAATATTTTCAAAATTACTAATACTGCTTTTGTCGACGCCTCTCAGGGTATTCAGCAAGATTTCTACGCGACCGACGAAGCGAGCATCGCTCAAGAATTGCTATTTCATAAGGTTGGCGACTACGCAACATATAAAGTCACCTTCAATAATTCCGACTCAACAGATCACACAATCGAAAGCATTACTGACGACAACCAAAACAATAATATTTCGCTCGAATATGACGATTATTCCGGCACGCAAGTAAATGCAGGAAATTCATTCGACTTCATTCTAACCATTAAATACATTTCCGCCGTCGATAGCCTTGCAGAACGCGACCAATTCTCAGCCATCAAACTGTATATCAAGTATAAAGACGTAGAGAAGTCAGACGAAATCGATATCGATCCAGCCGCACCAGAAACATTAGATACACTTAATATTTCGATTATTGTGTTAATTATTTCTGGTATTGGCCTGATCGTCTTGATTGTTTTATCTACAAAATCGCCGCACAAGAAAACTCAAACCATAGCCGTTATTCTTGCGGTAGCTATTCCATTATTTATTTCAGTCAACGCAATTGCGATTTCGGAAGGCACCGATACTGTAATTCTCTCAAGCAAATTCGGTCTTTATGATAAATTAGCGATTACGCTCGATGTAAATGGTGTCGAAAATACAATAGCAGTTGATTACAATAGTGCCGTTAGCAACATTGCAAATCCTGAAGCACCAGAAGGATACGATTTTGATGGCTGGAAGGACGAAAGTGGCAACCCAGTTTTAGACGACACAAAGCTCACCGAAGACACAAAACTCGTTGCAAGCTTCAAAGCAAAGACTTACAGCATTTCCTATACTGGCACAGAGGCGAGCGAAGAGCAGGGCTTACCAACCGAATATACAATCGAGACAAGCGTCTCTATCGATGCACTACCAAACAGAAAAGACGCCGACGAAGATGAAACCGCAGAATTTATCGGCTGGAAAGCACAAGACGAAACCACTACGAGTAAAACCGTCACTATCCCAGTGGGTAGCTCTGGAGATAAAACTTATACTGCTATCTGGAACCCAGTAGATTATCCTACCTATACCATTGCCTACGAACTCAACGGGGCTACTACCGATCCAGGCAACAAGACAACCTACCAGAAAACCGATGCAGATTATACGCTCGCTAACCCAGAAAAGACTGGCTATACTTTTGACGGCTGGACCTGCAACCAACTTAACATTACAAGTCCGACAACAACTCTAACAATTCCTCATGGCACACGCGGCGATCTAACAATCGTAGCGAACTTCACCATTGATACTTACAGCATCAGCTACACCGGCCTCAATAGCGGAGAAGAACAAGGCTTGCCAACAAGCTATACCATCAACGATACTGTCAATATTCCAGCACTTAACAACCGTGCCGACAGTGACGGCGACATCATGCAAACCTTCCTCGGCTGGAGCGACAGCTCTGGTAGCTCCCCAGCCAGCACCATAAGCTTCTCGAACGAAACCGGCGACAAGAGTTACGAAGCAAAGTGGCAAAACGAAACCTATCCTCCAGTCCGCCATATTACTTACGATCTCGATGGCGGCAGCGCAAGCAACCCAGACACCTACACCAAGCAGGACTCGGACTTTACACTCAATAACCCAACCAAAACCGGCTACACCTTCACTGGCTGGTCTGGCTCCGAAATCACAGGCGAAGATAATATGAGCGTTGCTATAGATACAGCTTGGAACAAAGACCTATCCTATACCGCACACTACAGCCCAATCCAGTACACTGTTAACTTCGACGTAAACTTCGAAAACACGGACGATAGCGACACTACAACCATGGACAGTAAGACCTTCACTTATGGCGTCAAGGAATCATTGCCAGCAAACGCCTTCGATGTCAAAGGTTACACCTTCGCTGGTTGGAAAGACGCAAACGATACGAAATACTTGAACGAAGCAGAAATCGAAAATCTCTGCAATACCGCAGGCTGCAGTGTCACGCTTTACGCACAATGGGCACCAAATACAGATACTCCATACACTATCGAGCTTTACTTCGAAAATATTAACGACGATGATTACACACTAGACGACACCGAAACAAAGACGAAGTATGGCACGACTGGAGAACAAACAGCCGTAATCGACTTCAATGAGCCAAGCTATAGCTTCACAGGTTTCAATTACGACCACGGAGATCCTACATCGCTACGAGCAACCATCGATCGTCATGGCAATACTGTTATCAAGCTCTATTACAAGCGCATCCGTTACGGCATAACCTTTGATGCCAATGGTGGCACTATCGACGGGACCGATCCAACCGAAACCACATACGAGATTGAGATGAAATACGGCGCAACTATCAGCAAAGACGACTTCCCAACCGCAACCCAATCCGGCTCAGATTTCGCCGGCTGGTTCACCGAAGCTGAAGGCGGTCAGAAAATTACAGATGACATTAGCATAGAAGGCACTGATACGATCTATGCACACTGGACTCCTTCAGAAGTAACGCTCTGCAGAAAAGCAACAGAATTACATGTCGAAACATGCCGCAATAACGCGGGTGGTTGCAAAAACACAGGCTATACCGTGATGAATTACAGCACCGATCCGCCAACAGTCGCAACAGCGGGAACAAAAGACACATCGGATATCGTATATGGCAACATCTCTGACGGCGATTCAGTCCAGAAGGGCGACGCTTTTGATTGTGATGTGAATGGCGACGGAGATTATGATTCGAACACCGAAAGATTCTATTACATCAGAAGTACTGACGATAAAGCTATTCTTATCTACTCAAATAACTTCCAAGACGGAGCTCCAGGCTATACAAAAAATTACAATTACGTTCCAGCAATAGCACAGCTACCTACAACACAACAGTGGACGGCACTAACCGACGTAGCGACCACATACGATAATAATCGAATTGCAAGATTCCTAAATATAGAAGATTTGTCGTCCGCCTGCAATATAACGTCATTGTCTAATAATCTCACATTCCCTGAAACTTGCAGCTTCATGCTCGAAAATACTTCATATTACGCGCCAAACGACACCATAGCCATGAGTGGTGTCTGGACCGAAGTAACAAACGGCGATGACTCGAAAGCATTCAGAATTCATTCCAGTACGCTTAAATTTACCTATATGGGCAAGGATAGCAGCAAAAATGTCGCGCGTCCGATAATCGAAATCCCAATCGATCAGCTCGATACCTCAGATGTCGAGATGGTTACCATCTCATTCAATACTCAGGGCGGCAACACGCTCCAATCCTTCGATATGGGCAAAGGCAACCCTCTTAGATTCAGAGAGCAAGATTACACCCCAACTCGCGCGGGCTACACGTTCAAAGGCTGGTGCCTAGACAGTGAATGCGAGACGGAGCCAAACTACTCAACAATCATCAATAGCGATACAACTCTATATGCTAAGTGGGAAGAAATGGATACCGTTGCAGCAATCGGCAGTACCGGTTACCCATCTCTCACTGCTGCTATTGCGGCTGTCCCGACAACGGAAGAGGCAACAGAAGTCGTCCTTCTTAAGAGCACTAGCGAAAGCACAATAACTACATCCGCTGGACAAAACATTGTACTTAACCTACAAGACGAGATCTTTACCGCAAGTAACAAAAATGCATTGCAGTTGAGTGATGGCAGTAAGCTAAAACTAGTCTCTGGTACAATTAAATCTAGCCAAAGCGATGGCGCCATCAACGTCAATCAGGGCTCGGAATTCGAAATGACCGGCGGCACAATCAATGTATCGGGGAAGCAAGCCATCTACGTCAATGGCGGTACGGCAACAATATATGGCGGCGATATTATCTCGACATCCACTCAAAGAGCCGCCATACATAACGTATGTAGTTCCAGCGCTCCAGCCTGCACAAATACTACTGGCGGCGTAATAAACATTCTCGGAGGAACAATTCAGAACTCCAAAGGTATTGCTATTAAGAACGAAAAGGGAACCTTAAATATCGGCACACACGACGGTCACGTCGAAACTAGCACGCCACATATTATTGGTAAAACTATTGGCGTCGTAGCTGGAAGCAGCTTTAGATTCTATGACGGCACAATTGAAGGCGAAACTTGGCCGGTAGGAACCAATGACACTACCGCGGACACAAATTATACCAAGATTGCAGGGATCGAAACCGGCTCTGAATTAATCAAAGATCATGATTCGACGCCAAAGAAAATTTACCTCGCACCAACCACCGGAACAGGCCAATAAAGATTTAGTTAATGCTTCCGTTCTGTCATGATTGAAGCCAACTAGCTCGAAAAAAATAGCCCCGCTTCACAGCGGGGCATTTTCATTGCAAGAGATATCGCCTTTATTTCGGCATCTTCTTGAATCTGGCGAAGAAGCCTTTCTTCTCGACACTGAGATCGGCTTCCACGCCTTCAGGTAATGCAGGGAACTTGAGCTCGCCAGTCTTGCAAGCAATCATAAACTTGAGTTGCTCGCACATCAACCGAGTTTCGTCGAAGCAACGGTGCATTTCCTCGCCGTGCTCCTCCTTGTAGTTATCATCCGCTCGATCAAAATAGCTTGCACGATCTTCGAACTTTTTGATCAACTCATCCATCTCGGCCCGCAATTCCTTCACAGGCCACTTGGAGTACTCAACGAAATCGAAGATATACTTGCAATCCTTCAAGAACTTCACAGCCTGCTCATCACCAAACTCGTAGTCAAACTTCAGAGCATCCTGCGGACCATGAATAAAGTGAATCGAATAGCGTTCGATAAAAGCCGCATACAGAGCGCTCGGAATCGCATAGAACTCCTGCTCCATAAACGCCATTATGAATTTCTGCAGAAAAACCTTCTCGCCAACGATAATCTTCATAAAATCCCTCCTAACAGTTTTTGATCGTGGCTTTAGCTTATAGGGTAATTAACTTTTTGCGAGCAGCTTCGCTCTCGAGGTAACACCTCAAGAACTGCTTCGCTTCCTCGGAATCACGTTCCGGACCTTTCAGATAGGCTTCAATTACACTCGTCTTAATCTCGCCATTCACTTCGTGACGACGGATATGCGAACCAACAATCCAATAGTCTGTCCAACGGAATCGCTTCTCGCTGCAAATATGGACTCTGGTCTCGCCAAGACGAATCATGGTAGCTCCTTTTCGTTCAGGTTTCATGCCTCCAGAAAAACGTTCGAGCATCTCTGGTGACTGCCGCTTAACGCTTCTCGGACGATGCAGAATCGCATCCTGCACCACGATAATCGCATCAAGGACAATCGGAACAACATGACCAGCCAAATTAACATCTTCCGAGAAAGTAATCGTAAAGCTCTTTGAGCAATTACCAATCGGGTCGTCAGGCATATGAGCAATCACGAGTCCAACTCGGACTCCATCATACTCAATCAACACCTCAGCACAAGGCTCGAAGCGCTTCATGCCAAATCTGCCAATCTTCTGGAAATGCTTAATGCGTTCCTTGCCAAAACTACACTTGCGAAAACGATACTTTGCAAGCACGCCGCTATCAAACAGCAGCGTACCGGAGAAATCGTCCAGCAAGGTAGCCTTCACGCTCGGAACATCAGTCTTACCTTCCTTGGAAACAACGCCAAACTCTGTCAGCTGCTCAACAACCGTATCGGACTCGATATTCCAATGAGAAAGAATATACTTATCTTCTGCCGCAAGGGCATCAGTACGCATTCTCTCAATCGGCGAGTTCCAAGTTCTCGGATCATCGACAGCATCATTGCGGGTGGCCAGGGCATCCTTCTGGGGCTTGGGCGTTCTGACTTTCATCTGCAAATACCTCCTGATAAAAAACTTTGCGCACGATGGCGCAATTCTTGTATTATACCACAAAACGCTTATTTCTTCAAGAGACAAGCACAAGCGGCATAAATCTGCTAAAATAGTCCTATATGGCAGAAAACTTATTGACAGTCCGCGGCCTTCATAAAACTTACGGCAAACGAGATTCCAAATTCGAAGCCCTCCGCGGCATTAATCTATCTATCGACAGAGGCGAGTCTGTCGCGATTATCGGCAAATCCGGTTCAGGCAAATCAACCTTAATGCATCTTTTGGCGCTCCTCGATCGCCCAACCAAAGGCGAAATTACCCTCGACGGCACCAAAACTAGCAAACTCAAGCAGCGTCATCTCAATCGCCTTCGCAACAAAGAGTTCGGCTTCGTCTTCCAGCAATTCTTTATGAATGCCAACGATACCGTACTCAATAACGTCATGCTTCCGCTCAAGATTGCAGGTGTTGGCGCCAGAGAACGTAAACGCCGCGCTATGCATGCCTTAACGATTGTCGGCCTCGAAACAAAGGCCAAGAACAAAGCCAACGATCTTTCTGGTGGTCAGAAGCAGCGCGTCTGTATTGCCCGCGCGATCGTTAACGACCCAGAAGTTATCTTTGCCGACGAGCCAACCGGTAACCTCGATACTGCCACTGGCGAAAGAATCGAAGAAATCCTCTTCCAGCTCAATCGCGAAAAGGGCATTACTCTAATTATCGTCACGCACGACGAAGATCTAGCAGATAAATGCGATCGCAAAATCCGCATCACCGATGGCCGTATCGCTTCCGACGAAGATACCGCCGAAGAGCGCGAACTTGCCGAAATGGAAGCCGAAGAAAAAGCCCGCCGCCACAAAGAGCATCTTGCCGGCGATATGAACGCCGACGGTATTCTCGATGACGCCGTCGTCAAGCATGTTTCAGTCAAGGAGAAGAAATAAATGAAAGTCATAGATATTATCAAAGAAGCTAACCGCAATCTCTTACGCAACAAGCTTCGCAGCTTCCTCACGATTCTCGCAATCTTCATCGGTAGCTTTGTTATTATTCTCAGCTCTGGCATCAATGCTGGCGTCAACGATTTTATCGACAAACAGATGGAATCAGCCGGCGGCGAAGATTACCTCGAAATCATGTCCACTGCCACAAGCGAAAGCCTCACCTCGATCATGAAAGGCGAAGTTATCAAAGAATACGACAAAAAGTCCACAAACCAGAGCGACCTCCAAATCACCGAAGAGCAGGCCGAAAGGGCTCGCAAAATCGACGGCCTCAAAAGCATCGATTTAATGACGCAGTTCTCGATCGAATATTTCAAACTCGAAGGTCACGACAAGAAGTACAGCTCGGTTGGCTTCAATCTCATGCCACGCGGCTCGCTTCATATGGATCTTTCTGCCGGTCGCATGCCAAACAATGACGACAAAAACACCTACGAAATCATGGTCGGTGAAGATTATGTCAAATACTTCGAATTCGAAAAAGCCGAAGACATCATTGGCAAGAAAATCACCCTCTATGCACCAGAAACTCTTAGATGTAGTATGACTGGCGACCCAGAGAAATGTACCCAACCAGTCGAAGCAACCATCGTCGGCGTTCAGGCCCCAGGCGTAATGGCCATGGGCGGCGCACGCGTTAACGTTGCGACTATGAACAGAATTACCGAAATTAACTACACCGGCCTCCCAGAAGAAGCCAAAACTTCCATCATGGCCACCGCTCAAGTTGATCCAGAACGCATCGACGAAATCAAAGACAAACTCGCCGAAATCGGCCTTACCGCCATGTCGGTCGAAGATGAAATTGGCCAAATCAAGACTTTCTTTGACGCAATGCTCGCCGTACTCAAAATCTTTGGTGGCGTCGCACTCCTCGCAGCCTCCATCGGCATCATCAACACGCTCCTTATGTCCGTCCAGGAACGCACGCGCGAAATCGGCCTAGACAAAGCCCTCGGCATGAGCAATGGTCGCGTCTTTGCCAACTTTGCACTCGAGGCCATCGCGCTTGGCTTCTGGGGATCACTCTTTGGTATTGGCGTTTCCTTCCTAATTGGCAAAGTCGTCAATATTATTACACACAATACAATTCTTTCAGGTCTGCCAACTTTCCAACTCATTATCTTTAAGCCACAAGACCTTATCTCTATTACAATCACTATTATGCTGATTGCCCTTATCGCCGGTGTTCTTCCTGCTCGCAAAGCTTCAAAGAAGGATCCAATCGATTCGTTAAGGTATGAATAATCTTACACTCTTACAATATTTCGAATGGTATCTACCAGCCAATCATTTGCTCTGGAGCAGGGCGGCTAACGAGGCGAAAAATATCCGCGACCTCGGCTTTGACGCCGTCTGGCTTCCGCCGGCTTTCAAAGGCGAAAATATCTTTAATGTTGGCTATGGCGTTTATGACCTTTACGATTTAGGCGAATTTGACCAGAAGGGTAGTATTCCAACCAAATATGGCACACGCCACGAATACCAGCACGCTATTAAAAGCCTCCAGAAACAGAGGATCAAAGTTTTTGGCGATATCGTCCTAAATAACCGTATCGGTGGCGACGATTGGGAAATCGTTCGCGCGATCAAGCAAAAAGACAACAACCGCCTTCAGCAAGTCGGCGAAGAAGTCGAAATCGAAGCTTGGACTAAATACAATTTCCCAGGCCGCAAAGGCAAATACTCAGACTTCACTTGGAACTCAGCCTATTTTAACGGTATTGACTGGGACGAAAAGACCAAAGAATCTGGCATTTATCTTTTTAATGGCAAAGCTTGGGATAGCAAGGTTAGCGAAGAGAACGCCAATTACGATTACCTCATGGGTGCCGATGTTGATTTGCACAATACGAAGGTTCGTCAGGAAATGCTCCGCTGGGGCGAATGGTATTTGGCCACTACCGGCATCGATGGATTCCGTCTCGACGCGACCAAACATATCAGTAGCGATTTCTATTCTTGGTGGGTTACGAGTCTTCGTCAGAAGACCGGCATGGAATTACCAACTGTCGGCGAATACTGGTCCAACGATATGGGCGAGCTTGGAAAATACCTACAGCGCACCGGCAATCAATTCTGGCTCTTCGATGTTCCACTACATATGAACTTTTTCAAAGCTTCGCGTAGCGGCGACCAATTCCCGATGAACAAGATTCTGGACAATAGCTTGTTGCAAAGTTTCCCAGATCGCGCCGTTACTTTCGTAGACAACCACGACACGCAGCCGAACCAAGGCCTAGACTCTTGGGTCGATGGCTGGTTTAAGACAATCGCCTATTCTATTATTCTGCTTCGCGGCCAAGGCACACCATGCGTCTTCTGGGGAGATCTATATGGTATCCCGCACGACGAGATTGGTGCAGTACCAGGACTTAAACTTCTGCTAAAGATTCGCGAACTCTACGCTAAAGGCAAGCTTAACGATTACTTTGATCACGAACATATTATTGGTTTTACGCGCGAAGGCATTACGGCGGCTAACAATTCTGGCCTCGCCACCATTATTTCAAACAGCAAGGGTGGTAATAAGCGCATGTTCATTGGTCAGCATTTTGCTGGCCAAAAGTTCCGCGATATTATCCACGGCAACCGCCCGCTCGTCACGATCGACGACGAAGGTTTTGGCGTTTTCTCCGTCCCGAACGGCTCGGTCTCTGTTTATGTTACCGAAAACGCCGCCAAAGAACTGTTTTTGTCAGGCCTCAGCTCTATCTGATATAATGTTACACAATGAAAAAAGATATTAAGCAAATCTTTTCTGCGCACGTCGAAAAGTTCGTCCCGGGCGGACAGGGTATTGCAACTCTCGAAAATGGCAAGAAAGCCTTTATTTGGGGTGCTTTGCCGGGCGAAGACGTCGAATTCGAAACAACCAAAAACAAAGCCAGTTACTGCGAAGGCGTCATTACAAAAGTTCTTAAGCCCTCAGATAAACGCATCGAACCAAAAGACGAATGCTATCTCTCGACCAGCCCATGGCAGATTCTCGACTACGACTACGAGCTTCAGAGTAAAAGCGAAATCGTTTCCGAATGTTTTAAACAACAACACCTAGATATTGAGGTGCTGCCTTGCAAGACCGACGGTAACAAATTCTATTACCGCAACAAAGTCGAGTACGCTCTATATTACGACCATGACGACGAGCAAATCCACCTCGCCTTCCACAAACGTGGCAGTCACGGCAAAATTCCAATCACTCAAAGCTCCATCGAGCGTCCAGAAATCTTTAAGCGTGCCTGCGAAATTGTAGACAAGCTCAATGCAGAACATGCCGAAGCTCGCAACTACCAATCCCTTCTACTACGCTGCAACCAAAGTGGGGAAGTTGGCGGCGATCTATTTGTAAATCGCCAACCACATCCGCAAATGGCACCGCTTACCGACACCTTACTTGGCCGCAAATATAGCTATTCACCAAACGGTTTCTTTCAAATTAATCTCCCGGTTTACGAGATGGTTCTCGAAGAAATCAAAGAACAGATTGGAAATGGCAAAATCCTCGACCTTTACGCCGGCGTTGGCAGTATTGGTCTTTCCGTTGCGAAAGACGGCCAAGAACTCTGCCTTGTCGAAGTCAACGGCGCCGCCGTCGAAGAAATGAAAAACAATGCCGCTGGCCGCCCGAACACCGAATGTATCCTTGCTAAATCCGAAGACGTTACCGAATATATCACGCCAGATTGCATGGTTATTTTGGATCCACCACGCGCTGGCTGCGATAAAAAACTCCTCGACAAAATTCTCGAAGTCCAACCAGAAAAAATCATCTATCTCAGCTGCAATCCAATCACTCAGGCTCGAGATATTGCCATTCTAGCAGAGAGGTACAAATACTCCGCTGCGCAGCCATATAACTTCTTTCCAAGAACTCCGCATATCGAAAACTTAGTAACTCTTATGCTAAACTAAAGCTATGAAGATTGCCATTTTAGGAGCGGGCGCTTTTGGTCGTGCCCTCGGGAAAATCGTCAGCAACAATGGCCATGACCTAGATTTTTATGACCCCAAAGTCTGTCCGGATGTCACTCTAGCGCAGGCAACTAAGAATTGCGATGCTGTCATTATCTGTATCCCTTCCAACTTCTTGCCAAGCTTCCTCGAAGATTACCCAGCAGAGCTCAAGCTTAAGCCAACCTTCCTCGCGACTAAAGGTTTACGCGACGCTAGCATTTTCAAAGATTTCAAAGAATTCGCCGTACTTTCCGGCCCAACCTTCGCCCAAGAAATCATGGACGGCAAACAATCGACCATGACCGCTACCAATCAAATGGCCGTAGACATCTTCGCCAACCAACAGATTGATATCGAAGTCTGCCAGGACCTCCAAGGCGTCATTCTATGCGGTTCACTTAAAAATGCCTACGCTATTGGCGCCGGCTTTAATAGCGATAGCGAAAATGCCGTCGCTGCACTTATCGTCAAAGCTCATGCTGAAACACGCAACTATCTCCTCAATCACGGCGCCAACCCAGACACAGCCGAACTCGCCTGCGGCATTGGCGATCTAATTCTAACTTGTAGTAGTGAAACCTCCCGCAACTTTACCTGCGGTAAAAAACTTCATGCTGGCCAAAACCTCGACGATATTATCACCGAACTGCAAACCGTCGAAGGCATCAACGCCCTACACGAGCTAGATATTACCGAAGATTACCCACTTCTCATGCATATCGCCAGAATTGCCGGTCTAAAATAAAGCGAGAAAAAGCGGCGCTCCGAAAAGCACCGCTATTTTTGTTACTTCTTGCAGAAGGTCCGCACCACCTTTTCGACCACATCCGTGTCATTGCCGAAAAAGATCTTATACTCGCTCGGCCTCATTCTGCCAATACGAGACAGAATCTTGATTGCGACCACACGCTCGGTATGAGGCAAATCAATGTCGTTCCGGGCAATAAACTTCGTAATGCGATCCGACCAAGTACGGCCTGCCTCAATTTCCTTCGCTACGTCTTCAATCCTGTTTTCCTCGCCGAAATGTCGAAAAGCCGCAATTACACCATACGCACAGCGCTTGACATAAACCTGCGGCAAATCAGCCTCGACCAAATCCTTACGAATCTCGTCGATTCTGCGCTGACAATCCTTAATCGAATCAGCCAGCATCGCCTTCTCGTCAGTCAGAGCACTAGACTCTCGTTCGTTTTCTTCCAGCTCGGTCTTGTGACGCTCAAGCCTTGTTTCGCTGCGAGCCTTGTTCTCCTCAAGAGCAGTCTGCTCAGTGAAAAGTTTCTGTCGCTTAGATTCAAGTCTGCGCAGCTCCGAACCCTTCGGTCCCAATTCGAGATCAACCAGTACCTTCGCCATCGCTGAAGCATTCTCGGAAATGTCATGCGACAAACGCCACAGCTTATCCTCGGAACGAATAATCTGGTCAAGCAGCTGCGAACGCTTAATCGAAAGATCGTTCAATCTCGCAGAAATCGTATCGAAACGACTCTTAATCTCCGCAAGAATTTTCTCGAGCTTCACCAGAGCATCACGGCCAGAGTTCTTTACGGACAGCTCTTCTTCGTCGAGCATTTCCTCGAGCTGCCTCTCAAGCTCGCTCGTCTCAAAATGAAGCTGAATCGTATCCTCCAAGAACTTACGCTGCCACTCGGTTTCAGCCTTTGACCATTCCTCCTGGGCCTGCGACATAGCATCAACTACCATAGAACCGACCTGATCGATGTCGACAAACGGATTAGAAGCGCCAATGATACCGATAGGTTTCTTCTTGACGGGCAGAGGAGTGCCGTTAGTTTCAAGAACTGTTGCCTCAACTGAGTTTTTCGGAATTATAACCTTCATAGAGTATAAACCTCCTAGATAAGAAATCACGCTCGAAAAAAAATACAGAACCTGCAAAAAGTATTTTAAAGAGCATGTAAGTATATTATGTCATATTTTATAGAGAATGTAAAGATAAGCGCAAGCAGTAAAAAGCGGCGCTCCGAAAAGCACCGCTTAGTTATGTTAATTTCTCTTGTCACTGATAAACATGTCAACGAGTTCCTTCAGATCGTCCGTGTTTGCTTCGTAAGTAATCAAGTACTCATCCGGCTTCAGTTTGGTAGCCACCATCAGAATTCTTGCCGCAGACATGTAGACATCGATCGGAATCTCTTCACCCCTCTCAAAAGCAACCTCATTCAAGCGGTCACCCCAGAGATTAGCGCTTCTTGCTGTCGATGCGGACGGAGCAGAGTCGAAGACTTCATCGAAACCGTCATAATGATGGCAAGCCACCACGACGCCTTCCTCAAAACGCTTCACATAGAAATGCGGGCGATTGAGTCGGGTAATCTCGGCGGCAGTTTCCTCGATGCGACGGTCATAGAAATCGATGTCTTCGCCGATAATCTTAGCCGCTTCATTGTGTCTGCGCAGCTCTTTTTCGACTTCATCGAGACGACTCTTAAGGCGAACGAGTTTGACCTTCGCATCCACGAGGTCAGACTCAGCAGATTCAACCTTTACCTGCAACTCGGCATAACGAGCCTCGGCCTGCGTACGACGCTTGCCGGAAAACTCCTTCATGCGAGTAAGCTGACGCTCGGCTTCACGCCTAGCATTGCCAATGGCATTCGGAAGACCCCAGCCGATATTCTCCTCCGTGCGCTTAATACGCTCGTCCAGAGTGCTCCTTTCCACATGCAACGCCTTAATCAGCGCCGCAGCATCAGCAGACTTCTGACGAAGAATATCCCGGCCATTTAAGAGTTCCTGAAAGCGAGCCTGAAGGCGCTCAATTGCTTTCGTTTCCTCCAGCAACGTGTCGTCGAGCTCCTCCTGGTAATGCCTCTCAACATCACGCAAGATCAGAACCTGAGCATTGGTCTCCTCACGGTAGTCATCCTCCTCAACTTTCTGAAAACCAGCGAAAGCATCGAGGCAAAGCGTGCCACAAACAGCGATCTTGCCATCATTGACAAGCGCAGGCTGAGGCTCAATCTCTGGAGCGAGGAAAACGGGAGGAGTCTTCTGCCTCTTACGGATGATCGGTTCCTTCGGCTTTTCGGAGTCCACGGCATCAAGATGAGACAGCGCAAAGCAAAGCTCGTTGGCGACTTTTTCGCCGGCAACCTCAGCCAAATGGTTCCTGAGAGTACTCGTCGAGATGCCAAATTCGAGTGCAAGCTTCTCGCCGCAAACGCCGTCAGCAATGGACTGTCTGACCAATTCTTCGGTCAACTCGGAAAGGGGGCGTCTGTTTTTGATACGACTTTTCATAGGGCAAAACCTCCTGAAATGGAATAGAATAATTAAAACGGAACGCGCCTTTAAAAAACAGGGGTCAGTGCAAAAGAAATTTTAAAGAACGCATGCGGATATTATACCACATTTAGGCATAAAAGTAAAGCTTTGGCCCCTGTTGGCTCCTACGGTATAATTAACCTATGGAATTCGAAAAAGCCTATAAATCTCTTAATGATGCGCAGCGTGCAGCAGTCAACCATATCGACGGACCACTTCTAGTAATTGCCGGCCCAGGAACAGGGAAAACCCAGCTCTTATCCGTCCGCGTCGCCAATATCCTCAAACAAACCGATGCTAACCCAGAAAACATCCTCTGTCTTACCTTTACCGAGACGGGGGCCAGCAATATGCGTCACCGCCTTTCAGATTTCATTGGTCCCGAAGCCTACAAGGTTCAGATTCAGACCTACCACGCCTTCGGTTCATACATCTTGCAAGAGCATCGTCCCGATTTAAATGCCGCCATTGATGATCTTGAGCGCTTTACTCTTATTCGCCAAATCCAGGCAAGCATGGGCCCAACGGATATTTTGCGCCCAGATTACTTCACACCACACATCATTAATGCTATTTCGAATCTTAAATCCGCCGCGCTTACGCCTGACGATTTGCGCAAAATCATAAATCGCAACGAGATCGATAACGCCTTAATCTATTCCGCTATCTCCGCCGATTTACAAGCGACGAAAGGCCTTCGCTATCCAAAATCTACCCAAGTCTATAGCCGCATTCTCGAAGCACTTAAAACCTCTATCGATCGCCCAGACGCGAAAGAATATGTCCTTGGCAAGGTCGAATCTGTTGCCCGCATTTACTATCGCGAGCTCGCCGAAGCCCTACTTGCCGAAGAGCAAAGCGAGAAACCATCAAGCAAATTACCGGGCAAATGGCGTGATAAATTCTTCAAGAAAAACAAGAATAATGAGTATGTTTTTGGCGACGACATCGCAAACAAGAAACTCCTAAGCCTCGCTAATATTATGGAGAAGTATCAGGAGCATCTCGACACACAAGGCCTCTTCGATTACGACGACATGATTCTGACCGCCATCGATTTGCTCGAAAAGGATGACGAAATCCGCTTCAATGCGCAGGAGCGTTTCCAGTACATCTTGCTCGACGAATTCCAGGATACTAATGACGCTCAGTCCAAGCTTGTCAGTCTCCTTACGGACAACCCAAGTAACGAAGGCAAGCCAAATATTATGGCGGTCGGCGACGACGATCAGGCCATCTATGGTTTCCAGGGCGCCAACACCTCCAACTTCTTTGATTTCGATAATAAATACCACCCAGAGCACATCTTCCTCACGAAGAACTACCGCTCGAGCGCGCCAATTCTCGACTTCGCACATAATGTGATCGAGCTAAGCGAAGACCGCTTCTGTAAAGCTCCAAGCGTTAATATCGACAAGCGCATTACAGCCGAAAATCCGCCAGAGAAGACTAGTATCGAGCTCCGCAGCTTCCAGGCATATCAAAGCGAGTATTCTTATGTTGCGAGCGAAATCCATCGCTTACTGAGCGAGGGCGTTCCGGGCAACAAAATTTCTATCATTGCGCCAAAGCACAAATATCTCGTCTCGATTCTGCCATATTTACACACGATGAATATCCCAGTTTCATATACACGCCGCGAGAACATTCTCGAAGATCCACGCGTCAATGAAATTCTAAACTGCGCCAAGCTCATTCTTGCTTTAAGTACCGGGGACATTCGCAAAGCCGATCCGTTCTGCTTCCGCGCACTTAGTATGCCATACTGGGGCTTCGAGCCTTCAGATATTGTAAGCTTACTCAATAGCGCCAAATCGTTACGCAAGGGTATTTTTGAAACTATCTACGCACAACAAGATGCCGAAGGCGAAAAGACCACCAAAGCCGCGCCAGAATTCCCACAATTCCGTAAATTCGCAGATTTCTTCATGAAGCTCGCAGGGAAGGTCGCAGATTTCAGCGCCGAAGCTATCATTGCTGAACTTTGTCCAATCGTAATCGAAGACAAGCAAGATTTAAGCCTTTATAGCATTCTCAATACTCTTCGCGAAACCATCAGCGCCAAGGCTAGCCACGGCAATCACAAGTTTAATCTTCAGGATTTCGTTAACTATATCAATGCGTACAACGATGCCGAGCTATCAATTCTCGACAGTTCGCCATATAGCGAGTCGGATTCCGCAGTTGTATTACAAACCGTCCATAACTCTAAGGGTCTCGAGTACGAGCACGTCTTCCTAATTGCCGCAGACAATAAGAACTGGTCCGATGCTGGCGGTAACCGCGACCTTATTAAGCTTCCGCGCAACCTTGCCTTTGTTCGCCATGTTGGCGATACGGCCGACGAGAAAATCCGCGTCTTCTTCGTCGCAATTACTCGCGCCAAGGCTCGCCTCTGCTTAACCTACAGCCTCTCGGATTTCGCCGGCCATGAAGCCGACCGCCTCAAATTCCTAGATCTGCGCGAAGATACTCATCCAGAAACAGGAAAGAAAGGTTACTTCAGTAAAATCGTACCAGAACCGTTCAATGAGGAATTGATCGGAGACATGGAAGCTCTCGATCCGAGCGCGATCGCACCAGAAATGTGGCTCGATCAGTATGTTCCAGACGACGAAACAAAACGCAATCTTCTTAAGCCGTATGTTGAGCATTATCGCATGACGCCGACCGCGCTCAATACCTTCATTGATTTGCGCTACGCTGGCCCGGAAGCTTTCCTCGAGCGCTTTATTATTGGCGCGCCAAGCGAGGGTGGTTTTAGCGCAGACTACGGCAACCTCGTTCACGACACGATGGACGAGCTCAATAAAGAACAACTTAGCAACGAAGAAGCCCTAAAGCGGTTCCTCAAAAAAGTCGAAGATGCCGACGCGACCGCAGAAGAGAAGGACGAACTCCGTCAGCGCGGCGAAGCTGAACTTGCCAGATTCCTCGAAGCTCGCGGCGATTATCTCCGCAGTATCAAAACTGAATCTGAGCGCAACTTTAGTAGCGAAGGTATCATTCTGGGCGAAGTTCCACTTACAGGTAAAATTGACCGCATTGAAATCGACGAAGAGCATAAAACCATTACGGTCGCAGATTATAAAACCAGCACGCCAAAGGCAAAGTGGGGTACCGCCGACAATACCTTCGTTTACAAAATTCAGTTGTATTTCTATAAATTCCTCATTGAAAACTGCCGCGCCTATCAAAATTATAGGGTCACAAACGGTCGCATTGATTACATTTCTGCCGATTCCGACGGCGACATTGTACCGCTCGAGCTCAAGTTTAACGACAAGGAAGCCGAGCAGATTAAGCAGCTTATCGCGGTAGTGTATAAGCATATCAAAGAACTAGACTTTCCAGATACAACAGAAGCCGCCAAGAGCAGCACGCCAACCAAGGCATTCTTCGAGCAGCTTTTGGAAGAGAAGTAACTGCACCCCGAAACAAAAAATAACCACCGATAAAGTGGTTATTTTATTTAGCGGCCATCTTTGTGGCGAGCGTGCTTGCGCTTCTCGCTATGCTTGTGATTATTGTTGCGATTCAAAAGTGCAACTTTTACTTTCTTTGCCATAGAGATATTATATCATCTGTTATTACAGTTTTCATATAATTCTTTTGACAAATCATTGCACTTATGCTATAATAATACTTATCATAGCCTATGTTTGGAGGTGTTCTTATGGCTATTCGCCCCGACGATTATCCCGATGGCGTCATGGCGGAAATTCGCATTATCGAAAGCCGCTGTCGCGACGGACTAAATCGCGCCGGAGAAGTCTTTCTCTTCGACGGGCACTGTCCGCCCGTCTGCCCGGAGTTGATGGCACCAATGAACCATCTGCTCTACGCCATCAAAGAGGGCATGAAACGCATTGACGGAGACGACGCGGTCACCGTTAAATGCCCCGACGGCGCCAGAGTTGTTGCAAAGATTACCATTTTCGACGACTAAGCGCCTACGCCACCCCAGAACAGGGGTGGCTTTTTACTACTCATGTTTGTTTGACAATCTCGACAAAAATGTTACAATAACGCCAGAGAGATTTCCACCTCTCTTTTACATATAGGTCCCGACGGTTCGCGGGTAGCTCATTACGAAAGGGGAGTGAAACCAATGGGCTAAACAATCCTATTTCTGTCAGTAATTCAAAGGAAAGCAATTAATTTCATTTCATCTTATTTATCGGGTCGTGCCTTCTGCGGCCCGCTTTTTTGTGCTAAAATATCCATATCGAGCCACACTTCGGTCCCTGGCTACGATTCATAAAATCCGACGCTAAAGATTCCAAAGGAATCGCGTCAAAAATCATTATCAATTAACGCGACTTTGCGAAGGATTTTTATGAATCAAAACTCTTACTCATACAATCAAGAACCATTACACGAACCTATCGAGGTCGATGCCACTTTTTCGCGCGATATTCTCGGCCACTGTCGCCCCATTGCCTTCCGCATGCAATCTGGCAGAGAAGTACAAATTTCCGAAATTGGCCTCGTTCACCCCAAATATGATGGACTCAAAACCCTCTTCGCTTTCGATGTCACCGACGGTGCGACAGACTATCGCCTCACCCTCGACACCGAAAGTCTCAACTGGTACTTAGATTACGAAGGAGACCAGTATGTCTGAATCTGCCCCAGGGAACATGTACAATCTCCCGCTCAAAACCATGTATATCGATCTCAATTCCTGCTTCGCCACCATCGAGCAGCAAGCTCGACCCATGCTACGTGGTCGCCCCGTCGCCGTCACGAATCGCCTCACACCCAACGCCTGCATTGTCGCTGCCAGCTACGAAGCCAAAGCTCTGGGCATCAAAGTCGGCATGCGCCGCATGGAAGCCGAAAGAATTTCTAAAGATGTCGTTTTTGTCGAGACCGAACCGGACAAATATATTTTCGTACACAAAAAGCTCCGCAAAATCATGGAAGATTATGCACCAGATGTCGTCATGAAATCCATCGACGAAGGCGTCCTTAATCTCGCCCTTAGCCCCGAAAAGATCCAAAACACTCCCAACCCAGAGCTCGTTGTCGAAATCAAATCCAGGTTACGAAACGAAGTTGGTAGCTACATGCGCTGTAATATCGGCATTTCCAGCAATCGTTTCCTCGCCAAGCTCGCCGCCGAACTTCACAAACCCGACGGCTACGACGAAATTACGCCGAAAAACCAACGCGAAGTTTTCAGCAAGCTCAAACTTCAAGACCTGCCAGGCATTAATGTCCGTATGGAGGCCAGGCTAAATGCCGTCGGTATCTATACGCCGCTTCAATTCCTAGACGCCGACGAAGAAACCCTCGTCAAAATGGTCTGCAAAAGCATCGACGGTCACAAATGGTATCAGCGCCTCCGTGGCCTTGAAGTCGACGATTGGATCAGCGACATCAAATCTATTGGCCGCCAATATGTCCTCGAATCCTGTCGACTAACCCACGAGCAAACCGAGGCGCGCATTATTCACCTCGCCGAACACGCCGGCATCCGCCTGCGCCGCAAAGAGCTCTATGCGCGTGGCGTCTATGTCTGGGCTGTCACTTACGACGACGTTCCAATCCACAAAAACATCCTCCTCCGCGATCCGATCCACACCGACGCGGACATTATTCGTGTCGCTCGTCAGCTCTTCGAAGATTTTCCGGCGCCACTCCGCATCGTCGGCGTTACGCTCTATAAAATTCAGGACAAGCCCCAAGCTCAACTTAGTCTCGAGCAGGACAAAATCGAGCATAATAATAGACTCTGCTTAGCCACCGATGCCATCAATCATCGTTTTGGCGACCGCACCATTTTCTGCGCTGATTCCTTCGGCACCAATCAGGTCAAAGTCAAAATCCCGTTTGGCTCGACCAGATTTCTCTAATCATGCTACAATATTCGCAGTGGCTCGGTCCCTAGAAAACCGAGCTCGTTGGTTTAAGTTACTCGCCTATTGGCGGGTAACTTTTTTGAGTTTCGGAACCCGAATACTCAACGGCAGGACACTCACGGGCTCGCCCAGCCCGTACTAGAACCCTAAACTAAGGCCTAAAATTTGTGAAGCATAAGCTCAATCCTACCCCTGTCCGAAACCGACCATAAAGCATAATCCGCCCAAAAAACTATTCTAAATTTACAAGTTTAGATTGGGGGGTAGTATACTTACTTTTCTCAGCATTGTTTCTTGCGATTGGAAGGGCAATCGCCTTTACATTTTTCTTAGCGTCAAGAGCGTAGCGGAGCTAAGAAAAATGCATAAGGTGATTGCCCGATGATATACTTTAACTATGGACGAACGCGAAAACCTAACCATTATTGACGGAAAAAGCGTCTTTTATCGCGGCTATTATGCCATGGGTAACCTCTCGCTCCCAGACGGCACGCCAACTGGTGGCGTCTATGGCTTCGCCGCAATGCTTATTGAGATTATTGAGAAACTTCAGCCAGAATACATCGCCGTGGCGTGGGATAAGGCCAAAACCAACATCCGCCGCCGCCGTGAAATCTATCCAGAATACAAGGGCAACCGCAAACCAGCTCCGCCAGATTTCTACGCTCAAATCCCATATCTCATGGAGCTTCTCGAAGCTTTCCATATTCCACTCTACGAATTCGACGATTACGAAGCCGACGACATCATTGGTACACTTGCACGCAAGGCCCAGGCCGCAGGGAAGCGCGTCGAGATTATTTCTGGCGACCTAGATATGCTCCAAATTGTTGACGAGAACATCGAGATGTATCAACTCAAGCGCGGCTTCTCAGATGTCGCCAAATTCGATATCCCAGCCATCGAAGCCAAATATGGCCTCAAAAAATCTCAGTTCCTCGACCTCAAGTCTATCAAAGGCGATAGTTCAGACAACATTCCAGGCGTGCCAGGCATTGGCGAGAAGGGCGCCGTAAAGCTTTTGCAGCAATACGAAACCCTTGAAAATCTCTACGAGCATGTCGACGAGATTTCAGGCGCAACTGGCAAGAAATTAGTCGAAGGCAAAGATTCCGCCTTCATGAGCAAGAAGCTCGCCAGTATCCAATTTGACGCTCCACTCGAATTCGATCCAAAAGTCAGCGAACTCCGGGACTTCAGCCCAGAGGCCGTCGTTGCTGCGCTTAAGAAACTCCAATTCAATTCTTTGTTACGCAAATTTGCTAAACTTTTTCCGGATGCAGACCTAAAGGTCACTCCAGAACCAGATTTCAAAAAGAAGCCTGTTGTAAAAAATACAACAGCTATCCCAACAGACATTTTGCCAGAACCAGCAGATATTAAAGTAGAAATCCCAGAAAATCTCTACCTTAGCCAGCATATCAAAGAAGATATGCATTTGGACCACAAACTAGCCAAAGATATTCTCGACGGTCGCCCATACTGGGACCTCGGTCAGGTAGACTTCCTACTTAATCCACTTCAAAAGAAGGCCGCCCAACTCAGCCTCATTGAGCAAAGCGCCGACCCAGAAGACTATATCGCCCAACGCAAACAGCTTGCCGCCATCCCGAAGCTCGAGAAGGTCGCAACCGAATTCGATCTGCCGCTTATTCCAGTCCTATACAAAATGGAGGAAGCTGGTCTCAAAATCGACCGTGACCGCTTCGAGGCTCTCCGTACTGAATTCAGCGCAGAAGAGAAGCGTATCAGCGAAGATATCTACCAAGTCGTCGGACATAGTTTCAATATTAATTCGCCATTGCAATTATCTCAGGTGCTTTTCGAAGAACTCGGCCTCCCAACCAAGGGAATTAAGAAGACTCAGCGCGCCTATTCTACAGGACAAAAAGAACTAGACAAGCTCCGCGACCTGCATCCGATCATTAGCAAAATTGAGCGCCTCCGCGAAGTTAGCAAACTACTCAGCACATACATTTTGCCGCTGCCAACCCTCGCCGACGAGCATGACCGCATCCATAGCACTTTCACGCAAGACGTGACTGCTACGGGCCGCCTCTCGAGCCTCAATCCAAACCTCCAGAATATCCCAGTTCGCAGCGAAGACGGCAAGCGCATCCGCTATTGTTTCATTCCGGAAAAAGACAAAACTTTTGTCGCAGCGGATTACGCCCAGTTCGAGCTTCGCCTCGCCGCTGAACTTGCGGGCGACAAAAACCTAATCAAAGATTTCAACGACGGCCTAGACATTCACGTTAAGACCGCCAGCGATGCCTATGGTGTTCCACAAGACAAGGTCACCAAAGCCCAACGCCGCGCCGCCAAGGTAATTAACTTCGGCATCATCTACGGCATGAGCGCCAAAAGCCTCGCCGACGGCACCGGCATGACCTTCCACGAAGCCAAAACCTTCATAGATAAATACATGCAACTCCGCGCGCCAATCGCAGACTTCCTCAAGGCCCAGCTCGAACATGGCCGCAAATTCGGCTATGTCGAAACCTTCTTTGGCCGCCGTCGCCCAACTCCAGATCTAGCTGCACCAAACTTCCAAGTCCGTGCTGCCGCTGAACGCGCTGCCGCCAATATGCCAATTCAGGGCACAGAGGCCGACCTCATGAAGCGCGCCATGCTTGAAGTCGACAAAGCCCTCCCAGAAGGCGCTAAGCTCGTATTGCAAATCCACGACTCCCTCATGGTTGAATGTGATAAAAACCAAGCCGAGGAAGTTGCTAAAATCCTCCAAGACAAGATGGAAAACGTCGCGCCAGATTTTAAAGTTAAACTCGCCGTCGACATCAAAGTCGCCAATAACTGGGGCGAAATGTAAGCACAAAAAATATCCCGCCACATGAGCGGGTTATTTTTTATATTTAACCCAAATCCGGATTGACTTTTTGCACTAATTATGGTATAATATAAGCATATCCGGAAAGGAAAATACTTTACGGACGTACCTTTATAAATGAAGAGATTCATTGTTCGCATATAGAGGTATGTCCCTTATTCTAGGAGGAAAGCTAATGAATACCATTCTTATCGTCATCGCAATTATTGCGATAATCACCGCTGTTGTCGAAGGAATCTACCTCAGCAAAACCGTTGCGAGCAAAAAGCAGTCCGCAGCAGATGCACAGGCAGCCGAAAGCATGCTCGTCGCAGAAAAGGAAAAGCTCACAGACGAATTCAGCCAGAAGCTGGAAAAAGCAACCTCTCGCTCATCTCGTCTTGAAAAAGAATTACGAGAAAAGACCGAAGAAGCCAAAAGACTCGAGTATGAATTTAGCGAGCTTAAAAAAGCAAATGGTTGCTATGATGAGGCCTGGGCCAAAACCGAGGACCTCAAGAAACAGATTCAGTCCGCCAAAGACGTACTGGAGCAGACCGTCGAAGCAAACAAAGCAGCCGAAGTCGAAGCCGAAGCTAAAATAGCTGACGCCAAAGCTCAGCTGGAGGCCATCAAATCCTCCATCAGCGAGGCGGAAGACACGCTGAAAGCCACCAAGGACGAATTCCTGGCTGTAAATGGAATCCTTAGACCGCAAGCAGTCACGGATAGCCTTCAGGCGAAGATTAAGCTGCTTCAACAGCAGATCAAGGCCACGAAGAAAACGGGGCATATTGCAAAGAGCGTGTTCTACACGCTTTCGAACAATGAGCCCGAATGGGGAGAAAAACGCCTCTGCACCGAGCAAACCAATTTTATATTCGTTGGTTTTAGCGATGATGGAAATATCCTTTTCGGATATCCCATCGCAAACGCATACTCGGAAGACGCGTTACGTCGCAGTTATTATTCCTACTCCAGTACCGCTCCCGAAGCGTACGGCATCTTCATTGAGGATGAGGCCGCCGAGGGGGAAATCGCACGACTTGAAGGCGATATTGCCAAGCATCACCCAGCGCAAGTTGTGTTACTCGCAAGAGACACCAACGACATCGAGATTGACGAAAATAGAAATAGCGTCACGATCGGCAAAAAAATGATCAAGTGTGGATGCAAAGTCAACATTATGATCGCCTCGAGCCAGGCCAAAACCTGGCACCAGGCCTGCGGCTGGAATAAGGGTGCAAAAGCCCAAGAGCTCGCAGAGAAACTCGAGGCGATGTTCAATGAAACGCAGCAGCAGCTCGAGGAAATCGTTGCGAAAGACAACGAGCTGTTCACCGCCGAAGCACTTCTGACGGAAAAGTAAACAAGAGCAAACAATCCTTCCGGATAGGTATGTTCAGGAGTTATGCGAACGCTCCATTACTTAATCTCTTCATGAAGCCCCCAGTCTTTACGGCAGGGGGCTTTTTCATGCCTTGCCTTAGGCATACAAAAAGTCTTCTTATTGCAAAATATTGATTATATGATATAACTATAAGTATAAAACGGCCACACGGGCCGTTTCGCTATTTTCAAAAAGGAGGAATAATCCATGAGCGCTACACCCGAAATTACCATCGTAATGGGCAGCAAATCCGACAAAGAGAAGGTCTATCCCGCAATCGAGTATCTTCAGAAAAAGGGAATATCTTTCAGCGTCCACATCGCCAGCGCCCATCGCACACCGGAGCTCGTCAAGCACATCGCTGAAGTTCCGTCCGCTCGAATTTTTATCGCCGCCGCCGGCATGGCCGCCGCTTTGCCCGGTTGCCTCGCCGCCGTCACGACAAAACCCGTCATCGGCCTGCCGCTAAGCAGCAAGTATGGCCTGCAGGACTCAATCCTGTCTATGCTCCAGATGCCGCCCGGCATTCCAGTGCTCACGGTCGGACTCGACGCTGCCAAAAACGCAGCCATCGCCGCTTGTGAGATCCTCGCACTCCAGGACGAAAACATCCGAGAGAAACTCAGCGAGGAGCGCGCAGTCATGTCCAGCAAGGTCTACGAGGACGATGAGGCAATCAGCGGCAATTTTTCCTAACTCACAGATAAGCCCGCCCTTATAAAGGACGGGCTTATTTTGTATTCGTTCAAAAAATCAAACCCCAAAAGCACCAAAAAAGGCATCAAAAAGGCATCAAAAAGCCCCGCCCATTACAGGCGGGGGATTTTTGGCGACGGTTACACATTACTCAGCCGGAGCCTCCCAGAGCGTTTCCCACGGACTACAGTAGCCGCAAGAGACCTCGACCTTCTTAGCCGAGACTTTCATCGAGGTCTTGCAAGGCCAGGAGAAGCCATCGATCTCAAGCTCTTCGCCCACTTTCGCGAGCAACTCACAAGGACCGTAGTCAACGTCCAGCCAGACCTCATCACGCTCCTCGAGCTCCTTCTTGATGCCTTCGGAGAGCATCTCGACGAAGCGCTTCGCCTGACTTTCATCGAGCTTAGCGCGCATTGTGTTCCCGAGCAACAGGAACACAAACGCGAATTCAGGCTCGCCGTTGTCCTGGGAAGGGTGCTGAACCTGATTCAGCCACCACTCCACGGCAGCCTTCACATAGGGAAGCTCATCCTCGGAAACCTTCGCCTCCTGCAGAGGAGGAACATCCCACTTGAAAGTCAAAGCGATGCCGTTGCGGAACTGCTCGGCCTCATCCGGGAAGAACTTATCCCAGAGATAGACCAGGTTAGGGAGCTGACCCTTCACATAGTCGCGGCGCTCGATGAAGGCCTTAGGGATATCGATCTTCTGCGCGAAGCCGCAACGACCTTTTTCGAGGTCATCCACGACTCCGATGAGAGTCAGCATGCCAGCCGAAGCATTAGTGCGACCATTGAGAGCCGCGATGTAATACTCAGCGAGCACATAGAAGTCCTCGCTCATGGCAGGGACGGCGGTACGGATGTCTGAAATAGAAATACTCATAGCTTTTTCCTTTCTACGATATGGCGGATTGGTTTGTCACCGTCGTTTGTTATTGACGGGATGGGAGTGTCCATAGAAGAGGTGCCATAACAACACCCCCACTCCGTCAACAACAGATAAAAAAGAGCAACAAAAAACGTATATGTCTATATTATATCAGATTTAGGCGTTTTTGTCAATGCAGCAGAGAGCAAAAGAAAAGCACCGCCGAAGCGGTGCATAAGGTGCAAGTTTTTTAGCGAGCTTTTTGGTTCATACCGAATGACCGTGACTATATTTACGTCCTTCTTCTCAACAGTTCAGTCATATCGAAATCCTCAAGCCAGTTCACGCAGAAATAGGCAATTCCGATAATCACAGCAGCCACCAAAGCTGCAGCAATAAAACCGAGAATCACGCCGGACTCAAGGCCATTAGCACCCGCGACGGCAGCGTCCACGAAACCCGCATGATTATCGCCGTACGAGACTGCCTTATCGAGCTCGGCCTTTGCGTTCTTGTCACTAAAGGACCCTGATTCATATCCTTCATCTGTCAAAAGCTTATAGCTATAGCAGCCACCAGCCGTGTACAGTTCGAGACGATCAAGAGACCCCTCATAGTTAAGCTCCTTTGCGACCAACTCCTTAGCATTCCAAAGATGGTCCTCAAAGTTATTCGACCGTGCTTCCTCTTCCTCAAGAGCCTTAGTCGTCACATGAATCACCGTTCCCTTAAATACCATCTTAGGCAGAAACAGCAGGCCGATGATGGCCAAGAAAACAACGAAAACCTTTCCAATATTCTTTAATGTGCTCATATTCTCATCCTCCTTCTGAGAACACATTCGCTCGCTTCCTATATTAAAACATGAACACAACCAAAACGCAAGCTAGTATCAAAAAAGATCATTCCAACAAGGCTATCGGCACCGTTACGAAGTGCCAGCATTGTAACAAGCACATCGAGTGGACCCCACCCAAGAAGCAATAGCCATTCTGTTTATGCTATACTAAAAGCATGGCAAAAGTCTTAATCGTGGGCAACATTACAAAAGACGTCTATCTACGCATGGATAACCGTCTCAATAAATTCGAGCTAGACCAGAATGGCGTAAGCTGGCTAGACATCCCATTTAATCATTCTTCGCGCAAATACTATTCACGCGCCTCAATCTATGGCGGCGCCAGCATTAGTCTTGAAGTCCTAACACGCTTTGGTATTGATGCACAAATCGTCAATACGCCAGCCCGCTTCATCGAAGGCCAATTCTTTGCCAACGAATCACAAATCGACTATCGTTACATCCTTTGCCACGACGATAGCATTTCGTTCTTGACCCCAAGCACTTATCGCGAATCTGCTTGGTCCAATCCAATCTCTGCCCCAGATTGGCTATATATCGATCGCAGTGCCAACATTACGCCGAATCTTGGCAATAAGATCCTTGAGTATCTCACGCTCAACACGAAGACTCGCCTCGCAATCTTTATCAACAAGCGCAGCAATCAAAACGCCAAATATATGCAAAAACTTTTGCAGCGCGCCAGTCTCATTCTGACGGACACTAAGCTTAACTATCCAGCCAAGAATCCCGTCACGATTACAGACAAATACATCATCTTCCAAGGCCGTCGTATTCCAGCTCCGCTTAATGTTAACTCAAAAGATTTACTTACACGCCTCAGCATTAACCTTACCGTCGCCGCGACTGTTTTTGGCGCAATCCTCAAGGGCAAAACCGTCAGCCGCTGCTTGATGCTCGCTCGCAAGAATGTCGAGGAATCTCGCCTTGGCAGCACCAGCAATCTTTCCAAGCTCGACCAGGAAGTTATCGACGAAGAATATCTCATTGAAAGAGTAGAAAAACACGAGGAACAACGCAAAATGACCGAAATCGAAGAAAATGCAAAGAAACTCCTTGCACCAAACAAGGGCATTCTCGCCGCCGATGAATCTGGTGGCTCTATTCACAAGAAATTCGAGAGCATGAATATTCCGGACGATGAGCAGCATCGCCGCGACTATCGCAACCTCTTCTTCACAACCCCAGACATCGAAAAATACGTTAGTGGCGTTATCCTCTTCGATGAAACCGCTCGTCAGAAAGCAGACGATGGCAAAGATTTCGTTTCCTACCTCCGAAACAAAGGCATCATCGCCGGCATCAAGGTAGACCAAGGCCTCGTCAACTTCGAAAACTCCGATGAAAAATATACTCAAGGCCTCGATGGGCTCCCAGACAGACTCAAAGAATACTACAATATGGGCGCTCGCTTCGCTAAGTGGCGTGCCGCTTTTGAGTTAACCGACCATAGCCCAAGCGATATGGCAATTCGCAAGAACGCCGAAATTCTCGCGCAGTACGCCCTAGATTGTCAGAACGCCAATATCGTTCCAATCGTTGAACCAGAATTGGTTTACGACGGAGATTACACGCTTCAGCAGAATATCGACACGACCAGCAAAATTCTTGATGTTCTATTTGAAGAGCTCAGCAAGAAGGCTATCGATCTCGAAGGCTGCATTCTTAAGGTTAATATGGTTCTAGCCGGCAAAAAGCAAGCAGTTCAGTCTACGCCACAAGAAGTCGGTAAAGCTACCGCCAATGTTCTCAAACAGCATGTCCCAGAAAAACTTGCGGGCGTCGTCTTCCTAAGCGGTGGTCAAAGCGTCGAGCAAGCAACTGAGAATCTCCAGGAAGTCACAAACAATGGCCCGTTCCCATGGCCAGTCACTTTCAGCTTCGCTCGCGCTCTGCAAGATCCAGCATTAAATGCTTGGAAGGGTGACAATAATAACGCCGACGCCGCTCGCGAAGGCTTCCGCCAAAGGCTAATCGCCAATACTGAAGCATTAACCAAGAAGGACTAAACATGCGTAATAACCGGCACGGCTTTACAATAATCGAAGTTGTACTGGTTCTAGCCATAGCAGGACTTATCTTCTTGATGGTCTTTATTGCCTTGCCGGCATTACAGCGCAGCCAAAGAAATACACGCCGCCGTTCGGACATGGCAAGAATAGCTACCGCTACGACTAATTATCAAGCAGTAAATAACCGACTTCCATTCCGAAACAAAGTCAAAAATAGCACCAATCCAGCAGACTTAGAATTAGACGAAGGGTTCATCTCGCATTATATCGACGAAAGCTGTACAAATATTAAAAAGAACGTAGAAATCGGAGACTATACTTATTCGCCAAACATCACATACGAATCTTGCGGCGATCAATTCAGCGATCCAGACGGCACGCCATATGTCCTTGCATATAAATTCGATCACGAATACCAAGTTGCAGGCAGTGTTTGGGTATTCAACCTTGCAGAAATCGCGAGAACTAGCCACATCATCTTCGCACACACTCACGCAAAATGCGACCATGATAACCCAAATGCACAGGTTATAGCAACCGATGGCGCCAATGACTTCGCTCTAAGATATGTCTTGGAGGGTGGGGCAGCCTATTGTGTAGATAATAGTTAACGCATTTCAAAAACAATTCAAGCAAAAAGCGCATACTATCTTCCGAGAGAGCGTCCCTATTTAGCTCTTGAGGAAGTTTAATATGCGCTTTTTCGTTCTTAAAACTAGGCTTCTTTCTTTTCTTCAGCAGGAGTTTCTACAGCAGCTTCGGCCTCAGCAGCACGAGCCTCTTCAGCCTCCTTGTCTGCAGCGGCCTTTGCTTCGCGCTCAGCGGCTTCAGCAGCAGGATCAAAGACATTAGCAATTACAGCTTCAGTATCGATTTCCTTATCGGCGAATTCGACACCATTTGGCAAGACGATATCTGCAATGGTTAGCTTATCGCCAACAGCGGCTAATTTTGAAGCATCAACTTCGATTGCCTCTGGAAGAGCGGCAGGCTTTGCCTTAACGTCAATTTCTTCAAGCACGCGCAAAACTTCGAGATGAGCCTTGCTTGCTTCAGAACCCTCAAAGCCTACAAGCGTAATTGGAGCAGTCGCTTCAACGACTGAGCTAGCCTTAATTGCCTGAAATTCAATATTACGAATCAAATGCTTGACTGGATCCATGTCAACAGTTTTAACCATTGCCATCTGCTTCTTGCCATCAATCATCAAATCGATTGGGGAATGATAGCCAACAGCACGGACAGCCTTATCGGTTTCAACATACTCGGACTGAGTCAAAATCGGCTCCTTACCACCAAATACGACAGAAGGAATAATACCTTGTTCGCGGAGGGATTTTGCTTTCTTTCCGGTAAGCTCGCGTTTTGCGAGATTCAATGAACTTTCACTCATGATTTTCTTTCCCTAAATTAACCTTTATAGGTATATTCTAAACCATTTATCACCCCTAGTAAACAGAGAAGAGCTTATGCTAACAAAAATCCCCCGATTTCTCAGGAGATTTTTTGTTACTTCAATAGCTTCTTTAGATATTCGCCCGTAACCGAGTTCGGATTCTTTGCAACCTCTTCCGGTGTACCAACCGCCACGACTCTACCACCACCTTGACCGCCTTCTGGTCCCATATCGATAATATAATCAGCGCTCTTAATTACATCGAGATTATGCTCAATAATAATCATTGAGTTACCGCCATTGACGAGCTTCTGAAGAATCGAAAGCAAACGCCCAACATCGTCTGTATGCAAACCGGTCGTTGGCTCATCGAGAATATACAAGGTCTTACCGGTCGAACGACGCGCGAGCTCGGTTGCGAGTTTAATACGCTGAGCCTCGCCGCCAGAGAAAGTCGTTGCTGGCTGACCAAGGCGAATATAGCCAAGGCCAACTTCCTGCAAAGTCTTCATCTTGTTCGCAATTACAGGGATATTCTCAAAGAATTCAAGCGCCTCATCAACCGTCATTTCAAGCACATCAGAAATCGTCTTACCCTTATAGCGCACCTCGAGCGCCTCACGGTTATATCTTTTGCCATGACAGACATCGCAAGTTACAAACACATCTGGCAAGAAGTGCATCTCGATCTTAATCACACCGTCGCCCTGACAGTTTTCGCAGCGGCCACCCTTAACATTGAAAGAGAAGCGACCAGGACCATAGCCGCGCACCTGCGCCTCTGGCTGATTCGCAAATAATTCACGAATATAATTGAAGACTCCAGTATAGGTCGCCGGATTCGAACGCGGCGTGCGGCCAATCGGAGACTGATCAATCACAATTGCCTTATTAAGATTCTCAATGCCATCAATGCGTTCATGCGCCCCAGGAACCGTCTGCGCGCGGTGTAGGCGAGCCAAAAGCTCATTCGCTACAATACCATTCACGAGCGTAGATTTGCCCGAACCAGAGACACCAGAAACAACCGTCATGACACCAAGTGGGAACTTTACATCAATATTTTTCAAGTTATTCTCGCGAGCGCCAATTACCTCCAAATACTTGCCACTTGGTTTGCGACGCTTCTTTGGTACATCAATCTTTTTCTTACCAGAAAGATACTGGCCAGTAATCGAATCCTTATTTTTTGCAACTTCTTCAGGCGTGCCAGCAGCAACCACTTCGCCACCTTTAACGCCCGCACCAGGACCAATATCTACAAGATAATCTGCCGCACGAATCGTATCTTCGTCATGCTCAACCACAATCACAGTATTATGCAAATCCCGGAGATGTTTCAAAGTCGCAATCAAACGGTCATTATCGCGCTGATGCAAACCAATCGAAGGCTCATCAAGTACATACAAAACGCCCTGAAGGCCAGAACCAATCTGGGTTGCCAAACGAATACGCTGCGCCTCGCCACCAGAAAGGGTGGCTGCCGAGCGAGAAAGCTCAAGATAGTTAAGACCAACGTCTTTCATGAAACCAACACGAGATTTAATCTCCTTCAAAATCGGACCAGCAATCATCTGCTCATTTTCAGTTAGACCAAGGTCGCCGCTCAATACATCGAGCGTCTGATCGACATCCATCGAGCACATATCCATAATATTAAGATCATGAACTGTAACCGCCAAAACCACCGGCTTTAAACGCGCACCGTGACAAGACTGGCAAACCCTCTCACGCATAAAGCGCTCGATATCTTTACGAATGAACTCTGATTCGGTTTCCTTATGACGGCGTTCAAGATTTGGAATTACACCTTCATAAACCGAGTCATATTCATAGCCATTACTTAGCTTAACATGATACTTTTCGTCGCCTGTACCATAAAGAATAATCTGCTTAGCCTCATCCGAGAGTAGACCAATCGGTTCGCGCACCGAGAAGCCATGACGCTCACCAACTGCCGACAAACGCTTTAGCCACCAAGAATCCTGATTAATACGGTTGTATGGACGAATACCGCCCTCAGCAATCGTCAGATTTGGATTCAAAACTAGCTCAGGATCAATTTCCATACGCGTACCAAGACCAGTACAAACTGGACAGGCGCCCTGCGGCTGGTTAAAAGAGAAGAGACGCGGTTCAAGCTCCGGTATTAATTCATCTGGATGATCTGGACAAGCATAACGCTGTGAATAAGTCACGACTTCCGCATCTAGCGTATTGATGTGACTACTACCAAGCGCGGTCGAATTATCTTTGATGCAGAGAATCTTCATAATGCCATCGCCAAGCGACAAAGCCTGCTCAACTGAAGCCGAAATACGGCTTTCCATATCTGGCGCCATCACAAAACGATCGACGACAATCTCGATATCGTGATAAAGATTCTTATCTAGTTCCGGCCACTCATCAAGGGCATAAACAATGCCATCGACACGCGCACGCGCAAAACCTTTCGCCTGATACTGCTCGCCAACATGCGAGAATGAACCCTTCTTATGAGTAACAATTGGCGCAAGCACCATTAACTTAGAAGCAGTTGGCCAAGTCAAAACCTGGTCAATCACATCCTGAACCGTGCGCTTCGCAACCGCCTTATGGCAAATCGGACAATGCGGCACGCCGATGCGCGCAAAAAGCAGACGTAAGTAATCGTAGATTTCCGTAACAGTCGCAACCGTAGAGCGAGGGTTGCGCGAAGTCGACTTCTGATCAATCGAGATCGCTGGAGAAAGACCCGTAATCGTATCAACATCAGGCTTATCCATCACACCGAGGAACATACGGGCGTAAGAAGATAAAGATTCAACATAACGACGCTGGCCTTCGGCGTAAATCGTATCAAACGCAAGCGAAGATTTACCGGAACCAGAAAGCCCCGTCATAACAACTAATTTATCGCGCGGAATATCTATGTCGATGTTCTTAAGATTGTTCGCACGCGCACCACGAATCCTGATTGCGTCTCCATCCATATCTTACTATTATATCTGATATTCTAAGATGATATAATATTTTTATGACAAATCTACGCGAGTTATACCAACAATTCGTATATGAATCTTTTGATATCAACAAAGACGCCAGCGAACTCGTTGTAACCTACCACTACCGTCTCGGCGAACATAGCTTCAATCCGACCGTCTCTATTCCAAAAACCGAAATTACCAACAATGACATCGACGAAAAGTTCTTAAACGAACTCTTCTTCAACTTCGGTATCATTAATGCTATTAGCTACTACAAGCTCACTTGCGCACCACAATTCATCATCAAAGCCGGCTATATCGATGACAACCAGAAAATGTTCTTCCGCAAGCTCTTCTTTAACGGCCTCGGCGAATTCATGTTCGTCAATAAGCTTGACTTCGAATTCGACACCTTCATGCAAATCGAATGCATCGAGCCTTCTGAAGAACGCAAGAACCACACCGGAGCTCCACGCGAACTCTTCAGCATCGGCGACGATTTGCACGGTAACCTCATTCCAGTCGGTGGCGGCAAAGATTCGGTCGTTACGCTCGAGGCGCTTCAACCAATGCATAACGATAGCCTTTGCCTACAGTTTAATCGTAGCCTCTATCCAAAAGATCGTGCCGCACTTAGCTGCATCGACGAAGCTGGCTATAGCTTAAGCGATATACGCAACTTCAATCTTAGCTTCGACGAACACATGCTTGAGCTAAATAAACAAGGCTTCTATAACGGCCATATTCCATTCTCGTCCACGCTCGCCTTTGCCGCTATGATTGTCGCCTACCTCAACAACAAGGCATATATCGAGGTCTCGAACGAAGCTAGCGCCAACGAAGCTAATGTTGCCGGCACGAATATTAATCATCAGTATTCCAAGAGTTACGAGTTCGAAAAAGACTTTCAGAACTACGCTAGTTACTACCTTACCGATAAAATCCACTACTTCAGCCTCTTACGCTGCTGGAACGAATATACAATCTGTCAGAAGTTCCTCCAATTCCCGCAATACCTACCATACTTCCGCAGCTGCAATGTCGGTATGAAAGAGAACAAGTGGTGCGGTCACTGCGCAAAGTGCCTCTATGTCTACATCATGCTTTATCCTTGGGTCGAGAAGACCACACTCCAACAAATCTTCGGTCACGACCTACTCGACGACGAGACTCTCTTTGACACCTTCAACGGCCTCGTCTTCCCAGAAACCATCAAGCCGTTCGAGTGTGTCGGCACAAAAGCGGAAATCTGTTATTCGCTCGATCTCGCCGTTCAGAACCAAAACCCAGAGAATCTTCCAAAACTACTTCAGCAATACCAAGCTAATGTCTATGGCAAAAATGTTTACACCGAAGACATTCCAAATTATTTCAACCCAGAACACAGCATCCCAGAAGAATACCTAAACCTTTTGCAAAGTCTATGAAAAACGACATCATCCAATACTTACGCAATAAAAGCATCCTAATCCTCGGCTACGGTAAAGAGGGCAAAAGCGCGCTTGCGTTTATTCAGGAAAACCTGCCAGACAACGCCGTTGCCGTCGCAGACAAAGCGCCAGTTTCGATCGATGGCGTACTCTGTTTTTCTGGCGCAGACTACCTCCGTCATTGTCACGATTTCGATGTTATTATCAAATCCCCAGGTGTAGAAATCAAAAATCTCATCAGTGAAGAAGATAAAGAAAAAATTACATCGCTCAGCGACCTCTTCCTTTGTTTCTGCCAAAATCCCATCATCGGTATTACTGGCACTAAGGGGAAGAGCACCACGAGCTCGCTCATCTATCACATTCTTACGACCTGTGGTAAAAACGCCGTTTTGACAGGCAATATTGGCCAGCCCTGCTTCGACGTTATCGATAAACTAGACTACGAAACAATTGTCGTTTTTGAACTGAGTTGTCATCAGCTCGAGTTTGTTAAAGCAAGCCCACACATTTCGATATTGCTCAATCTTTACGAAGAGCATTTCGACCATTATGCTACGCCAGAAGATTACTTCCGAGCCAAGAAAAACATCTATCGCTTTCAAACCAGCGAAGACATTCTCATCTATGGCGACATTTTCGAACACACGAGCAGAGAAGAAATCGCTGCGCTCGATGCAGAGACTATCGAAATCTCAACAATCCCAATCAAAGATGACGAAATCGAAACGACTTTGCTTGGCGAACACAACTACAACGATATCCGCGCCGCCGTTCGCGCCTGCCAAGGCTTCGGTCTCAGCAAACAGCAGTGTCTCGAAGCCGTCAAAAGCTTCCGCGGCCTGCCGCATCGCCTTGAATATGTCGGCGAATACGAAGGCATTACTTTCTATAACGATTCCATCGCAACCGCCCAAGAAGCTACTATCAATGCCGTACAAGCTCTCGGCGATGTCAACACACTTATTCTCGGCGGTATGGATCGCGGTATCAACTACGAACATCTTGTAGATTTCCTCCGCGACAGCAGCGTTCGTAATGTCATCCTTCTACCAAACACTGCTAAACGCTTCATGGATTTATTTAATGCTTCCAGCTATAAGCAACGCCTCTTTTCGGCAAAAGATATGTCAGCAGCCGTAAGCATCGCCTTTAAAGAGACAGAAAAGGGTAAAATCTGTCTCCTATCACCAGCCGCCGCAAGCTATGGCTTTTATAAAAACTTTGTCGAACGCGGCGAAGACTACATCAAGAAGATCCAAGAGCATAAAACCGCTTAAGGTTTGCAATAGCCAAAGTTTTTAACTATCATAAAGATAACAATTTAATGAGGATTAATATGTTAAACACATTAACCACTTTCGCAGCCGGAAACTCTCATATGTATACCGACATAGGAGTAGCCCTTAGCGCCATCTTTGTTTTCATGGCCATTGCTGCCTTGTTTTCGCTTGCTTTTACCATCTTCGCTATTGTTGTGATGTGGAAGCTCTTCAACAAAATGAACGAACCAGGTTGGGTAAGCATTGTCCCAATTTACAACTATATCGTCCTAATGCAAAAAATCGGCATGAACCCAATTTGGATCTTGGGCTCCGTAGTTCCTATTCTTAACCTTATTATTGCTATCGCGATGATGATTCGCCTCAGCCAAGCCTTCGGCAAAGATACCGGCTTCGCCATTGGGCTCCTCCTCCTTTCTCCAATTTTCATGGCCATCCTTTCCTTCGGCAGCAGCGTTTACGACCCATCAAAAATCGACCGTAATAGCTTCTCGTTCTTGAATGGAGACGAACCAAATACTAACACAAACACAGCGCAAACCAACAGCGCAAACTCCGAAAGCAAAACCGACCCTTGGGTCAATGGCGATCAAGCCTAATATTCTTAATAAAATATGAATCAAACGCCGTCTTATAGGGAAAAACCAGGCGCTAACCCTTTCCAGATTTTTCTAATTATTGCAATCTTTATTTTGCTTCCAATTGGTATCCTTGTTTATATCGGCTCAAATAATACAGATTTTTTCGACAAGGCAAAGGAGTTTTTCGCAAACATAATCAACGAAGCCGAAAACGAATCGGACAGCAACCTATGGGGGCTCAAGCAAGAAAAGAATATCGACAGAATAGAGTCCATCAATCTAGAAAATCTAGAAAACAGCACTCGCACGATCGGCAACGACGTAGTCGGATATCTTAACGTCCCAATCGATTGGTCAGAACATCTCCTTGGCTCCAATTATCCATTACAATCCTACTCGTTCCGAAACGACACTAGCGCGCTATATGCTACCACTCTCGATTCTTCTTCATATACAACTCCAGACCAAGCCATATCCTCACTAGAGAAAACTCTCAGAGAAGACAGCAACGTAGAAGAAATTGGCCCAGTCAACAGCATTATCATAAACGGAACCCAATCATTATTCCCGCGACGCATTTGTTATCACGACAAATCTACCAGCTATAATCAATGTGACTACATTTTCTGGAACTACGATCATGACCTTATTTACGTCTCTCTTGCGAGCAAAGAGGATCCTAAAGAATTAGAATATATACTAGAGTCCTACGGAAAAAGCTATTAGCCAACATAACAGCAAAATACCAAGGATGATATAATATTAGGCATGAATTTCAAGCTGCATAGCAAATACGAGCCAACTGGCGATCAGCCTCAAGCTATCCAGACTCTTCTTAATGGCCTTCGTCAAGGTAAGCGCGAGCAGACCTTGCTCGGTGTAACGGGTTCTGGCAAGACTTTTACGATGGCTAATATTATCGAGCAATACAATCGCCCGACGCTTGTTCTTGCGCATAACAAAACTCTTGCAGCTCAGCTTTATTCCGAGTTTCGCGAATTCTTCCCAGAAAACGAGGTCCACTATTTCGTCTCCTACTTCGATTACTATCAGCCAGAAGCATACATCGCCAGCACAGATACTTACATCGAAAAAGACTCGGCTATTAACGAAGAAATCGATCGTCTCCGCCATGCTGCAACTGAAGCGCTTCTTACGCGCCGCGACACCATTATCGTTGCATCAGTTTCATGTATTTATGGCATCGGTTCGCCAGAGAACTACAAGCAAATGGCCATCCGTGTCGCCAAAGGAGAAGCGCGCGAGCTTAACGAATTCATTCGCATGCTCACCGAGATTCAGTATCATCGCAATGATATCGCCTTCGAGCGTGGCAATTTCCGTGTCCGTGGTGATGTCGTAGATATTTTCCCAGCTTCAGGCGATCGCGCTTATCGCATCGAGTTTGGCTTCGATGGAATTGAAAAGATCAAGGTTATCGACCCACTCACGGCCGAAGTTTTGGCTACGCCAGAAGAAATTGGCATCTTCCCAAATACCCACTATGCCACACCAAAAGAAGATCTTGATGCCGCCATTGATCGTATTCGCGCTGAGTACAAGGTTCGCCTTGAACATTTCAATAACCAGCACAAATACCTCGAAGCGCAGCGCCTCAGCCAACGCATTAATTATGACCTAGAGATGCTCGAGCAAACCGGCTTCGTAAAAGGCATCGAAAATTACTCGCGCCATCTCGAAGGCCGCAAGCTCGGTCAGCCACCAGCAACCCTCTTGGACTATTTCCCAGAAGATTTCTTAATGCTTATCGACGAGTCTCATATGACTCTGCCACAAGTTCGCGGCATGTACAATGGCGACCACGCTCGCAAAGAGACTCTTGTCGAATACGGCTTCCGCCTGCCAAGCGCCCTCGATAATCGCCCACTGACCTTCGTCGAATTCGACCGTCACATCAATCAAGTCATCTATACTTCTGCAACTCCTGGCGATTACGAAAAGGAGCATAGCGCGGGCGTAGCAGAGCAGGTAATCCGCCCGACTGGCCTTCTCGATCCAGAAATTGAAGTCCGCCCAAGCGAAAACCAGATTGACGACCTGGTTGAAGAAATCGACCAGCGCATCGCCAAGAATCAGCGCGTCCTCGTTACGACGCTTACGAAGCGCATGGCAGAAGATTTATCAGAGCACCTCATTGAGCTCGGCATCAAAACCGCATATATTCACTCCGATGTCGACACGATGGAGCGCGGAGATATTTTGCATGACCTTCGTGCCGGCGTTTATGACGTGCTTGTTGGCATCAATCTCCTACGCGAAGGTTTGGATTTGCCAGAAGTCTCCCTCGTCGCCATCCTTGATGCGGATAAAGAAGGCTTCCTTCGCAGCGACTCCGCTTTGATTCAGACTATTGGTCGTGCCGCTCGTCATGAAGAGGGCAAGGTTATCATGTACGCAGACAACATGACTGGTAGTATGAATCGCGCAATCGAAGAAACCTACCGCCGCCGCGAAATCCAGCAAGACTACAACCAAAAACACAACATCACGCCACACTCGGTCGCTAAAGAAATTTCGCAAGGCCTCCGCGCCATCATTCCGCAAAAAGAGAAAAGCAATAAGCTCAATCTCAAGAAAATCCCACGCGAAGAATATCCACAGATTATTAAGGAGCTCAGCTCACAGATGCAACTTGCTGCCGCTAACCTAGAATTCGAGAAGGCAGCCGAACTTCGCGACCAAATCGAAGATATCAAAGCTGCACTCGAACACAAATAAAAAAGACATGAAAACCCCGCTACGAGAGCGGGATGTTATTGCTATTGTCAATACTTACAAATTTGCCCACTCAAGAATATATCTCGCGGTAATATCCCACTGTTCTTCAGAACTAATCGCAGCCTCGCCATCCCCGTTTTGCTTACCATAATCCCCGAATTGCGCATGATTGCCACCAGGAATCTCGTAAACAATCGCTCCCGAGGGTAAATACTTAGTATTTTCTTCCAGCTTTTTGCGGTTTATAACCTTATCTTCCGAGCCGTATATCTCTAACGTCTTCAGCTCTTCGGGTAACTTCTTAGCAGAATAAGCGCCAAGCATCACTAAGCCCTCAATTTGATTAGGATGCTCCGCAACATAACTCGCCGCCATTGCGCCACCCATCGAATGACCACCGATATACAGCCTCGTGTATAGCCTATGTCCCTCGCCAAGCCTATCCGTAACCTTATCAAACGCATTTTGCTCAAGAATTGCAAAGTTCAACGGCATTTTTATAATCACGCAGTCCAAGCCATTCTTCGCTAGACGCCCCATAAGCGGCGCATAAGCCCTGTAGTCTACTCTTGCACCAGGGTAAAATACCAGCAAATCATGCGATTCTTCTTCCGTATTCGTAAACCAAATCTCGTCATCATATTTCTCGACAGAAACAATAGTGTTTGAGATTAAACTATTAAATGCAACATCTCCAGCCCGGTAATAGCTCGCCAAATACAAGCCAATCAACAAACAAACTAAAAAGAAACCGCCACAAAAGGCGATTAAAATCTTGTTAACTTTTCGATCTTGCTTCTGCGCACTTTTCCTAGCCATCCTACTTATGATTATATTAAAAATACCCCCGTTGGCAAAACGGGGGATATTTGCTTAGTGAATTGGCTCAACAATCTGAAAGCCGAGCTTCTTCGCACGCTCGATACATTTATAGTTATCGAAGTGCATTAGATAAGTTTTGTAGCGGAGTCCCATCGGAATAATACGATCCAGATCTTCAAGAGGCAGATGGACATTGTCCGGATATCTTTCGGAGCAAACCTCGAGATAAAGCCGAGAGATATCATCCTGCTTCGCATAGGCCTCAACCATATCAACATCCTGAGTGTCGCCAGAGTAGAAAACCTTGCCAACATTAGTATTGAACTCGATCGAGAAAGCGGGGAAATGCGGTTGATGAATCGTGCGAATATACCTCATGCTCCGGAAATATCTGAACTGACCGTCCAAAGCCTCGGCAGTAATAAAATCGCAATGCGCCGCACATCCCGCACCATAAACCTTGTTATAGAGCAAGGTCTCGAGCGCCGGAGCGCAAACGAGATGACACCTAATTTCCTTTCCTTCTGGAAGACCAAACCGACAGTAAGATACAAGACTGCCGAGACTGCCGACATGATCGTCATGCATGTGAGTAATGAAGATATACAGCTCCTTAATCTGAGCCAATTCTAGCAGACGAGCTTCCCGAATCTTCTTAAAAACCGACTCACCGCAATCGATCAGAAACATAGCCTCTTTCTCGATAAAGAACGCCGAGGTATTACCTTCCTCAGTAAAGAAGGCGCTACCGCGTCCGAGAAAATATAATTCCATGCATAAAACCTCCCTTGTAAAGTTCAAAGCGAATGCTTCGTAATGGAAACTATAATATCGTAATAAGCTAATTGCAAGCTTGAGCTTTATCTCTCAGCTCCACTACGTTCTTGACGCTGAGAGATAAAGTCAAGTTGCAATTAGCAAAAAATATCATAGTCATTCTTTAGCTCAAAGCCCAAGCCTATAATTAATGCCCGATCAGAGGTTAGTTTTAGATAGATCATCTCGTTAGCCGTTTTAGTCTTACTCCTTAGCGTCAAGAACGAAGTGGAGCTAAGGAGTGAGACTAAAACAGCTAACGAGGAACCATGAAAAAGCCCCCGACTGTTGCCGGGGGCGGGGGAGCAATGCTAGCTAGCTTAGGTTTGGACATTAAATTTGGTGGTGACTGGATGCTTTTGGAAATGTGTCCCACAAGGGACGATTCTATGACCAAGAGGTTGATCGATAGCTTTCTCTTACCCAAGAGAAAAGCTCATAGATTTCCAACATTGGCCGCCAGAAAGGTGGCCACCCGTGGCGTGGCCAAATTGAAAGAACTCGATTTTCACTGTAGCCTGAATTTCGGTATTCGCCTGAGCACTTGGCTATAAAAGCCTACTTTTTCGCTCGCCACTACTCGGCAGGCGTGCCCATATTAAGGATAGGTTCGAACTCAAATATGCCTGGAATTGCCGGGTTGTGCATAAGCTTAGATGTCGAAGTTGCAGCCAGCTAGCGTAAACTCCTAATGTCCTATACGAGATTTCGTATACATCTCTTATACTAAGCTATTCATCTCAACATTTCAAGCATAAGAAAAAAGCCCGGCCTTTCGGCTGAGCTTTATATCACACATACATCCCAGGACGAAGTTCAATCCAGTCGCTCACATAAGTTTCAAGTTTCGCGTAATCCTCTTCGCTATCGTGCAAATCGCCTTCAGCTCCAACTGGACAAACGATTAGTAAAGAAGTGTTACGCGCACCCGCAAACATTGAAACGACCGAACAATGCATTCCGTCCGCATGAATCTTTTTTGCAGCGTTAACCACTGCGCCGATTGCATAATTCTTGAAGATCTTGTTAGATGACGGAATCACGCCGCCAACCGCAAGGCATCCATCTTCGGCTTGTAACACAAACGGAAAATCCAACTTGCCGCTAAAAACCTTGCCTACATAAGCACCAACAGTGCCTTGCATAATGCGGATGCCGGAATAGAAGCAAGTAAATACCGCCTCGACATCCGCATTTGCAAAACCTCTCGCGAAAAACTGTACATCCATTACGACACCCCCCTACAGAATCATTTCGGGCCCACGCAGACTCAAGAAGCTATCAACGAGCTGCTCGGAATCCCAATACGGCTCTTCGGCTGCCGAACGCTCGACGGCATAGATATGCATGATATACCACGCCGGGAACTCGACTCTCACAGCACCATACTCACTAAAGTCTTTGAACGCCTGAAGAATACACGCGCGCATCATTTCACGCACATCGTCATTCTCAATCACTAAAGTGTTGATCTGTACCCTGTAAATCGAGTCCTTAATGCGGATAACCGGATAGCCCCAGAAGCGCTTCGGCAATGGAATATCATAGCCACGCAAAGTCACGATACCGTCAGTTCCGAAAACCAGATAGCATACCTCGTTCATACGAACGCCCCCTCTCTTAAAATGTATGGTTTTAAGGAACAAAAACCTAAAGCCATTATATCATTCGGAACAGGGGAGCAACAGAGAAAAACTATTTCTTCGCGTTCGAAACTACAACCTGAGGGAATGGAATCTCAATGCCTTCTTTATCGAAGACGGCCTTTACTTCGCGTCTAATCGCGCGTTCAACGCCAACTGCAGTATTTGGTTTGCAGGGCATCGAAACGCGCCACACGACTGCCGAATCAGCAAAGTCCGTAATGCCATTCACGATCAAATCGCCGAGCGAATCATCCATTTTGTCAGACAAGCGCAAATTCAAGCGTACCTGATCCAGAGCCTTCTCGACTTCTTCGGATTTATGCTTATACGACACGCCAACATTCACTTCCGCCAAAGCGTCTTTGTTGTCCGTGTAATTCGTTACCTCAGTGATTGCATGGTTGGCAATGCACTTAATATGACCCTTATAATTCTTCAGCTTCGTCGTCTTAAGACCAAGCTCAATCACATTACCGCGGAAGCCATTAATCTCAACATTATCCCCAACATCAAACTGATTCTCAGTCACAAGCGAAATCCCCGCAATTATATCCTTGGCAAGATCCTGAAAAGCAAGACCAATAATCGCAGTCATGATGCCAAGCCCAGCTACCATCGATGTTACATTTACACCAAAGATTGAAAGAATAATAATCAAAGCAACAATAATTACAAGGTATTTCTCAATATTTACAACCAGAGTTCGAACCGTATCGACGCGCTGACGACGCTGCACGCCCAGATGCTTACTCGAACGCTCAAAAATCCCCTTAGTAATACTCTTAGCAATTGTATATATAATAATCGCAGCCAAAATGACAATAAAAGGCATGACGACCTTCCACCAATCAATTTGCTCAATATTTAACCAATTCTGAATAGATTCAATCATACCTTCATTCTATCACCACCTTGACAAGCATAGGCATTTTATGATATAATATACTCACCATATTGCTCAGAAAGGAAGTGGTCTCATGAGAGACAAGAGCAAGACATATCAGCGCAAGCTGAATATGAAGAAAGTTATCAGGGCATGTTTTGACAAAACCTTCGGGGCAAAATTCCCCGAGCATTATGTTAGATCACTGCCCATCCTCGCACCTCACAGTCTGGAAGCTGATAGCCATTTCGCAGAGATGGACATCGAAGAAGCAGTCATCAAGTTCTGCGTAGACTATCTCGACAGCAGCAAAAAGCCCGAAGAAATCGCCCTCATCTACGGTACGACCGCCGCAGAAGTGGAGTCCGTTCGCGGACAGTGGGCGTACGAGCTCAGCAAATACTTCGAGTAACAAGAAGCCCCGCGCACCGCGGGGCTTTCCTTTTTGCGAAACAGTCAAAATGTTATATAATAACACCTATGAAAGTAGTTACACGTTTTGCGCCGTCGCCGACCGGCTATATTCACATTGGTAATCTTCGCTCGGCAATTTATCCATATCTTCTTGCAAAGCAGAACGATGAAGGTAGCTACATTTTACGCATTGAGGATACCGACCAGGCTCGTTATGTCGAAGGCGCAACCGAACTTATCATGGATACCATGAAATGGATTGGCCTCGATTGGGACGAAGGCCCAGAGAAGGGTGGCGAACATGGCCCATACTTCCAGACTCAGCGCAAAGAAATCTATATCGAATGGGCCAAGAAGCTCATCGCTAAAGGTCGCGCTTATGCAGACCCAACTCCAAGCGAGCAGGTCGCAAAATACCGCGAAGAAGCCAGCAAAGAAAAGAAAGCTTTCTTGTATCGTAACTACCGCCCAGAAAATACCCCAGAATGGGAACCAGGCATGCCGCTCCGTTTCAAAGCCGATCCAAAAGATCGAGACTATCACGACGAAGTATTTGGCGACCTTCACATGGGCCCAGAAACTCAGGACGACATCATCCTTATCAAGGCTGACGGTTTACCGACCTATAATTTCGCGCATATTGTCGACGACGCTACTATGGGCATTACTCATATTTTCCGCGGCCAGGAATACCTGCCTAGCATGGGTAACTATCTCGCCCTTTATGAAGCTCTCGAAGTCGAGACGCCAAAGTTTGTTCATTTGCCGCACATTCTTGCCCCGACCGGCAACAAGAAACTCGGTAAGCGCGACGGTGCTAAATCTGCCGTAGATTACCGCACTGACGGTATCTTACCAGAAGCCATGCTTAACTTCCTTGCTTGCCTCGGCTGGAACGACGGTACCGAAGACGAAATCTATAGCAAGCAAGACCTCATCGAAAAGTTCAGCCTCGATCGCGTCCAGCGTGCCGGCGCTCGTTACGACGAACAAAAGCTCATCTGGCTCAACGGTCAATGGATTCGCCGCCTCTTCGCCGAAGATTCCAAGGCACTATTCGCACGCACCAAAGATTTCTGGCCAGAAATTGCCCAGAATGTTTCCGACGATGAGAAATATAAGGTCTTCCGTATCATTTACGACCGCCTCAAAACTCTTGGCGACCTCAAAACTATGACCAGCTACTTCTTCGAAGACCCAACCGTAGATATGAGCATGATCGAATCTAATAAAGCCCTCAAGAAACTCAGCGAAAAAGAAATCTGCGACATTCTGCATCTCGCCGCCACCGAACTCGCCGAGCAAAAAGAATGGACCGCCGAAATGCTCCAAGCCAAGCTCAACGAGCTCCTCGAAAAATCCGGCCAAAAGCCAGCCGTATTCTTCGGCCTCATCCGTCTAAGCGTCAGCTTTGCGCCATTTAGCCCAGCCCTTCATGACACTTTGAGTGTTCTTGGTCGCGAAAAGACCCTCGCGCGCATCCGCGCCGTCATTGCCGCTTACGGTCGCGACTAAGCTTTACCATAATCCATTATTATCGTGTTACACTAATAATATGGATAATAAGAAGCATAAGCTCCCAAAGGCCGGTTTTCAGCTCAAAAAGAAACCAGCCAAAGTTGAGCAGGACGATACTCTTATTAAGCTCTATGAACAGAGCGAACTCTCAAACAAGGCAGAAAAACCAAAAGACGACAAGGTCGAGAATCAAGCCAAATCTGTCGCCAGCCTTGTTGATGACGAAGAAGAAGTAAAGCCAAAGAAGGCCAAAAAAGAGAAAAAGCCAAAAGAAAAGAAGCAAAAGAAAGAAAAGCCTAAAAAAGAGAAGCGCGAAAAGACCGGCAAGGCCAGCCGTATTATTAAGCGCCTAACCGTCACAGTTGTTATTCTCGGCGTCTTTGGCGTGCTTGGCTTTTTGCTATTCCGTCCAATCTTGAACGAAAACACCACCGAAACAGATATTGCCGGCACCAAACCAGACGAAATCTATTACTCCCACCTTACTGGTAGAGAAGTCAGCAAAGATAAGGTCAATGCCGCCGCAACCTGTATTATGATCGAGAATAGCCCAGATGCCCGTCCACAATCTGGTCTCGACGAAGCTGGTATTGTATATGAAGCTATCGCCGAAGGTGGCATTACGCGCTTCATGGCAGTCTTTCAGGAAGCTAAGCCACAATATATTGGCCCAGTCCGCAGCCTTCGCATGACCTATGCCGAATTTGCCAAACCATACCAGTGTAGTATCGCCCATGTTGGCGGTTCAGACAACGCTCTTAATCTCGTCCGTGATAACAACGAGTTCCGAGACATCGATCAATTCTTCAACGATGAAAGCTACTGGCGCATTTCTTCGCGCTGGGCACCGCATAATGTCTACACGAGCTTTAATTCACTAGACTCTCTCAATCAGGGTAAGGGTTATACAACCTCCGAATTCGAAGGTTTCAAGCGTGTCCGTCCAGATTCTGATATCGAAACAAAATCCAACCCAGTTACCAATATCTATATTCAGATGTCGACCGGTACATACAATGTAATGTACGAATACGATGAAGACGAGAACAACTACAAGCGCAGCTTCGAATGGGGCGGCCCACACGAAGTTATCAGCGAGGGCGGCACTACCACCCAGCTCGCGCCAGACGTCGTTATCGCGCTCGAAACCGACGCAGTTGCGCGCAGCGGCTCCGCCGAAGGCTACGCAGATTACCGCACGACTGGCGAAGGTGACGCCGTGATTTTCCAAAACGGTACCGTCATCACCGCTACCTGGAAACGAGCCGACGAAGACAGCGAGCTCAAATTTTACGATAGTTCAGACGAAGAAATAGCCTTAAACCGCGGCCAAGTCTGGATTAGTATCTACCCAAGCGGCAATGTTGTAAACTGGGAGTAATAAGGAGGAAAATGTTTAACGACGGAAATACAGGTTTTGAGCAAATGCCAGGCGCAGCCAAAAAAGAACTAGACGAAGTTCAGGCCGATCGCGCAGCAAAGTGGGCAGAGAGTTTCCCAAACGAGCCAAACCCATGGTCGGCCGAAGGCTCTGAGAATGCATCAGCTAGTACACCAGAAGATAACCCAGTAGACATGAGCGCAAATAACCCAAATCAGCTACGCAATACCAGCAACCAAGTCACAAACGCAATCGAAGGTAGCTGGAATACTGGCAACGGCGGTACGAATCTAGAATCCGCCTATGCCGATGCTCGTGGAGATATCACCAGCACACAAGTTCAACAGCTAGCAGACAAGGCCGAGCCAGCCATTGCAGATATTCAAAGGACAAATACCGTCGGCGCGGTAGTTAACGAAAATCAAGGACTCGAAGAAAACTTCGGAGACAACTCCCCAATCGCAAAGGACCAAATCGAAAGCGATCTTCACGATTTAGCCGCAAGCGCAGCCACGGTCGCATTCGATGCTAAGGCTAACGCAGAGCAAGCACAGCAAAAGATCGAGAACACTGGTGATACGAGCGGCCTCGCAGCTGCCGAACAAGAGCTCATGAAAGCTCAACAGCAAATTGAGACCCTAACCCAAGAAACCGAAGACGCTGCTCGCGCCGTCGAGAACGATTCAAAGCTAGCCGCAACCGCAAAGGATATGGCTCATCAGGCTCAGGACATGGTCGCAGACGCAAAAGCCGACCTACAGCAAGCCGCAAGCGAAGCTGAGCAGCAAGCAGAAGAGATGAAGACAAAGGACGAAATCCAAATCGAAGGCTCACCGAATATTCAGCCAACCGCAGAATTCCTAGGCGCTCCAGCCGAAGGCGGAGAAGGCACACCAACAGAAGGCGGAGACGCCGCGACTCAAGGCGACACGCTTCCTGGCGAAAATCAGCAGCTCAATCCAGAGCTCACTCAGCCAGTCGAAGACGACAGGGAAGGCCCATTAATTAGTATCTTTGGATAAAGCATCAAAAAAGACTAGGCTTTAGACCTAGTCTTTTTTATTCTGTTTCATCGCCCTCATCATATTCATCATCTGGCTCGCCATATTCATCGTCAGGCTCATCATAGTCATCGTCCCAGCCCGAATCGTCATCTTCTTCATATTCATACTCCTCCTCATCAAAGCAAGAGAAACGACAATTTGCGTTAATCTTTGCATATTCCGCCGGACTAAAATACTTAGAAGTAGGGAAGTCATCGTATTCAGAAATTGCATCACGTACTTCCGGCGAACCATGCCCATATCTCGACAAAGCTCTAATCGCAATAGTATACGGCTCATCTTCCTTCATGAAAGCTTCAGCGGTATTTTGACGGAATTCAAAATCCGTCACCGCGCCCGTTCTTAACAAAAACGAAGCAAGCTCAATCGCATCACCGTTAAAACCAGTCGGGATTACATCATACTGCTCCATAATCAGACAAAGGCTCTCAGCTTCACTACGACCACGGCTCATAGCTTTATTGAGTGCAATCGCAACATCGAAATTAAAAATGCTACGCGGATTATAACCCTCAAGCTTAAAAGTTCTGCCAGTCCTTACCTCCATCGAAGCTTTCATTGTAAGCATACGCATAGCCAATCGACTCTTGATTGCGCCATCGCCATCATAACTCCAATCTAGTTCCATCGTACTAGGACGAATCGTATCGTTCTGAAAATCTCGCACCGCCGCTTCGCTGATTAGTAGCTGACCATCAATAATTGCACACTGATTTACAGTTACATCACAGCCCAAAAAGCATGATTCAATCGAACGACAAGACATTGAGTGACCATTCTCAGTATCATCAGGCATATATTTGCGAGACAGATCCCAACATGTATCGTCATCGACTAAAGGATCACCATCCTCGTCAGTCAGAGAAACCAAATCAATATCGCGCACCGGCTCATCGTCTCCGGTTATAAGCTTGCGCGCAGCACTCCTTGCGGCACCTCCAATAATCGCGGCACCTTCCGGCAAATCTCGCAAAAGCTCAGCATATTTGCTTTGAAATTCTTTAGGTAGTTCAAAAGCCAAAATCGAAGCCTCGCTCTCGCGCTGCTCAGGATAATCTCCGTAATACTCATCTTCCTCGAGCGTAAAGGCTCGAATCGGAGCCAACCCTTCGGGCAAATCTATAGCCTCGGCAGAAGATAAGGTTTCTGGATTATTCATAAGCTTATTATATCAAGAAGGGAGATAAACAATGAGCAAGCAAGAAAAATGCCCAACCGGGCTATTTTAACTTCAAAATGGTGATCCCGAAGGGAGTCGAACCCTTGATTTTCTGGATGAGAACCAGACGTCCTGGACCACTAGACGACGGGACCACTTATGTCCTTAAGTTTAACAGAAAACAGATTATCTGTAAAGCATGGGCTTTGCCTCTACTCAAACAATGGTCTAGAATAGTAGAGATGAAATACATAAAACGCTACTGGCAGATCATTTTCCCAATAATTATCATGATTATCATCTGGAATTTTTCCGCGCAAAACAGCTTTGAATCGGATGGCATATCAATCCCTCTAGCAGAAAAACTCGGCCTCACAAATCATGTCGTACGCAAGCTTGCTCACTTTACTATCTATGCCTTGTTAGGTCTTTCTTGGGCAAACTTCTTCAGAAGCATCAATAAGAAGTTTCCAACTATCGTAACAGCAGCACTGTCACTACTGCCTGCTGTCGTTTATGCACTCATAGACGAATATCACCAGAACTTCATTTTTGGCCGAGATGGCAACTTTACTGATGTTGTCATAGATAGTCTTGGCGCAATTACAGGTATCTGCATTTTTATTACTATCTTCTGCTTTATTAAACGTAGAAAAATCATAAAGAAACACTAATTTGCCATAAAATCATAAACATTATATAATGCCATTAAGCATAAGCTTAAATAATGGAGTTATATAAAAGCTATGACAAAAACAAATAATAAAAAAGGCTTCACGATTATTGAAGTTGTCTTAGTACTCGCAATCGCAGGTCTTATCTTCTTGATGGTATTCATCGCATTGCCAGCATTGCAACGCTCTCAGCGCAATACTCGTCGCAGGCAGGATATGGCGAGAATCATTACAGCAATTACCGATTATCAATCGAACACCGGCAAAATGCCATGGATTAAAGAGGCTAGCAGTGATTCATGGGCAACGATTAATACTGACGATCTAGTCCAAAGATACATCATCGGAGACAATAGCTACACTTTCGACAGTTCTAGAAATGGCTATTATAAGGATGGAAATTGCTCTGACCAATTCTGTGATCCCGACGGAACAAGCTATAGATTCTTATACTATCATAGCAAGTCATATTTGGGCGGTGGACTGCCCACTGATACTGGCAAAGAACACGCTATTATGGCTGTCGAAAATAGTTCATGCAGCAGCAACGAGAATAATCCCGTCAAAGAAACGGCAGGAATTAATAATTTTTCAATTCTATATGCCCTTGAAGGCGGTGCTGTCTACTGCGGAGATAATCAATAAAAAACAAAGGGGCTCAAAAGGCTCCTTTTTTGACCTCATGAAAATCCTATGATATAGTATCCTTAAACATAAGCTTAATGGAGTTATATAAAAGCTATGACAAAAGCAAATAATAAAAAAGGCTTCACGATCATCGAGGTCGTCCTCGTACTAGCAATCGCAGGTCTTATCTTCTTGATGGTATTCATCGCATTGCCGGCATTGCAGAGAAGTCAAAGAAACACCCGCAGACGCGCAGATATGGCGCGCATCCTAAGCGCGTTCAATGACTATCAGGCAGCAAACGGCGTGATGCCAAACAAAGCCAAAGTCGAAGAGGCAGGCGGATTCGTGGATAAATATATCAAGGCAGGAAACGACGACGCCTTCACTGATCCAGACGGGACTCCATATTCATTCATTACAGCTAGCTACAGAAGCTCCCCTACTAGCGCCGGCGACGATGGTACCACGAGCGCAAGATTTCCTCTCGATAACGACGTCGAATACGCAAACATTACATTTGACCATCAGATTTATTACAACCGTGGCGCAAAATGCGGCAACGAAGAGGGCGATATTCTCGTAGGAGCCGGGCAAAACCAAATCACATTAATCTACGCTCTTGAGGGCGGAGCAATCTACTGTGGCGACAACCAATAATACGGGAGAAAAAATGACTAAATCTAAAAAAGGTTTCACAATTATTGAGGTTGTCCTCGTCCTCGCAATTGCAGGCCTCATCTTCCTGATGGTATTCATCGCATTGCCAGCGTTACAAAGGAGTCAGCGCAATACGCGTAGACGTTCAGATATGGCACGCATTCTCAGCGCTTTCACCGAGTACCAAAGCAACAACAACGGGGCAATGCCTAGTACCGCACAAGAAGTGAGCAACTTTGTTAAAAAATACGTAATGGGCACAAGTGAGTCTGACGGTGACCCAAATCCCGCCAGTGATGCTTGGCATATTGCGCAGACGAAGTGTTATAGCGACCAATTCTGCGACCCTGACGGAACGCCATATAAGATTCCAATGTATTACTCTACAATGCCTTTCGTAGGATCAAACAATGCCCCGACAAACGGTTATTTGTATGAATATCGAACTCGTACATATGAGGTTTTAATATTAACCGAAAAAGCTCACAGCATCCTTTATCGCATTCATTCAAAATGTAGTGGAAATGAAGGCACTACGGATTACTTAGATGGCGAAGCAAATATCTCGCTAGAGTACCAACTCGAAGGTGGCGCCGTCTACTGTGGCGACAACCAATAGCCTATAACTAACAAAAACAGCCCTCTCTCAAAGGGGCTGTTTTTCTTGCTCTACACGAGCACAAAAATTCAATTTAAACAGGATATAATCATTATACCACACTTTACACTTTTTGTCAATTTTGCTACAATAGAACCACTATGAGTCTACCCGTCGTTGCCATTATTGGCCAAACAAATGCAGGCAAATCTAGCCTCTTTAATCGCCTCGTTCGCAAGTCGCAGGCTATTGTTGCGCGCGAAGCAGGTACCACCCGCGATAATGTCATGGGCAGGGTAGACGATCGCTATACTCTTATCGATACTGCTGGTCTCAAGGATGCCGAAGACGAATTCGAATCTCATATTCAAGATCAAATCGAAGACGCCGTCGACGCATCCGACCTTATTCTTATTGCTGTAGATAGCACCAAATATCCAAACCAAGACGACAAGCTCATTGCCAAGAAAGCTCTCAAGAGCGGCAAGCCAGTTCTGCTTCTTCTCAACAAAGCCGACCTCGGCGAAGCTCTTCCGGTCGAAGAATTCTATAAGCTTGGCGTCAAGGAAATGGTCCGCGTTTCTGCCACTACTGGCCTCAATCTCAACAATCTCCGCGATCGCATTACACGCAAACTTGACGATGCCGGCTTCAAAACCCCAAGCAAGAAAGAGCTAGAGGACAGCAAAAACACTCTCAAGCTCGCGCTCATTGGTCGCCCAAATGTAGGAAAGAGCTCTCTCTTTAATACTCTCGCCAAAAAGCAGCAGGCCGTCGTCGCCAACCTTGCAGGCACCACCCGCGACATTAATCGCACGACTATCAAATACAAAGGCCAGAGCATCGAGATTCTCGATACCGCCGGTCTTCGCCGTCCAGGCAAGAGGGAAGTTGGCATCGAAAAATTCTCAGCCCTCCGCACCCTTGCCGCTATTGAAGAAGCCGATGTCTGCTGCATGCTCGTCGATAGCACTGAGCCACATTGCAAGCTCGACCAGACCCTCGCTGGCGAAATCATCAAAGCAGGTAAAGGAATTATCCTCGTCGTCACCAAAACCGATCTCGAAAACGATGGCGCTGAAAACATCCTCGACAATCTCACTTATGATTTCAACTTCATTCCTTATGCTCCAGTCGTCATGACTAGCTCCAAAACCGGCAAGAATGTCATAAAGATCTTCGAACTTGCCCAGAATATTAATAAATCACGCCACGCCGAACTCAAAACCTCCGACCTCAACAAACTCCTCCAGGACGCCATTGCCAGCCATCCACCAGCAGGCCTCAAAAACACTCATCCTAAGCTCCGCTATATGGTTCAGACCGATACTTGTCCACCTTGGTTCGTCGTCTACGGTAGCGAGCTCAGCCTCCTTCACTGGAGCTACAAGCGCTATCTCGAACGCCGCCTCCGCGAAGCCTACGATTTCGGCGGCACGCCAATCTTCTTCTCCTTCCGCAATCGCGATTAAGCTTTGTCTTATCTGTAAATCGTGTTATAGTAACACTACTGAACGGCTCCGTTTCTCGGAGCTGTTTTAGTAGAACATTCACATTGGTAGAAGCACAAACGCACGTCAAATCGAAGGAGGGAATTTGACATGACTGATCAAGAAAAGCGACACAAGTATATTGTCCCCGGATTGGACGCTCTTATCGGCGATCCTGACATCCTCACGCCTCTTGCCGTGACCAAGCAGAAGGCTGAGATGATGATCATTCCGGCGCACTACATCGAGCGATGCCGGCAATTCAGAGACGAGCTCTCTAACCGCGGCGAGGCCGCACAGAAGCTCATCGCAAGCTTTGCCAAAATCCTCGAGCAGATCCATCAGAGCAATGGCGAGGAATATGTTTGCGACAATGGTATGCGCATCATCTTCCAGACCGAGTACGATGGCGAACCCAAAAGCACGACAGAAGTTACCGTTCGAGCCGCTCGCTGGTTTATTGAGCACTCCGAGCAGCCCGACAAGGATAATTTGGCAATCCTGACTGGTGACAACACACTGGTCGCTTTTGCCTCACTCGAAGACATCGACGTTGCACACATTAATCCGGAAGTCTATACAGGCCGCAGAAAAGTGCAGCTCACGAAAGACTCCATGAATAAATGGTGCAAAGTCGGCTACATCACAGAAGAGATGTTCAAGGCGGAATTTCCGGACGAGCCCGAGCTCAGCCCGAATGAGTTCGTCGAGTTTATGCCGTTCGAAGATCTCGAGACAGAAAAGAGGCACTTCACCTACTACATTGGCAGATATCAGCACATCGAAAGAGAAAACGAGGACGGCGAAATTATCGACGAATGGGTTATTCAGCAGATTCACTACATCCATGATCTGCCGAAGTATCTCCAGCTCCGCACGGCCGGCCAGGCGATGTTCGCAGAGGCCTTGATGGCTCCCGCAGAGGAAATCCCCATTGTCATCTGTCCGAGCACCTTTGGCGTTGGCAAAACTTTCCTGGCTACTGCCATCGGCGTACTGCTGACCATCTTCGACAAGAAACCCAGATACGACGCAATCTTTGTATGCCCCAGAGACTCCGAGCTTGGAAAAGAAATCGGATTCCTGCCCGGAGACGAAACCGCTAAGACTCTTGCCAAGGCTATGCCCATTATCGATAACTTCGAAACCTTCCTCAGACTTCGTGGCGACAAAGAGAAGGGCGGCGCACTCAAGGGTCGCGCTCAAATCAAAAAGGACATCGAGAACTACATCAAGGAATACTTCGAGTTCGTTTCTGCTATTCATATGGGTGGCCGTTCGCTGTCTAACATGTGGATCATTTTGGACGAGGCTCAGGAATTTGAGCGCTTCCAGATGAATCAGTTCATGAAGCGTGAGGCTGACGGCTCTAAGATGCTCATTATGGGCGACCCCGAGCAGATATATAACCGCCACCTTGGCAAGCAGAGCAACGGCCTCAGCTACGCAGCCAACAAAATGCGTGGCTCCGAGTATGCAGCTATCATCACGATGCACGAGGGCGAGATCACTCGTTCCAAGGCATCCAAGGAGATCGCTAAGTTCCTCGGCTAATCATTTGCAGGTTCCATAAGACTTCTTCTACCAATATATTGCTATGGCCCCTGGGTTCGACCCAGGGGTATTTTTTTGCTATACTGACCCCATGAAGGTCATTATCGGATTTGGCAACCCAGGCAGCCAGTATAATTGGACGCGTCACAACACAGGTTTCTTGGCGCTAGATTTTTATGCCAAATGCGAGAAACTCGAATGGAAGGATACTCCCAAATTCCTCTGCCAAACCGCAAAATCAGGCGATTTCTTATTCGTAAAAGCCCAGACTTTCTATAACGAAGTCGGTCGCTCCGCGCGCGCCATTATGAACTTCTATAAACTCCAACCAAACGATTTCTTAGTTATCTGTGACGATTTCAATCTGGAATTCGGCAAGCTCCGCTTCCGCGAAAAAGGCAGCGCTGGCGGCAATAACGGTCTCAAATCCATGATCGCCGAACTTGGTACGGAAGATTTCCCACGCCTCCGCGTCGGCACCGCTAATGACGAATTGCGCCGCAAGACCGGCGATGTTGACTTTGTTTTGTCCAAATATACGCCGGAAGAGAAGGAAAAACTACCAAAAATCCTTGGCGAAATCCGCGATTTTATTGCAAAATATTAAAAATTCGCCAATTTTATACAATATTTTCGAAAAATAACAATAAGCACTTTGACCTCTGTTAGCAAACAGCCATCAGATAGGAAAAATCGCCAAAATCGCTTGATTTTTGGAAAAAAGTTGCAAAAAGTGTTGACCAAAAAGCAAATATGTGCTATTATCTAGGTAGTTTTTGGTCCGCAAGGATCAAAAAGCCGCACCTAAATAACCCATAGACATTGCTAGTATTATTCTAGCAAGTGTTGCGTGCTTTAGAAAGTACTCAGCCTTTAAGTATCTATAACGCTTAAAGTGAAAAGTATTACCTCCACTTAGAGTTCTTTCTAGAGCTAGCAATCCCTTTAACCGGCGGACCCCATGTGTGAGGTGGGTCACGCTCCGGGTCTATCCCGGTTGCCTTAGGAGGTGTGTTAAAGGGTCAAATAGCCCCAGGTGATGCCCACCCTTACCTGGGGCTTTTTGATGTCTTAAAAATCTTAACATTATTGACATTTGAGTTCAAATATGCTATAATATGCGCATTGATCGCATCACTGTTTCGGTGATTAAATCTAACGTTCTTTAATTCACTCTAGATATATAAAAAGGAGTGGTTCGCAAAAAGAACGCGTTGTATGAACCTACACATCTCAGCACCCGATGGACTTCGGGAGAGAAGGAGCCATATTATGAGCGCCAAGAAAAATGTCCGCCTGCCCCACAGCGCCAGCTGCTTCAAGTTTGCGTTCGCCAAACAGGAAGCCCGCCCGCGCCTGAACAAGACATCTGCGTACACGCAGTACATCCTGTTCGTGGTCAGCACCATCGTTAGCGCGATCAGCGCCATCGCCACCGCAGCGTGCGCAACGCTCGTATACACGGGCGTTTCCGCTACGTGGGAGATGGAGATGTACACCGTAGCACTGGCCGCCATCACCATCGTGAGCGCGGTAGCGGCGTTCTATATCGCCGCCCCGATGCGCGTGAACCTGGTCATTTTTGACCTGTTCCGCGAGTTGCGGGGCGAGAACCTCAGCTTCGACGATATCCTCGGCATGGCCTACGACTACATCGATATCGAGGAGAAGCACGAGAGCATCCCGCGACTCGTCGAGGAGCATGAGCGCCTGACGACGGAGAACGAGATGCTCGCCAAGGAGATCAAGGATAAGCAGGGACAGCTCGCTAGCATCAACAACCGCATCGACATCGATTCGGCATACGATACGTTGCGTTGCGAGTCTGAAAGCATCGTCGGTCAGCTCAACCAGCTTGCGGTGGAAGCCCGCAGCGCGCGCGAGGCCCTCCGAGCCTTCAACGCCGCCGGCGACAAGGATAGCCTTGTTCCGTTCTGTTGCAGGACAGCAGACGGACGTCTGAGGCCCATCCTAGCCTCTTGGTTCGATTATACGGATGACGCTGGCGAGAGTCAGCGCGGCGTCGTATTCTACGACACACGAGGACGTAGCATCAGCCGCGTCATGGACCTGTTTTTTACAGACGCCAATGATTGGCTCATGGTCCGGGACAAGTGGGTATATATTAGCCCCAACAACCCCTTCACTGGGTATGCCAAGGGCGACCCCTACGACTTCGATTCTCTCGGTCGACCGAGGAGATATCACAGCTCCAGCCGGATCGACACCGACGACGCGCTCAGGCTCTGGCTCGACAACGGCATCGCAGCCGCTTCGGCGCAGGGCTTCGACTATGCTGCCATCCACAAGAGACTTGTGGACGACTGGCAAGAGAAGAACAGGAGATGGAGTGATGCCATTAAGGCAAACTCCACTCCCGATCTCCCAGCTACCGTCGACCAGGAGTGATATTTGACTCCAATATGACTCCCATTACGGAGTACAAGGCGCGGCGTTCGGTCTAGCGAACGCAAGGCGATTTATATATAGGAAGAAGGAAAGGGAAAGCGAACCCCAATCCCGAATCCACTAGAGTTCTAGACTATATTATCCCCCGTTGCAAAACGGGGGATATTTTTATGTTATTATAAATTAATATGAGCAAAAACTTAGTTATCGTCGAGTCTCCTGCGAAAGCCCACACGATCGAGAAATACCTCGGTTCAGATTTTCAGGTCTTAGCTTCCGTTGGCCATATTCGCAAAGATACTAAGGTAGACAAAAACACCTTTGACGTCACCTACGAAATTGACCCAGGTCATAAATCCATCATTGCCGATCTTAAGAAAGCCATGAAGTCTTGCGATAAAGTCTGGCTCGCAACAGATGAAGACCGCGAAGGGGAAGCTATCTCTTGGCACCTCACGCAGGTCCTTAAACTTCCTACAGATACTGCCCGCATTACTTTCCATGAAATTACCAAGTCCGCGCTCGAAAACGCCATCCAGCACCCACGCACGGTCAATATGGCGATGGTTTCCAGCCAGCAAGCCCGCCAAACTCTAGATATGCTCGTCGGGTTCGACCTTTCTGGCATTGTCCGTAAAAAAGTCCCAGGCGCCATTTCCGCCGGTCGCGTTCAGAGCCCAGCCCTTCGCCTTATCGTCGAACGCGAGCAGAGCATTGAAAAATTCACTAGTAAATACACTTATAAAGTTGTCGGCGATTTTGGTTTCCCAGCTACCCTCAACCATTCTTTCGATACCGAAGAAGAAGTTAAAGCCTTCCTCGAAAAGCTTATTGATGCTAAATATATCGTCAGCGCCGTTGACCATACCCCAGGCACTCGCAAACCAGCGCCGCCATTCACGACCGCAAGCATGCAGATTGAAGCCAACAGCCGCCTCGGTTACTCGACCCGCACAACCATGACCGCCGCCCAATCACTTTATCAGGCCGGTCTTATTACCTATCACCGTACCGACTCCCTTAACCTCAGCAAGCAGGCTATTGCTTCCATGGCGGACTATATCGAACATAAATACGGTAAAGAATATCTTAAAGTTCGCAATTTCAAGACTAAAGACGCCAGTGCACAGGAAGCACACGAAGCGATTCGCCCAACCAATATTTCCGTCGAAACTGCCGGCAAGAATACTTACGAGCAACATCTCTATGCCTTGATTCGCGCTCGCGCATTGTCAACTCAGATGGCAGACGCCGAGCTTGCCAAAACCACACTCACCGTCAGTACGCCAACCGAATATGTCTTCGAAGGGAAGGGCGAAGTCGTTACTTTTGATGGCTTCCTCAAAGTTTATGGCCGCCTCAAAGAAAGCGAATTGCCAGACCTTAAGGTTGGCGAAACTGTTGAAGCAAAGGTAATTACCGCACACCAGACCTTCAGTAAGGCTCCAGCTCGCTACACCGAAGGTTCACTCGTTAAAGAGCTCGAGAAGCTCGGCATTGGCCGCCCGAGTACCTACACAAGCATTATGACCGCTATTCAGACCCGAGGCTATGTCGTTAAGGGCGAAAGCGAAGGCGAAGAGCGCGATGTTGTCGAGTACCGCCTTGAAGGCAGCAATATTACCAAAGAAGCCGTCAAAGAAAAATTTGGTGCCAATAAGGGCAAGCTCCTACCAACACCAATCGGCGAACTTATTTCCGGCTTCCTAACCGAAAACTTCAAGAATATTGTCGACTACAAATTTACAGCCAATATCGAAAAGGACCTTGACCTTATCGCAGAAGAGAAGCTCGACCGCGTTAAGATGCTCAGAGATTTCTATGGCCCATTTAATGATGAGGTCCTCGCCGCTGAAGGTATTGAACGCTACAATAACGCTCGTGTCCTTGGTCACGATCCAAAGACCGGCAAAACTATCTATGCTAAGGTTGGCAAAAACGGTGGCTTCATTCAACTTGGCGAAAACGAGAAAGAATCTGGCGAAAAACCACGCTTCGCGCCATTACCAAAGCGCAAATCCGTTAAGACTGTCACGCTCGAACAGGCCCTCAAGCAGCTCGAACTACCACAGCTTCCACGCTCACTCGGCAAGGCTGCTGATGGTATGGAAATCATTGCCGCCGCTGGTCCATTTGGCCCATATCTAAAAGCCGGTAAATACAATGTTCCAATGAAGAGTGCCGAAGAGACCTTCGATCCATACACAATCACACTCGAACAAGCCGAACCGCTATATATTGCCAAACGTGATAGCTACATTGCCGATTGGGGAGACATCCAGATTATTAACGGCGCTTATGGTCCATACGTCAAAGGCCCAGGCCGCCGTAATAATGTCCGCATACCAAAAGACATGGATCCGAAGACAATTACGGAAGAGCAGGCAAAAGAAATGCTTGAAAATAAGCCAAAGAAAACTACTCGTCGCCCAGCTACCCGCAAGAAAGCCACAGCGAAGAAAACAACCGCCAAAAAGACTACGGCGAAAAAAACTACAAAGAAATAAAAGAAGCCTCCCAAAAGGGAGGTTTTTTAAGACTGAGAAAATCCCCGGAGCAAGCTCCGAGGATATATAAAGAGGGATTATTTTTACAACCGTACCCTCACCGGTTGTTCGGAATCTTGGACCTTTGCCGGCGCGACAGCTTCTTCGGTTTCTTCCTGTTCAGCAAGCTCCATCAGGCATCTTGCAGCAAAGCAAGCCAGCGACTCATTCTGCTCGTCAGAGAGCGACGTACAGAATACCGAGACATAGCAGCGAGCCCAGTTTCTCATCCAGCCAAACAGGCCGAACTTTCTGCGAACATTGAAGCCCAGGCAGCCACGACGGTTGCCTACCCCAGAGCTACGATTGCCTACATAACTGGAAATACCGAGGTGGTGGCGACCATTCCACGAGCAAGCAAACAGCTTTCCGACCGCATCGGTCATACATCTCGCGCGAACAGCCTTATTCTGTGGATGCTGCAGCCACTCCTCGTCGATCTTGATCACTCCCCGGGGCATGCCGAATTCGGCTCTCGCATTGCGACACAGCGGTTCAACGCCAATCACAACAACACAATCGCCTTCGACCTGAGCGCCCAGTTCGGGATTCAAGACCGTCACCCGCCTCACTGCCTCAGCGGCAATTCGAGCAATCTCCTTAGTCTTGCTCTTTGTTTTGGTTTCTTTCATGGTCCATATACACTCCTTTGAAAAGTACTAGCCCACCCTGAAAACGGTCCATTTTTTCAAAGTGAACATTTACCTATTGTATCACAAAGCTTATGCCAAACAAAAATCGAGAGCATGCAAAAGCCCCGGGTCCGCAGACCCAGGGCTTAGGAGAATAGAAGGCTCAGAACAGATGGAAACCTGCGAATACGCCCGCCAGCGTATTGGCAACTGTAGACATCGTCTTGATAAAGATATCCAGAGCGACGCCCACCACATCCTTACGAGTGTCACCAACAGTGTCGCCAGTCACCGTTGCCTTGTGAGCCTCAGAGCCTTTACCGTGTCCTTCGAGCATCCCGGCTTCGACAAACTTCTTCGCGTTATCAAACGCGCCGCCGGAATTACCCATAAAGATTGCGCGCGGAATCGCCACGATTGTAGCACCCACGAGCAATCCGCCTACGAATTCAACGCCGAAGATCAGACCGCCGATTACTGGCACAAAGAGCGCCAGCAAGCTCGGCGCAAGCATCTTCTTTAAAGCCAGCTGCGCTGCCATCTGAATACACTTGTCATAATCCGGCTTAACAGTGCCTTCAACCACGCCCGGAATCTTCAGCTGACGGATACTTTCTTCAGCCATATCGTGCGCAGCGTCAATCGTGTTGTCGGTAAGCATCGCCGAGAAGAACTCGATCAGTGCGCCACCGATAATTGCACCGGCAATTACAATAAACGAAGCGAAATTCAGTACCGGCTCAGCTGCATCGGAATAGTTACCTACATAGGCAAAAATCAGAGAAACAGTCGCGAAGGCTGCAGAGCCGATCGCGAATCCCTTACCGATTGCCGCTGTCGTATTACCGACCGCATCCAGTTTGTCCGTAATCTTACGCACACCTTCATCGAGATGACAGCTTTCAGCGATACCGCCCGCATTATCTGCAATCGGACCAAAGGCATCGATTGCAACCGTAACACCGACAAATGAAAGCATACCGAGCGACGAAACCGCGATACCATAAACGCCACAAAGCAGACCGGAAACGAGCAGAGAAATACTGATCACGAGCACCGGCAGCAGTACGGAACGAGAACCGACCGCATCACCCTTGGTAACGACGAAAGCCGCACCTTCGGGCGAAATACCAGCAAGCTTCTTAACCGGCTTGAAGTCAGTCGAAGTGTAATACTCCGTAATCTTGCCAACCGCAATACCAGAAGCGATTCCGAGCAGACTCGAAACCCAAGGCGACAACATACCAAGTTTGAAGCTGTCATAAAGCTCAATGCCACCAAAGAAGTAGCACGAAGCCCCGCAGCCCACCAGCATTGTCAGGCCAGCAGCGATATATGTTGCCATATTCAGCTGCTTCGACGGGTTATCGCTTTCGGTTTTCAAACTCTGCACGATAAAGATACCAATCACGCTACCGAACAGGCCAGCAGCCGCCATCACGACAGGGAAATACATTGTCGCTTCAAGCAAAGCCCCAGACTGACCCTTAGCAATCGTGTTAGCAATCAGAATACACGCAACAATCGTCGCCACAAACGACTCAAGCAGATCGCTGCAGTTGCCCGCAATATCATTGACGGTGTCGCCAATGAAGTCTGCAATCGTCGAGGGGTTACGGGCGTCATCTTCAGGGAGGTCGAAGTCAACCTTTCCAACAATATCTGCAGAGATGTCCGCAGCCTTGGTATAGTTGCCTCCGGCCACACGGTTGAACATTGCCACAACCGAACAACCCAGCGAATAGGTTGTCAGACGCAGCGAGAACGCATTACATTCCATCGAGAGCAGCAGACCGCTACCCTTAGTCGTAGTGTCATAATTGCTCATAGCAAGCAGAATCGTAACCAGACCAATCAGGCCAAAAGCCTGAACGGCAAGACCACTAATACTGCCGCCACGCAGCGCGACTCTGACAGTCTGGCTGATAGACTTCGTCTCACGAGCAGCATTGGTTGTACGAACATTCGAGTACGTAGCGCCCTTCATACCCAGCAGACAAGCTGCCGAGCTCATGCAGGCGCCAACAATAAATGTCACACCGCTCAGAGACTCAATGCAGAGCGAGAAGAGAACCGCAACAACTGCAACGACAATCGCAATCATACGGAACTCAGTCTTGAGGAACATGTTAGCGCCAGAGCGAATCGTAGCCGCAAGTTCCGACATTTCCTTGGTGCCTTCACTCAGGCTTCTCGTGTACTTGAAGTTCACACACAGAAGCAGCAGAGCAATAAGAGACACCGCGATAGCAATGATATAGCTAAGCATATGAAAGAACCCTCCTTTTTAAAGTACATATAGGGTCTGGCGGAACCCTATAAACGACACGTAGGGCAGTGCGCCCTACTTAAGCACAATAAAACCACAAAACCATTAGGATAGCAACAATAAGCGGAAACACGCAAGCTTGTCATCATAAAAAAGCATAAGCGGAAAGACCCACACCATAAATTGATAATGTTTAAAGTTTCATGCATTTTTTTCGAACACTCGTCAAAATTATGCTAGAATAAAGTTAGTAAAAGCAGACAAGAAGTTTGACAACTCCCTGCTATTATGTTAATATAATAATAAGTTTCAATATTAACTCTAACCCGGAGAATTAAAGGACAACCGACCAATGGACTATGCGGAAACGATTAGCGATGCTATCAAAAGTAGCCTCGCAATCATCGACCAAGATCGCGAAAAAGAAATCATTTCTCGCCGATTCGGCCTCAACGGCCACAAAGAAACACTCGAACAAATTGGGGAAATGCTTTCCATTACACGAGAGCGCGTCCGTCAGTTGGAAAAGGCAATTTTGATTCGTTTACGAATCACTGCAGAAGAAAACAAGATTCCGGGTCTTGCTCCAGCAGAGAAAATCCTCGTTCGTAATCTTACAGAAATGGGCCGCATCGCCCGCACCTCGATGCTAGCAGAGAAGGTTTACGGTCGCAAAGCTACCGAAAGCGAAAAAGCCGAACTTAACTTTATTGCAGAAATCTCCCCACTACTTACCGTAGTCAACGAGAATGATAAATACTATAACGCCATTGGCATTTCAGAATACGGCGACGAAAAAGAATACCGCAGCCGCATCGACGAAATCGTCAACCTCGTTCGTCAAAACAAGAAGGCAATCAGCCTCGACGAACTCGATTCGAAACTTATTTACGAACATCCTAGCCACATCGAAGCAGTTGCTCGCCTCAGCAAGCAGCTCACTTCGCTTAATAATATGTGGGGCCTCACCAAGTGGCCAACCGTAAATCCAAAGAATATCCGCGATAAGATTTACGTAGTCCTCCAAGAAAATCTTCACCCAATGCATTTCTCTGAAATTGCAGAGGCAATCAGCAAATCAGACTTCCGCCGCAAGAATGTCACCGTTCAGGCGATCCACAACGAGCTCATTAAAGATTCTCGCTTCGTCCTAATTGGTCGCGGCATCTACGCCTTGAACAGCTGGGGCTTCGAAAAGGGAACCGTCGCAGACATCATCACTCGCATTCTCGCCAAGGCTGGCCCAGAAGGTCTCTCTCGTCAAGACATCGTCAAGTATGTCCTCGAGAAGCGCAAGGTTAAGGAAACCACCGTCCTTCTAAACCTCCAGAACAAGAAACTCTACAAGCGCGTCGGCAAAGAAAACTACTGCAACGCCACCATAGAAGTTGAAGAGTAAGACGACAAAACAACCGTTTCTCTCAAGTGCAAAGGAGGAGCACTTTCGAGAAGCGGTTATTTTTTATTCATTAAAAAGTCATTTATTGACATACCCCCCCCGCGGTATCATCGACTTATAGTAAAAGGGGAAGCGAAATGCCGACAAACAGAACGAACCATAAACAGCCATATGGGGTTGGTGGATGGTTATTATTCTATATAATCGGGTCCATTCTAGGATTATTCAAATCTTTTTATCAACTGCATCAAAACTATACTTTGTTAGATACTTTAGAAACATGGCAAAGATTAGAACTTGTCACTCCAAATATAGCCAATAATTTTGCAGAAATAATTAAATTCGAGAATTGCACAAATCTTATCCTAATTGCATACGGAATAATCGTAGTTGGGCTACTATTGGCATCAAAGAAAAAAATAGTCATTGATCTAGTCAAAGGCTATTTTATTGCAAGAATAACTATCGTAATAATAGATTATTTCTTAACGCAAGGAGCAATTAGTAGTCTTCCTTTAAAATCAGAGCAAAAAACGAGTATATTTAGCGGTGTACTTGTAGGAGTAATTGTATCTGCAATATGGCTAGCATACTTCTCTGTTTCCAAACGAATCCGCAATACATTTACAGAGAAGTAGGGAGGCTAAAAATGAGAGACATTAGCCCAACGGCTTGGGATATGGGCCAAGTGGCAGGAAAGATACTATTTTATGTCTTTATAGCTGGCATAATAATCGCAATCATTAAAGCCGTAATACGAGACAAGAAAAAATGAATAATCCCAGAACTTCAGTTCTGGGATTATTCAATACTAGGCGTCTAATGTCTAAAAGCCTCACAAAAAACGAACGCGACTATTTGATATAATAGCTATATAACCATGAGCAAATTGAATAAATTATTTATACTCTTTTTATCTTTCTTATCTATTTGCCTTATCGGCACAACAAATACATCGGCGATTCAAGATTTGAGCGATCTAGATATCGGCTCGGTCGACTGCGTTAATGCCATATCAAAATACGGGCGCAGTTATGACTACATCATTAAAGATTATGATATTAACATTCGCGTCAAAACTGATAATACTTACGATATTATCGAAACCTACGATGTCTGTTTTTCGAAAGCAACTAGCCACGGCATCTATCGCGATATTCCAAAAAAGATCAAGGGCTGGCGCGATGATGGCAGCACCTACACCGCCAACGCCATCATCAAAAATCTTAGCGTCTCCGGCGATATGTACGAGAGAGAGAACAACCTTAGCTATCTTCGTCTCAAGATCGGTGATCCAGACCATTATGTCAGTAGGGAAAAGGAATATCATATCAGTTACACTTATGATTATGGCGAAGACAAACTCGAAGATGCCGATGAGTTCTACTTCAACCTCATCGGTTCTAACTGGGCAAAAGATGTCATCTTTCTGAACGCTAGCTACAACATTACATTACCAAAGGCTTTCACTTACGATTACAATAGCCTCGGTTTCACAAGCGGTCCAATCAACCGATCCAGGACTGCCGACGTATCCTATACTGTCAATGGCCGCAATATTTCCGGTACTAGCAATGAAACTTACCCGGGCGGCACAGCTCTTACGATCCGCGTTGTCCTCCCAGAAGGTTATTACGAAGGCGCACGCGTCGAACGCTATCCAATGCTCCAGATTGCCATCGCCGTTAGTGCAGTTCTCCTTCTCATAACCTATGTCCTCTTCGCACTCTTCGGCAAAGATAACAAACTCCAGAAAACCGTTCAGTACGACCCGCCAAAAGAGCTCAATCCACTCGAGTTTGGCCTCCTTGCCGGCAATTCTACAAATAGCGCTGTTATGGGCCTTGTTTTTCATTTAGCAGAGAAGGGCTACCTCAAAATCGAAAGCGACCAAAAGGGTAAGCATTTCACGATTAGCAAAGCCAAAGAATACGACGGCAAAGATGCCAGCGAGCGAACTCTCATGGAAAAATTATTTAGCTATTCCAAAGACGGACAAAATGTTACAGACAGGGACCTTCAGGATAAGTTTTACCAAAGCGTACCAAAGATTATTGCTGCCTCCAAATACAAAAAGATCAAGAAAGATTGCTATGACCGCAAGTCTGTCGTCCTAAGCGCCGTCTTCCTCACGGTTAGCATTCTAATGACGATCGTGATTCTTATTCTTGTAATTGTTCAGGCAAGCATTATCTCTTCAGCAGTTAGCGGAGTTATGTCGTTCCTATCTCTCGCACTCTCATTTATCGCAATTATCATCAGTGGCTTTATTCGAAAGAAAACAGATTACGGCGACGACCTATATACACGCGCTCTTTCATATAAAGACACCATTAAGAGCACTAATGTTTTGTCTAATCAGGGCGCCAGCTACTTTTATTACAACTACGCCTATGCCTACGCAGTTGGCCTAAATACCGCATTTAGCAAGAAGTTCAAGGACGTCATTACAACTCCACCAGATTGGTATAATAGCCCGAACAGCTTCGATAGCATCGATAGCTTCACGCATGCAACTAGCGCAATTAGTCACACTACAACCTCATCGCCAGGCGGCGACGGCAGTGGCGGCGGGGGCGGGGGGGGGGGCTCCTCAGGCGGCGGCGGTGGCGGCGGCGGTGGTAGCGGCTGGTAAACCCGCAAAAACTCGCCCAACAAAAAAGACCCCCCGGACACAAGTTCCGGGGGTTTGCATTAGTGGTTCGAGAATTCAGGCAGCGCGTCCCAATGCGCTTTCGTCATCGGGCCCATCAAGGTTTCGCCGCATGATAGCAGCACCGGGAATGACGATTCGGTAAAGCCAAGCTCTTCCAATGCAGGGGCAATACCGTATCCCTTAACGAGATAATATTTGCCTTGGTACACAAAGCCAGTAACGCCACCGTTCTGGCAATACTGCATTTCGTGGCTCTCTTTGTTCTCGAGATCCTCCATGCCTGTGCCGCCAAATGGATAACTGACAGCGAGACCAAGCGGGGGGACAAGCAGAGAATTCCTGATGATGTATTCAATACTCATCTTAGTTCCTCCAACTCCGAAGAGTTCGCGCTATATTGCCGCGCGTAGCATACTTAGCTCAATGCAAGCACCGAACTACGCCTATATTATACCATTTTTAGCATATCTTGTCAATATGAAGCAGGCTTAAAACTAACGTTTAAATATGGTATAATATAAGCATGAATCTTTTGTCCTTTCTTTTTAAGCCAATCGTTTGGATTCCAATCGTGACTCTTTTGGCGGTCCTAACCGTACGCAATTATCGCAAACTCAATCGCATGAAAGTTCTTAATGTCGATAGCGTACTTTTGATGCTTGAAATTCCGAAAGACAACGACAAAAACGAACTTAGTGCTGAGCAAATGTTCATGTCCCTACATGGTATTTTGCGTGATGCCAACGAACTTAAAAACACCGGCGGCGTTCAGGAGCACCTCTCCTTCGAAATTGCATCAACTGGCAATCAGATCCGCTTCTTCGTTTGGGTTCCAAAAATCTTCCAGTCCTTTGTTGAAGGCCAGATCTATGCGCAGTATCCAAGCGTGCAGATCTATCGTATGAACGAAGACTATGTCGATCGCCGCGAAAAATATCCAGTCAATTACAGCACCGAAATTGTCTTAACTGACGACCAAGCCTTGCCAATTAAGACCTTCGACAGCTTCGAGGTTGATCCGCTCGCAGGTGTTACCGCAACTCTCGCCAAGCTTAATCCTACTGGAGGAGAAGAGATGTGGATTCAGATCCTCACTCGCCCAATCGCCGACGACTGGCGCAAAAAGAGCGAAGATTGGATTAAGAGCGTCAAAGACGGCAAGAAACTATCCTTTGGCATGGACTTTTTGAAGAGTCTCGGCGAAGCACTGTGGAAACAGCCGGAGGAGCTCAATAAAGATGTAAAGAAAGAGCTTAGCGAACGCGATAAGCTCCGCGTTTCGAAGGCGCAAGAGAAAAGTGATAAACTTGGCTACGAGGTCAAGATTCGCTTGGTTTATGTTGGCGAAAAAGAAATCGACGCCAAGCTCAATATGCAGGCTCTCGTTGGTACTTTCAAACAGTACAACTCTACTGCTCTCAACGGCTTTAAAATGACCAAGGCTACCTTCGATAAAAACGAACTCAACAAATACAAGGAACGCCAGTTTGCAGATGATGGCTTCGTCTTGAATGTCTCTGAGCTCGCGAGCGTCTACCACTTGCCTCACGCCAGCGTTGAAACACCAAACATCGTTTGGGCCTCGAGTAAAACTGCTGAGCCACCCTCAAAGCTTCCGCTCATGACCGGCAATCCAGCCATCGATGAGAACATTTCTGCCTTCGGCCTTACGGATTTCCGCGGCATCAAAAACCAGTTCGGCATGTATCGCCGTGACCGCTCTCGCCATATCTATATCATCGGTCAGACCGGTTCTGGTAAGTCAGGCCTTTTAACCCTCTTCGGCCTCTCGGATATTTTCCATAACCAAGGTTATTGTATTATCGATCCACACGGCGACCTCGCGATGGATAACCTCCGCTTTATTCCCGAATCCCGTATCAAGGATGTTGTCTATTTCAACCCAGCCGATACGCAATATCCGATGGCTTTTAACCCACTCGAGGTAGATAATCCAGCCCGTAAGCCAAATATTTCTTCTGAGGTTATCGGTGTTTTGAAGCGCATGTTCGGCGACTCTTGGGGTCCTCGTCTTGAGCACATCTTGCGCTACACTTTGCTCGCATTGCTAGATCGTCCAAATTCGACACTTTTGGATATTTCCCGCATGCTCACCGACGCAGACTTCCGCAAGGAAACCCTCACTTATTGTACGGATGTTACAGTTCTTCAGTTCTGGAAGAAAGAGTTCGGTTCCTGGAGCGATAAACAGGTTACCGAATCTGTCGCCCCTGTTCTTAACAAGGTCGGTGCCTTCACGGCAAACCCGATCGTTCGTAATATTATTGGCCAGCCAAAATCTAGCTTCAATATTCGCAAGATTATGGACGAAGGCAAGATTCTCGTCGTTAACCTTTCTAAAGGTCTTATCGGCGAAGATAACGCTGGCCTCCTCGGCTCCTTCTTGGTTACCAAGGTTCAGCTCGCTGCTATGTCCCGCTCAGATATCGAACGTGTCGAAGATCGTCGCCCATTCTATCTCTATGTGGATGAGTTCCAAAACTTCGCTACCGATTCTTTCTCGGTCATTCTTTCTGAGGCTCGTAAATACGGTCTTAATCTAACTGTCGCGAACCAGTATACGAGCCAGATGACGGATAGCGTTCGTGACGCAGTCTTTGGTAACGTTGGTACCACTATCAGCTTCCGCGTTTCCGCCGACGACGCCCCAGTACTCGCTAAACAGTTCGAGCCAATCTTTGAGGCGCAGGACCTTCTCAACCTCAATAACCGCCACTTTGTCATCTCCATGATTATCAACGGCGAAAAGGCTAATGCATTCTCCGCAACCACTCTTTCAATTCCAAAACCACCGAACGACCTTACGCCACAGATTATTGAACACTCTCGTAATACCTATGCTAAGTCTAAGGAAGAAGTCGAAAAGCTCATTGCGGACAACATCGGTGCCGCAGATAAGTTTAAGGAAGATCTATCCAACTCTGGTCGCGCCGCAGGCGAACGCGGTGCCCAGATGCAAGCCGCGCCAAAGCCGTCCAAGCCGGTTTTCGCCTTCCAGCCAACTCCGCAGCAAGAGTTCCGCAAGCAAAAGATCTCTCCTAATGCTGCTCAGGGCGAAGAAGAAAATGCCGGCAACGGCCTCCGCAACCTAGGAAAGCTCTTTGCAGAGAAAGCCGCAATAGCAAGCCCAAACATTAAAGGCGAAAAAGAGCCAGAAATCGACACTAAGGAAAAGCTAGTTATTACTTCCGCCCCAGACAAGAAGCCTCAGCAAGGCAATAATTCGCGCAACAGGAACAACAATCGCAATAACCGCAAGCATAATAACAATCAGAACAAAAACGCCAAATAGCGCGTTTTAGAGGCCTTAGAATGGATTTTTACTGCTACCTGAAACACAGCTCCGACTTCGAACCAAAAGACTGCGCCGCTTACTTCCAAAAGAACAGCCTAGATGTAATTATCGATAGCGATTACACCGATGACACTCTCAAAATCTCTGTTAGGGAGCAAAAAACAGGGAAGAGCTATCAGTTTTTGAGCTGCAAAATGGACCGCAGCGAATATAAGCAGCTTCTCGAGAACTTCCCCAAATACGAGGCTGCCCTTAAAAAATGCAACGCCCGCGCCGATGTTTTCTTAAAAAATAAGAATAGCGAACGCGCCCTCGCTTTTACTCTTATTAGCTATTTGCACAATCACCACAAAGCTATAATTTTTGACGACTACAATAAAAAGCCAATAGGGAACAAGAAGCTTAAAGATCTCCGTGAAAAGAGCATCAAAGAATTCTTTTCACACGATCATCTTAGCTTCAAAGAATTCGCCCAAAAATACCACCTCGGCAAAGTTATATTCTCGGCCGCCTTACTTATTGGCTACTTTATTTTTGACGCCAAAGTCAATTACGGCACCGACGCCTTCTTCTTCCTAATCGTCATTGGCCTACTTATTCTCTGGGTACACGGCTAACCCATTTGACTTCCAAGAATTATCTGTTATAATAGCACTACTTGCATTAGTCCCTGGCAACACCACCCCAGAAACACGCGAGAGTCCTTTTAAATTCAGATTAGGGAGGAATTCTATGGAAAACAAATTCTATGACAGGCTATCCACCATTATCCTGGTCGCTATTGCAATCATAGTATTCATCTATGATGTGGACCATGACTCCGGCAAGAGCGATTACGTCGAAGAGACCACTGTCTCGGCCACCACTGTAGCTGAAGCACAGCTGACGAATTTATCCTTCATACCTCATGCTACAAGTTCTACGACCCAGACCACAGAGACCACTGCTCTTACTACGACTTCTACTACTTACACAACGACAACTATACTTTCACCCGAAGACCAGGCTTTTCTCGAGTATAGACAGAAATCTCTTGAACAGCTTGAAGGCAAGACTATGCTCGAAGGCATTGATATCAGCGTCTACCAATCCGGAGACGACTGGAAGCATCATATCGACGAAGCTGACGCCGTTATTATGCGGTTTTCATGCGGAAGCGATATCGACACAATGTTCTACGAATACATGGACTACGCCAAGTCTAAAAGTAAGTTGATCGGCATGTATTTCTATACAAACCAGATCTCTTGGCGAACTCGTGACCCAGTTGAATACGCCGACTGGTGCATTGAGAATACGAAGGATTACCTTGGGTACGCCGTTTACGCCCTCGATTGCGAAATCGACGACGGGAGTCCTAGGATACTCGATTCCGAGTGGATTCTGGCATTTCTTAGGCGATTCAAGGAAGTCACCGGCACTCGCCCGGTACTTTATACCTACCAGTCGCTACTAAACAATTCTGGCGACCAGGAAGCTCTCTCCACCATCCGAGCCGAATCCTACGGCTTATGGATTGCCAACTACGGACAGAACGACGGCAATGTACAAAGTTTTGACGTGGTAGCGTGGGAAGAGAATATGGTCTTCGGACATCAGTATGTGTCTGCGGTTGAGCATCTCGATCGCGACATCTTTTACTGTAAACCCGAGGCCTGGTATAAATTCGCTAAGACTAATTCAACACCTTCATAACAGTTTTACATTATTATTTCTATCATTTCCTTTTCTAATTTCGAGCGCCGGTTTTACCGACGCTTATTTTTTTTGAAAAAATAATTAACAGCTTACAAACAGAGGTCATAGGGAAGGGGAAGAGCAGAAATCTTCCCTTTGCCACCCCTGTTCTACCCCTGTAACTATCCAGATATTTTCGCCCTATTCTCACCCCTGTTCTACCTCTGTTATTTTTTTGCGGAAATCCTTGACTGAACCGCAAAAACATCAAGCTTACAAATCGCGCCATAATGCGAATATAAACATAAATAGTATATGGAATCGAAATCGGGCGTAGAAACTCATAGAAGCGCAAGGACAGGGCAAATACGAGAAAATATCCGCGAGGCGGCCAAAAACTAGGCCAACTTAGACGTATGAGCAATCGTCTTTTGTCCATATTTTGAATGTCGCACAATGTATATTTTACGACTATACAGTATTAGAACCCAGGATGAATAGACAATCATCTAAATAATAAAACTCATCTGTTAAATACACATAAACACGGCACTTCTATCTACATAAATAGATCAAAATACTAATGTCGTTATGTATATATACTTGTTTGACCATAATAAGTTGCTCGAATATACGCATAAATGTTGTAAAATTATGCGCCCCCTACCGAAATAACACCTTGGGGGAGTGGTTTAATTTGACAGATCCACAATACCTAACCGCAACGACCCCTGTAAATTCCTATATTATGACATATTTTTCCACATTTCAGACAGTTTTCACGCCGTGAAAACCCCCAAAATTCGGCTTTTCACACTACCCTGGCCCTACCCTTATCAAAAACGATTTTACCCCTGTTTTTGACGGCCCAAATCAGACTACCCCCTCTTCTCGCTACGAATCGCTCTCGGAAAAACCGAACAAAAACCGAACATAGTAGTGCAGATAGGGGGAGTTAGGTCCTAACTCCACTGAGCCTAACAGCTCCGCTTCGCTCTTGACGCTGTTAGACTCAGGAAGTTAGGACCTTCCCACCTGCACCATACTGCTCTATATTTGCTCTTAAGAAAATCTCACCAAATAAAATAGGGCGCTACGCCCTTCCCTAACTACTAGAATCTTTGATGTAAGTTTTGTTAGCTTTCTCTTAGCGTCAAGAGCGAAGCGGAGCCAAGAGAAAGCCAATAAAACTTACTTATAATATGCCTTCCCGGCAACTCGCAAGTCGACATACTCAGGTTCAACCTCTTCCTCGTCCAAATACTTCATCATACGCATTAAATCTTCTGCCTGAACAGCACTACCGCGATCAAGCGACATCTTGTAATACTCGCTTCGCCCAATGATAAACACCCTTAACTCGCGCGCTTTTTGGAGCGGTAAACTAACATGATCAATCCCGATATTATATTGCGCTAAATCATTCTCCAAATCGTAAACAAAATCTTTGACACGCTGGCTAATGTTATTGCCAACGTTCTCATCAACCACAGGCACGGTCGGTTCCTTCACAAAAACCTTCGCCGCCTCAGCCTCGGCCAACTCGCGCTCAGCTTTCTGCTTCATCGTAATATGAATTACCGAGAACAAAGCAATCAAGGCAACTAAACAGGTTGCAGAAATGACCGCCGTCATCTTTATCTTGCGTTTGCGTTGGTCATTCGCGCGGCGTCGTTTTGCTTCGAGCGCCTTCTTGGCATCGCCAGCCATCGTACGACCAATACGGTAATTATTCGAGCGAACACTCTGGGCAGCAAAATCAGACTCGGCCGACTTCTCGGCGCGAGAACGCTTATTCTGCATCCTTTCCTGATTATAGCCACCCAGAATCTTCATTTTATGCGTCCTGCAAAACTTCTAAGCCCGGCAGCTTCTTACCAGATAGCAACTCTAGACTAGCGCCGCCACCCGTAGAAATCAAGCTATAGTGCAAATCCGGATTCTTACGAATCAAACCCTCGACAAAGCCAGCCGTATCGCCACCGCCAATAATCGTCGTCGCATTCGATTCACTCATGGCAGCCGCGACAGAGGTAGAAATCTTCGCGAAGCGCTCGTCTTCAGTCTTGCCAAGCGTACCATTCCAAACGACCGTCTTTGCGCGAAGTACTGAACTTACAATATGCATACCAGTCTTTTCGCCAACATCCAGCTTAGCACCAGTCTCGTCCTCGACAAAATCTTCCGCTACGTAAATTTTTGGATCAGTTGCTTCATAGCCATCAGCCGCAATCTTACCGCCGACAATAATCTCATCAGCAATCGGCAAGAATTGCTCGATCATCGGAGTTTTATCCTCGACTTTCGCGCCACCAATAATCACAACCAAAGGATGCTCAGGATTCTTAATTGCGCCTTCAAGTTTCGTAACCTCATTTTCAACTAAGAAGCCCGCAACCGCCGGCAAAATTCTCGCAATTGCATCAGTCGAAGCATGTGCACGATGAATTACCGCAAATCCATCCTGAACGAACAATTCTGCGCCAGTAGACTCGACGATCGCCTTCGCAAATTCATCCGAGTTATTCTCTTCTTCGGCAGAGAAGCGAAGATTCTCAAGCAACAAAACACCGCCGTCCGGCAAGTCTTCCACTGCCCTTTTAACTTCATCACCAGTCGTCTCCGGACAAAAACGCACGGTTTTGCCGACCAGCAAGTTTCCTAAGCTCTTCGCAATTGGCGAAAGGCTAAATTCTGGCTTCACTTCCCCTTCTGGGCGACCCATATGAGAAATCAGCACAACCTTCTTTACACCCTGCTCTATCAGATAATTAATCGTTGGCAAGCTTGCACGAATGCGCATATCCTCCACAACTACGCCATCTTTCATTGGCACATTGTAATCTACGCGTACTAGCACAACTTTGCCAGCTACATCTACATTTTCTACCGTCTTTTTCCTAAAACCCATCACTTCTCCTTAAAGAGGAGCACCTCTAGGGCGCTCCTCTGAAAGATTATTAAATCTTGCGAATCTGAATCATGTTGGTTGAGCCCTCTTCGTTCTTGTAACCCTGAACGAGAACAACCGTCAACTCTTCTTGACCTTCAGGAAGCTTGAGATAGCCATCAGCTTTCAAGTCCTGAACCGTATCGATTGCAGAATTCTGATCGAACTCACGTACATAGGAAGAGTTTGCATAGCGCAAAGCCAACTGGCCAGCAACACGCTTATCATCAGTAACGCTCACGATTGGCATGTTTGGACGAACGGCGGCAATTGCGTTTGCAGTCTCACCAGTGTGAGTTGCAACAACAATCAAATCTGCGTCAATATCTTCAGCGATCTTTACAGCACCAGCTGCGATTGCATCGTAGTTCTTATAGGTACCAGTAACATCGTTTTCGATTGGCTGCATCCTTGCATGGTCCTGAGTATAAAGAATGATCTTCTTCATCGTCTTGATGGACTCGATTGGATACTTACCGTTTGCAGACTCATCAGAAAGCATCGTAACATCAGCGCCCATGATAACGGCCGTAGCGACATCATTAACCTCAGCACGGTTTGGTTCTGGATTATCTACCATACTACCAAGCATCTGAGTTGCAACAATGACGAGCTTTGCGTTCTGGCGAGCGAACGCCAAAAGCTTACGCTGAACAATAGGAACAACCTCATAACCAGCCTCAATTGCGAGGTCACCGCGAGCGACCATGACACCATCAGCAGCCATCACAATAGCTTCAAGATTTTCGTCGGTTTCGATTGCCTTCTTGGTTTCGATCTTTGCAATAATCTTTGCGTGACTACCGTTAGAAACGAGGATCTGGCGAACCTTTTCGATGTCTTCAGGCTTCTGAATAAAGCTTACTGCAACGTAGTCAAAGTCGCGGCTTGCACCGAACTCAAGGTCGGCTTTATCCTTATCAGTAATAATGTTACCGCCGAGGTCGGTGTCAGGAAGGTTGATACCCTTATGGCTCTGAAGATGACCGTCGTTAAGAATCTTAACCTTGATAGCAGTCTTTGAAGTAACTTCAATGACTACGCCCTTAATCTTGCCATCAAAGAAGGAGATTGGCTCGCCTTCCTTGCAATAATCAGCAAGGTTCCACTGAACTGGGAGCGAATTGCCACCATCATGTTCCTTTACAGCGTAATCGAGAATAATCTCATCACCCTTCTTAAGATCGTAGCTATCATTCTTGAGATCGCCAAAGCGAATCTTCGGGCCCTGAATATCCTGAAGGATTGCTACATTTTTACCGCGCTCTTCTGCGTATTTGCGGATAATGCGGATTTGTTCATCACGTTCATCATAAGTACCGTGACTGAAGTTTAGGCGGAAACCGTTTACGCCAGCATAGACCATTTCGCGAAGCTTATCTTCGCTAAAACAAGCTGGACCAACCGTCGCCAAAATCTTGGTGCGTTTAAAAAGTTTTTTACTCATACCCATATATTTTAACATAATTTACGGTGGTTCCGCCAGTCGAGCGACAACAAAAAACGCCCCAAATCAGGCGGCAATAAACCAACAAAAAATGGTGATCACGGTGGGAATCGAACCCACGATTGCCAGGATGAAAACCTGGAGTCCTAACCACTAGACGACGTGACCATCCAAGTGATTCTTAGTATAGCACAAGCTGACGCCTTTAGCAAGAGCTTAATCTATCTAGCGACCTTCAGAACAATATCCGCCAATTCTTTAGCGGCACTATTCTTTGCAAACTTCGCCAATTTCTTAGAGCACTTCTCTCTTAGCTTCTCATCTACAAGCAAGGAGAAAACCGCCTTCTTAAGTTCTTCCTGATTGATGCCGGTTTCAGAATCGCGAACAAGTAGCGCTGCGCCCTCTTTTTCATAGCATTCCGCATTCTTAACCTGATGGAAACCTGGCAACTTATGATTTGGCACCAAAACTACCGCTTTTGCCATACTTGCAAGCTCGCTCAAAGTTGATGCACCAGCACGCGCCACCACTACATCGGCCGCCGCATAATACTTAGATAATTCATTCGTAAAATCTAGCAATCTAAAATGATCTGGATCCTTAGGCGCATTCTTATGCAATTCCTCAAAATTCGCCTTGCCAGAAATTAGGACAAGATTAGCCTTCTTAATCAAATCCTCATAGATACCTAGTACTGCCTTATTGATATGATCTGCGCCCAAACTACCGCCAGTCACAACTACCAAAGGTTTTTTCGTGTCAAAACTAAGGCTTTTCTTTGCCTGTTTCTGGACTTCAGCATCAGCAACAACATAATCCACGCCAATCGGAATGCCGGTCCAGACTGCCCTGCCCTCAGGATAGCTATAAAACCCCAGAGGCATACCAGTTGCAATCTTTGTTGCGTGCTTTGCTAAGATTCGATTCGTCAAACCCGGCGCCGCATCGCTATCATGAATTACATAAGGAATTTTTAGCCAATGCGCCGCAATTCCAACTGGTAGACAAACATAACCGCCCTTTAGAAAAACAACATCCGGTCTAGAAAATACGAAACGCCAAAAACTCTGCCAAATTCCCGCAACGACACGGAACATATCAAAAAAGTTGCGTAGAAGGTCCTTAAAATTCGCTATATAGTCCCAAAGACCGAAATTTGTATATCTACGCAGTTTTCCAGAACAAAGCTTCCTGACGCGCATTTCAAGGCCGTTAGCCCGAATTGCTTCCCTGCTGTTTTCGTAATACTTTTTATCGGTCCAAAATTCAAGCTCCGCCTCTGGGCGTTGCTTCTTAATTTCACTAGCTACGGCGACGACTGGCGTTACGTGACCGCCACTGCCCCCGCCTACTACTACTATCTTCATCTACTACTTCTCTTCTCGTCCATGACGATATTTGTAAAACAGTACCAAGCGCAAACGATACAAACAACATGCCGGTACCACCATAGCTCAAGAACGGTAAAGTAATACCTTTAACCGGAATTAAGCCAATCATACCCCCTACGTTGATTATAACATGAGCAAAAATCCAAGCCGTCACACCGACTACATATAGCGATTGCGCGCCATCGGTCGTACGTTTCGCGATTGAAAGCATCCGCGTTAGCATCAAAGCAAACAAAATAATCACACCGATCGCACCAATAAAACCAGTAACCTCGCCAATAATCGCAATGATCGAATCACTTAAGGCCTCCGGCAGATAACCCGTCGCCTGAATACTGTTGCCCATACCAACACCAAACAAACCACCCGTACCAAGCGAAATCAAAGCATTCTTAACATGATAGCTATCGCCAAAGCTCGCTAAGCGCGCCATACGATGCGGAGATGTCACGATCAAAAACGCCGATAAAATCGCCAAACCGCCAAGCCCAATTGCGAATTGCTTTAGTTCGACGCCGCCAACAAATAACATCGCGCAAACCATCGCCGCAATCACGACCGTACTACCGAAATCCTTCAAGCCAAACGCTACCAAAGCCCCCGTCAAAAGCATAATAGTTGCAACCGGCACCCACAATTCACGCGTTCCGAGCGAGCCTTGCTTCTTTCGCGTCTGAATCAACCAAGAAACATAAAACAGCACACCAATCTTCACGATTTCAACCGGCTGAAAACCAATACCAAGCCCAGGTAAGTGAAACGCGCGACATGCGCCCTCGTCGCAAGTCACCAATCCGCCAGGATTCCCAATCTTGCCCATTACAAAAACCAAGAAGCACAAGAAAAAGCCCACCCCGAGAATCTTCATACTATGCTTATCGAGCCATTCATATGGAAGCTTACTAGCTATAATCATAAAAACAATAGACAAGCCAACAGATAAAGCATGATGTTTAAAGAAAAACGACTCCGAAAACGAACTTCCCGTCTGGCTATTCTCGAACTGAGCCACGCGCGGGCCAACCGCAAAAACCGTCAAAAGACCAAGCGCCATCAATAAAATCGCCAAAACTACGAGCAGTAAATCCGAGCGATGTTTACGCACCAGTCATCCCACCCGTTACAGCCAAGAAAACGCCAAGAGCAGCCAAAACGCCACCAATTACCCAGAAGCGCATTACGACCTTACTTTCTTCCCAACCCTTTGCCTGTAAATGGTGATGAATCGGAGCCGAAATAAAGATTTTACGATGCAAAAATCTCTTCGACAAAATCTGAATCAACGAGCTGCCCGCCTCAATTACGAACAAACCGCCGATAATCGGAAGCAATAAGAAGCAATCCGTCATCATCGCGACCACGCCAAGACCCGCACCAAGCGCAAAGCTACCGGTATCGCCCATCATGAAGCGTGCTGGATGAATATTGAACCAGATATAAGAAAGCAACGCGCCAACAACCGCAAAGCAGAAACCACCAAGATACCACTGCTGTTGCAAAAGTGCAATCAAGCCGTACGCACCGTAGGCAAGCATTGCTAAACCACCCGCCAAGCCATCGAGACCATCAGAGATATTAACTGCATTGCCAGTCGCAACTACTGCGAATGCAAAAACCAAGATCATCGGAATAAAACCAATTTCGACTGGGCCGACAAACGGAACATCAATCGATGTCCAACCGAGCTTGCAGGCAAAGAACCAACCAAGCGCAATACCGACCGCGGAAATCATTGCAAACTTTACCGGCGCACGCAGACCTGCAACTGCACTTTTGCCGCAAAGATTCAAAACATCATCAATAAAACCAATCAAACCACCACCAACAAAGGCCGCAAGCGGCAACCAAGTCTGACCACGCACTAGACAACGACAAGTCAAAATCGTCACCGGTACAGCAATCAACATAATCACGCCAGCCATCGTTGGAAAATGACGCTTGATCTTATCCGCATGAAGCTTATTCATGACGGTCAACTTCTCGCCCGTCACCGCCACGCTCTTCTGCTTCTTCCAAAGTTTGTGTTTATAAGCAAAATTCGTATAAATTGGCGTCAAAAACATCGAAAGCAAAAAGGCACCCAAAGAAAGCGTAAGCTCATAGCCCAAATTACCGTTAAAACCTGACATCATTTCGTATTGTTACCCTTTCTATTTGATTTAATCGCCCGGTGCTATTCTTAAATACTCTATCATATAATTGCTCAGTCTTGTAAAAGCTTCCAAAGCCTCCGAACCCCACAAGAGAGAATTACCATCGATGCGAACCAGGATTGTATACTCCGGCATCGATCCCTCACGCGAAGACATGCCATAACCAGCCACACCGACAATTGTCTTGTCGGAAGTATAAGTGCCATCGTCATTTAAGGTCTCACCGGTACCAGTCTTTACGCCAACCCTATAGCCAGACTTATCGCCAGAACCACCATTCGCGCCACGCACACGCTCAAGCATCTCGCGCATTTGCTCACTCGTATCGGCCGAAATTGAGTCATGATCAATTCCCCGCTCTTCATTCGGCACAAACTCATCATCAACCATCTTACCAGCGATAATTGTAGGCTTATAATAATGACCACCATTCACGACCGAAGAAAACCCTGCCAATACCTGAATCATCGTCAAGTTCATGCCCTGACCAAAGCTCATATTCGAATAACGCACCGCATTACCTTCATCCTCATCAGGAGAGATAATGGTGCCAGGCGCCTCATAGAGACCAGAATCAGTTACCTTACCTAGCGAGAAGTTATCCGTCAGATAGTTATAAAGCGTATAGCGAGCTTTATCATTGATCGAGCCACCACCGATCCTGCGTAAGACCTCAACGCTACCAGTATTCAAAGAGTGATTCAAGGCCGTATAGAAATTAATCGTACCATAATCAATCATGCTACGACGCGCATTATAAATTGTAATGTCCTCAACTTGAGTATTACCCGCATTGAAATAGGTATCATCCGGCGAAATCGCACCCTCATTAATCGCTGTGGCATAAGTGAAGGTTTTGCAAATCGAAGCCGGCTCATAAGGATTGTCCGCTGGATAATTTCTAAACAAATCCGCATCCTCGACCTCGTAATATTTCTCCGGTTCAAAGCTCGGATAAGTCGCCATCGAATAAATCTGACCATTATTCGGATTCATAATCACGACGCTCGCGTGCAAAACATCGAATTCTTCATAAATATCTTTGAGCGTCTTCTCGCTCTCGCGTTGTACATTCTCGTCTAGTGTTAAGACAATCGATTCACCATCCTTTGCCGGAACCTCGACATTTTCGTCACCTAAAGACAACGGAATCGAATTAACATCCGTAACAGTCTTAAGCATGCCATTCTCGCCTGCTAATGTTTCGTTCTGCGAACCTTCGATACCAGAGCCAACACCTTCAGCATTCACGAAACCAACAACCTGTGCCGCCATAGAGCCACGCGGATAGACACGCTTCGAAGTTTCCTTATGCCCTACCCCCTGCAAATTCGCTTCTTTTACGGCCGAAACCGTCTTATAATCCACGCCTTTTGCGACCTCAACATACATGTTGCTCATATCCGACCAAACCTCGTCCCAAGAACGAATCATTTGATCGCCCAAAATTTCCGTCAATTTCGCCTGAACCCTATCTTTGCTCCCAACATAACTCGGGTCCACAAAAATCGTCCAAGTACGCTCATTCAACACAAGCGGCACAACCTCATCGGCCCCACTCTTCATAAAAATCTCGCCACGCTTGGCAAGAAGCTCGTATTGCTTAACACGCACGGAGTTCGCAGCTCTGACGTAATCGTCATGATGAACAATTTGCACGTCAATCAGACGAGCGCCAAAAATTGCCACCATTAAAAAGATAGCTAGATAAAACACCCTGTAGCGTTTTATTACCATAAGTATATTGTATCAAAAACAACAAGAATTATTCGCTTACAAAGTCCGCACTACTAGCTTCAACCATCGTCAAAGCAACATCATTTGAATCAGGATCTGATGCTACCGCAGTAATCTTCGCATTCTCTACTGCTAGTGCGTCCCGATAAGCCTCAAGTTCCGAAATTTCACTATTCGTTTCAGCAATCGCTAAATCATAATCTGTTACTTTAGAACTCTGAGACGTAAAAAGTAAACCGGTTAGTAATACAAGTACAGCCAAAATCGTTATATGACTAACTGGTCCCAGCGATAATCTTGAATCATGGCGAATCGCATTACGATTACGCGACCAAGACGCTGTCGTATTCCGTGTCATCCTTCTACTCGCATAATAAGTTGACATGTTTTTGTTTGTTTTTTCCTAGTTGTTTGTTTTTTGTTTGCTTTAGACACAAAAGCATTGGCGGCGTGCTGGGCTTGAGAGAGAGTGCCCAGCACCCGACCAATGAAGGTCAAAAATAAAAATGTTTTAGTTTATACACACTTCACAAATATAAACTGTTGTGTCGCTTGGCAGGTCAAGGCCAAGACTTTTGTTTGCTCGGTCGGTCAAAACCGAGACTTCAAAAAGAATTAAAATTATCGGTCAAAATAATTTTAAGAGAGATGTTTATCCAAGTTTATCGGTCAAAATAAAATTGGAAATGTTTTTATAGAGGTTTATTACCTAAAAGTTACGCGAACTTTTTCGGCGCGTGACCTACTGGTCACCATGATCTTTGCCATGTGGCTCCTTTTTATTTTTGTTTTTATCAACGATAGCACCTCAAGCGTTCTGCTTTCGGCAACTATCAAGACTAAATCTTCTCAGCCACCCTCAGCTTCGCACTCCTAGCGCGTGGATTATTAACTAATTCACTTTCGTCCGCAACAATCGGCTTCTTTGTAAGAATCTTCAATTCCGACTCTAACCCTAGCTCACTGTCTTCCTTAAAGAAATCCTTAACCAGCCTATCTTCCAAACTATGGAAAGAAATAATCGCAACTCTACCGCCCTTATTAAGCAACTTAGGCAGCAAAGGCAAAGTTCTTTCGATCTCGCCAAGCTCATCATTCACAGCGATCCTAATCGCCTGAAAAATGCGCGTTGCCGGATGAGTATGAGAATATGGCGACTTAGACTTAATCAAATCTGCTAATTGCGTCGTCGTATCGATTGGCCTATTAAAGACAATCTCGCGCGCAAGCATTTTAGCCCTGCCAGACTTCTCTTCTCCATAGCGTTCAAAAATATCAGCAAGCTTCTTTTCGCTCCATCGATTTACTATCGCCCATGCATCAAGCTCCTGTTCTTGATTCATGCGCATATCAAGTCTCGCTTCCTTCGAAAAAGAAAACCCGCGCTCAATTTTATCTAGCTGCGGTGAAGAAACACCAAAATCCGCCAGTATCATATCAAATGACTGTTTATTCTCCACAAGTCGTAGCGCCGAACTGTAAAAATCATCATGCATAATTACCGGCTTCACCTTTTGGTACTTCGCATTAAGGTAATTAATCGCATTAGAATCACGGTCGTTTAAGACCGCGCCATTATAATTCTGCGTTACTTCCAAAATTTTATCCGCATGACCACCATAGCCAGCCGTTAAATCGAGGTAAGTTTCACCCTCCTTCGGCTGAAGGTAGTTAATGACATCGTCTAATAATACTGGAATATGAATTTCATCCATTCCTTCATTATAACTTATTGTTGCTCAAACCTGGGTATCTAGAAATTTCAGGTGTTTGTGTTTTTTGATTTTTGTTTGTTCCTAGACACATTAAAAAGTTTACCACGAACCGAACAGCGTATAGCCGATCATAAGTTCTTGGCGTTGAGAGACTTAATTTGTGTGAGGTGAGATATATATTTGTATTGGGAGGTGTGTATTTTGAGATGTACTTATTGAATTCTGTTTCGCGAATTCCAATCGCGCCCAAAACTCCTAGATATCCAGATTCGAGCGATGTTAAAATGCCCAAAAATAATGGATTATAAAAAGTTTACTTAATTCGCAAGCGAATATACTCTTTAGTATCGCCATTAAGGCATTTAACTGCAATTTGTTTTTTCATTTGTGTTCCTGCCTTCTTTTTTATCTTTTATAATTCTTTATTTTTGTTTTAGTGGTTATTTATTTTTATTTTTGCTTTCCACTTGTCCTAAGTATAAGCAATTTATTCAGCGAATGCAAGACTTTTTTGGCAAAAAAGTCATATAAAATTTACAACATTAACAAAAAATCGACAGACCACTACATTTAGCGTTACTGCCGATTGTAAAACTCTATTTATTTAATTTTCAGAATGATTTTGGCCGGATTATTATAAATTAGGTCGCGGAAATAGGCCTCATTCTTCACGATTTTGAACAACTTTTCGATTGCATGTTTATAGTAGCCATCCTCGCGAATATGATGAATATCCGAGCCAAAACAGAAAGCATAATGCTTCTTCAGAATCTTCTTCAAAGTCTTCTCTGCTGCCTTACCATACTGCCCCATCAAAGTTCCATAATTACACTGGAACAAGATACCAAGCTCAGCAAGATTCTCAATTAGTTTAAAATCTTTCTGGAAAGTTTCATAGCGTTCCGGATGAGCCAAAATGACCTTATATTTATGGTTCAAATAGCTAAGAACATCTTCGTAGTCGCCATAACGACCCGTCATCGGAAGCTCGACAAGAACATATTTGGACCTCGCTAAGGTACTAGCCTGGCCTTTCTTCAAGAAAACATCCAAATCCTCATCAATATATAGCTCGTTGCCGAGATAAAGCTTCGTGCGCGCTTCGAGCGCCTTCACTTCGTCCAAAAGCGCAAGATTATCTTCCTTTGAGCTACAAGTCTTAGTATTTGGAATAAAATGCGGTGTACAAATAATCGCCTTTGCGCCTTCACTGCGCAGTTGTGCGATCAAAAGACGCGATTCTGCAATATTTCCCGCGCCATCATCGATACCTGGCAGAATATGCGCATGTGTATCGATAAAGCTGCAATCTGGTAACCTCCTACTCACGACTACCCTCCCTATTTACTAACAGTCGCAAGTTTTGCGCGCAAACTTTTCTTGATGCCCTTTGCTTTTTTGGCGGATTCTTTTTCGTAATAGTTGTAGTAGTTGTAATAGCTCGAACCAGTGTGCTTGATGTTATTCATAATCACGCCGGCAAATGGAGCATCGACACGCTTCAAATCTTCGATTACGCCGAGAAGATCGGTACGAGTAGTCTTACCATCCATACAGACCAAAGCAACAGAATCAGCAAACTTCGAAGCAACGATTGAGTCAGAGAGGCCACCGCATGGTGCGCCATCAAAGATCACAATGTCATACTTGCTCTTAAGGCCATTTACGACCTCGAGCGCACGCTCGGAGCCAAGAATTTCGCTTGGGTTTGGCGGGCAAGTACCGCGAGTAACGACCTGCAAGTTCTCAATGTCAGTATCCTTAATATACTTCTTGTAACTCTTTGCACGAGTATCGATAAGCATATTTGAGAAACCATCTTTATTCTTCAAGCCAAAGATACGATGTAGACGACCTTTGCGAAGATCGCAGTCGACCAAGAGAACCTTTGCGCCAGCCTGAGCATAAGCAGTAGCGAGGTTAGAACTTACAAAGGATTTACCTTCAGAAGCATTTACGGAGCTAATAAGAAGAGATTTGAGACCTTTGTCGATGGAAGAAAAGCTAAGGTTCGCACGAAGCGCGCGAATAGCTTCGGAAGTGCCAGCCTTTGGCATATCTACAACTACAAGCTCGCTTGCGCCCTTCTTATTTGCGGCACCATTGCGAACAATTTTACCAACGATTGGGACGTTGAGTTCTTTTTCGAGATTCTTGCTATATTTGACGGAGTCATCAAAGTAGAAGATAAGGAAGGCAACCGCAGTAACACCAAAGACGCCAACCATGGCAGCGATTGCAATATCACGCATGGTCGTATCATTGCTCTGCTTCTCGGAGATCAAAGCCTCGTCAAAGAGTTTGACATTTTCCTGACCAAGCTTATGCTTAACAGCATGTCTAAAGTCGTCGGCAACATGATTTGCAATAATTGGAGCAAATGCAGGCGTTGCATTTTCGACAGAAATCGTCAAAATCTCAGTATCATCAGTATTCTTAATACTAATGCTATTCTTCAAGCTTTCATAATCAAGCTCGATTGTCTTAAATTCGTTCTCGCCGACCTCGACTTCCATGCCATTAAGATCACTAATGGTCTTATCAAGCACGGAATGGCTCTTAATAAGCTCGCTATAGGTCGTAACAAGCTTCTGATTCAAGTTGACTGTAGTGAGGTCTTCCTGAACATTTTTGGTTTCCTTATCGTTCGTCAAAACGACCGTTGCCGAACTCTTGTAAAGTTTTGTTTTTATGTTCAAATCATAAGTCGCTACAGCGCCGACTAGCACGACGGCAGCAACAAGCATCATCCAGATATACTTTCTGAGGTAATGCAAAAACTCCTTGAGGTCAATTTCTTCCATCAAAAATCCCAATAATTAATAAATAATCCCTATTATTATATTATTTTTTCGCTTAAAAGTCAAGCGGCTAACAGATAGAAACCTTCGCCCTACTCTGCATTCAAAACTTCGTTTATCTTTGCCTTTGCGGCGTCAACCGTGTCGTCATAAGGAATCATCACATAAAGGTTCTGAGAGCCCATACTATAGGTCGGAAGCATCGCACCATAACCGTCAACCGCAATGCGCTCAACCTTCCAATCTTGCAAAGTGCTAAGCTGATGCTTGGCGAAGCCAGTAATCTCATCATAAGACATCGTCGTCTCAAACGAACCACTAGCATTCTCAAGAATCTTTGGATATTTTGCAAGATAATGCGGGTCGGATAGCTTGTCCAAAATTGCCACAACCACATCCTGCTGATTCTGAATACGATGGCGATCACCACTCTCATAAGCATAGCGCTCGCGAGAATAAGCCAATGCGCAAGCACTATCCAATATCTGCTTGCCTTCCTTAATATGGCAGCTCTTATTCGTGCGCGCCGTAAACTCCAAATCCGAATCAATCTCAATGCCACCAAGCGTATCTACTACCGAGACAACCGTACCAAAGCTTACCTTGGTCGTATAATTAATTTCGATATCAAACAAGTCTTCGATCGTAGTCTTGCTCATATTTACGCCATAGATGCCAGCATGTGTAAGTTTATCTTTTGTACCAGTTGTACCATGAAGCTGAACATAATAGTCGCGCGGAATTGAAACTAGTAGAATCTTACGCGCCTTCGGATTTACGACTGCAAGCATATTTACATCGCTACGAGCCACCGCATTCAAACCACTACGCGAGTCTGTACCAGAAATATACATGATGAACGGCTCAGTTTTAATATCTACCACTACTGGCTCATCCGGCGAATCAATGCGTACCTCAAAACTATAGAGCATCGTCGTGCGATTCTCGAAATCCAAATTCGTATCCGCTAGCACATCGAGATAGCTATCATTCAAAACAATTGCACCAACCTTCGCATCAAAGAGCGCAGTCGCAATCTCGCCAACATTTTCGTAATCCACTGCCTTATGATCAACCGCATTCTGGAGCTGCGCCTCAGTTTCGGCGCGGTTTGGATTGATACTAATATAGCCAACCGACTGGCGTTGCAAATTCTTCAACTCCTTATATCCGCCATTCTTTAAGGCATAAACCGAATAAGTCTCTGTCTCAACATGCTCGCCCGTCACATTCTCAACAAAGGAGATAACCTGCGAAGCATAATGCGCACCATAACAATAAACCGCACCAAGCAAGAATGTTAGGATAGCAAAGATAACCTTCGTAATCTTCTTCGCTTTCGCACTAAAGACAAGCTTATAGACGCTAATCGCAAAAATCGCAGCTAAAATCACTAACACCAAAGCGTACTGCCAAGTCTGCAAAAGATTGAGCTTCTGAACCTTTGTCAAAAGTGAAACACCCATCACTGCTTCAAAAGCGAGCAAAGGCACAAACAGCACAAGTAGCCACGAATAGCGCGGCTTAAATTTCTTCTCCGCCTTATTACTTTTCTTTATAGGAGAAGTCTTCGTAGTTTTGGCTTCTACTTGACTTTTAGTACTCTTCTTATGCTTATCTTGTATCATAATATGTTATTCACATACTATAACATCTTTGATGGAATACATCCAAGCATAAGCGACCAACTCACTCATGCTTTAGTGAGCGAAATGGCTTCTTGAAACCCCGAGAAAAGCGCTCCATCATTGGCGGATTCGCAATCCTTCCAACCGTTCGCCCTATTGCCCAGGCCTCTACTTCATTGAGCTGTGCTCGATAAGATGCATAGTTCTCATCCGGAGAAACATACGCATCATTATTAACACTCAACAAACGCGCTTCTATATCTCCGTCCCTAATCGACTGAGCCTGCCGCGCATGCCAGAGCTCATGCGCAATCGTATCGAGATATTCAGCAGCATTGGTTCGGTTCTTTATGTTTAAACCCAGAACATTAGTGGAATGATTATAAAAACCAGAGGTTGTCTCGCCCTCTATAAACAGAATCATCGGGTATTCTTTTAGTCCATACAGCTTCGCGAAGAAATCAATTGATCCTCGCAAAAACGGCATTATCTTTTCCTTGTCAAAAGTTCTAGTCAACTCTTCAATCTTGTCCTTACTCTCATCTGTTTCTAGCTTTTTCAATATCGGGGCCACAAACTTTAATGCCTCAGGACTAGGCTCGCCATTCTCGAGCACATAATTGAACACATTGCCGACTCTTACCGAACGAGGATCCGCAAAGAATGGATCAGCCGCAATAGTCGGATCGACTTCGTCATTTGCCCTATCCTCGGAATTATTAACCCGCATGAGCGCTCTTACATTTCGATCCAAATATTCGCCCCCACGAACAGTCTGTTCCCACCGCTCTCTCCACTTCTTCAACGCTTCGTCATCCGGCGATCCTTCTAGCGGCGGTAACTCATAAAGGCCACAATCCATAAGCTTCTTTAGCCGCTCTACTTCAGCGACCAACTGGCGGCCGTCTCCAGACTCGAGTTTTCTCGTCTTCCAGATTTCATAATCTCTGCCACCGCGCAATGAAGATAATAATCCATACCGCTTGCCAAACGAATCAGCCCACGCCACATCGTCTCGTACTTTAATCTCGTCCTTATAGCGCACAAACTCTTCGCTTTCCGGACGAAGCGTTATAACATCCCCAACTTTCGGAACATAATCATCACTTATCTCAGGAGTATTATCTAGAGGCTCTTCCGTCTCCTCAGAAAAGTCAGGCCTGTCATCTTCAAAATCAGGCACCGGAACTGACACATTATCAACATTATCACTAGCACTATCACCTTCATTAGGCTCAGGATTGTCATCAAAATCAGGCACCGGGACCGGTATATCATGACTCCGAGAAAACGGATGCTCTTTTGCCCATTCCGTCACCGAATCCCAAGAACTCTGCGAATCATCGCCAGTTCGCTCTCCACTCACTTCATGCTTTACCATTAAAGTCATTATATCGTTTTTGCCAACAAAAAAGCGACCCTCCTACGAGTCGCCTAAATCTATTTGCTACCAACTTTCTTCATATAATGTTCTTGAAAGTTTTCTTCCCTTTTCTCTTCCAGTCGATCGTATTAAAACAAAGCATCAAAAACGCCATCGCTGTACCAGCCAACGCCCTATAGGTAAAGAAGAAATGCCTCACCAAGTGCGCTATCGTTACAGCGCCACGCAAAATTGGGATAGCTCCAATTAGTATCATTGCCACAATCCAAAACCAATTCAGCTCTTGCTTGCTCTTTAGACAAGCGACCAGAAGCATCGCCGAAACCACAATCGCCGCCAGAAGTCCAAAAATACTCCCGAAACACAGTGGGAATAGTCCACCAACATTCGATTCAACCGCAGTACTCACCATTTGCGTAAAACTTAAGCCCTCCTCAAGTTTAAAGCTACGCACGCCCATCTGGGTACCTACATCGCCCCAAACGCCGTCGCCAAGCGCAATCCAAGCAATCAACCACTTCGCCGCCCACATCAAAGCATAGCCAGCCACCCAATAAAACATCATTTTCAATACTTTTTCAAAACCGCGTTCCTTCATAGCTTTCTTACGATCTAGCCACAAAACCAGCAATAGCGGCACTGTCAAAGTCAATGTTTCTGCTGTCAAGAAATCCAAATAATTCACGACAATTCCAGATACGAAAAACAAATATGGCAAACATTTTCTTTTACCCTTCCAGACCGCCCGCATCATTAAAATGCTCGTAATGCACATCACGAAAAAGACTTGAATATACTCCAAAGAAATCCAAGCCAAGAAGCCTCCGCCAATCAACATCGAAAGTACGAAAATACCCGCCGCCATATATTCTTTATGTCTGCAAAGCATTCCAATTATTACAGCAAACAAAAGCATTAAAACTACCCCACAAAGTGCATAAATCTGCCGCGCATTCAAAAAGACCAACAATGGTCGCACCCAAGCAATTGCCCCATGCCAATACCTAAAATATGGCTTGTTTATCTCCAGCTCTCCATCAAGCTGCAATCGCATATTATATCCCTGGCTCTCATCATCCAAATACGCATACTTCGATTCAATCACCGAGCGCAAACTACCATCATAGCCATAGGCCATAGAAAGCCAAATTCCGTCCGCATAATAATCTGCCTTTGTACTATATAGACCACCGATTAAATCCGGCTTCATCGTTTCGCCACTCAAATAATAATCCGTAGATTCTTGCACCTGTTCGCGAATCATAGATCGTGGGATTTGCGCCACCCCCCACAATAAGCCCAAACCAACCCCCGCACTCACAATCAGAATACTAACAAGCCGCCAGAACTCACGCCAAAACGGCTTCATTGTGCCGACAAGAATATAATCCAAATGACGAAAACCGTCACGGATCGTATTTAGCTTCGGGCGACGCCCCTTCACACTATTCCGGTAATCTACTGGCACCTGCTTAATCCTCAGGCCATTACGCGCAGCTTCCGCAATCATCTCAGTCGCAAACTCCATGCCAGTCGTACGAAACTTCAACTTCTTTATCGCCTCACGACGCATCCCCCGAATCCCACAGTGAAAATCATAGACATCGGTCTTAAAACGCAAACGCCCCAACCAAGACAAAACCTTCACGCCAATATTATGAGAAAGAGACATTGCGCCTTTTTCTAGGTTTGCCTTAAAACGGTCACCAACTATCAAGTCACAAGATTGCATCCGCTTCCACATGCGCGTCATATGAGCAAAATCATAAGTCCGATCACAATCACCCATAATAATATATTCTCCGCGCGCCACTTCAAAACCAGTTCTAAGCGCCCGACCATAACCGCGGCGCTTCTCCTCTACCACGCGAGCCCCACAAGCCTTTGCAAGCTTAGCCGAATCATCCGTCGAGCCATTATCTACCACAATAATTTCGCCTTCGATATTCTTGCGACGCATGAAAGCTTGCGCATCTTTAACGCATTGCTTGATCGTGCGCGCCTCATTCAGGCACGGCATCACAACAGAAAGCTCAATTTTTCTCTCAGACATTAGTCTAATTTTAACCCATTTATCCCCGCAAACAAAAACCGCCCTACTCCCGGGGCGGTTTTTAGTCTTTAATTCTTTCTAGCGCGCTTGCGCATGACAGGATCGAGTTCGCGCTTGCGAAGGCGTAGAGACTTTGGCGTAACTTCCAAAAGCTCATCTTCCATCAAGAAGTCCAAGCACTGTTCCAAAGAAAGCTGTGTATATGGCGTTAGCTGGATTGCGCCGTCAGAAGCATGCGTACGCATGTTCGTAAGCTGCTTTTCGCGACAAACATTAATATCCAACTCATCCTTCTTCGAAAGGCCGACAATCATACCCTTATAAACATCAACCTGTGGCGGAATATACAAAATGCCACGAGCCTGAGCCATATCGAGCGCATAAGCCGTACTCTGACCAGTTTCACTTGCAACCAAAGCACCATTGCGTGCCTGGCGGTAATGCGAAGTAACCGGCTGATAGCCCTTTGGCAAAGTATTCATAATTGCCGTACCCTTAGTATCAGTTAAAAGACTATTACGAAGACCAATCAAAGCCTCGGTCGTAATCGTGTAGCGGAAGCGAGTAGCACCAGTCGTTGTCATTTCCTGAGAAACGAGTTCGGCCTTACGAACACCAAGTTCCTGCGAAACTGCGCCAACAAACTCGGAGCTAACTTCAACCGTCAATTCCTCAACTGGCTCATACTCCTTACCATCTTCAATCTTATAGACAACCTCCGGGCGGCCAACTTCCATTTCATAGCCTTCGCGACGCATCGTTTCAATCAAAACCGAAAGATGAAGTTCGCCACGACCAGAAACTTTATAGCCAAGACCCTGCGGTTCAAGACGAAGTGCAATATTAGTTTCAAGCTCGCGCTTCAAACGATCGCCAATCTGGCGAGAAGTCGTAAATTCGCCTTCCTTACCCTTAAGCGGCGAAGTATTTGGACCAATATAAATGCTAAGAGTTGGAGCTTCGAGTTCAATCGTTGGCAAAGCTTCTGGATTATCGCCAGTCGCAATCGTATCACCAATGCTTGCCTCACCAAGACCCGCCAAAGCAACGATGTCACCGGCAATTGCAACATCAGTCTCCTCGCGACCAAGACCACGGTAAGTGAACAAACGATCAATCTTGCCGCGCACAACCGAGCCGTCAACCTTCATAATCGAGACGCTCTCGTTGCGCTTCAATTTGCCACGGAAAATCTTACCAATCGCATACTTACCAAGATAGCTATCAGCAGCAAGCGCAGCGACAAGAAGCTGAGCGCCCTTCGAGCTATCAATATCAACGTTTGGTTCTGGGATTTCATTAATAATCGCATCAAAGACAGCGTGCAAATCATTATCAAGTTCTGGAGTCTTACCAGCCTTACCATCACGAGCGATTGCGTAGTAAACTGGATATTTCAATTGCTCCTCACTCGTTGCGAGCTCAAGGAACAAATCTGCGATTTCGTCCTCAACTTCGCCAAGACGAGCTGCGGGCTTATCGATCTTATTCACAACCACGATTGGCTTCAAGTCGAGCTCCAAAGCCTTCTGGAGCACAAACTTCGTCTGTGGCATTGGACCTTCCTGAGCATCAACGACCAAAATAACACCATCAGCCATATTAAGCGTACGCTCAACCTCGCCAGAAAAATCGGCGTGGCCTGGGGTATCAATAATATTAATCTTATAGCCGTTGTAATAAATTGCGGTCTGTTTTGCAGTAATAGTAATACCGCGTTCATGCTCCTGATCGCCAGAGTCCATAATGAGAGTCTGGCCCATCTCGGCCTGATTATCGCGGAAGGTATTACTCTGCTTCAAAAGCGCATCAACCAAGGTTGTTTTGCCGTGGTCAACGTGCGCAATAATCGCTACATTGCGAATCTTACTCTTGTCTTGCATATTGCCCTTCTTTGAATAAATATAGACGAGCCTCCGTGGCGCTCGCTCGAAGCAACCAGCTCGTCCCTTAATATCTTAAAATCTACGCAGAATTATACCAGAAAACGCTTACGTAGTAAAGCGTAAGCGTCAAGAAAAAAGCCGCCCTTTCGCAAGGACGGCAATTTTTTAATCAAGGATTTCTTCGAGCGCGTTCAACGCAGCTTCCCAGCTACCAAACAGCTTCACATAAGTCCGATAGCAAGGCGTGCCGCTAGCTCTGCCAAGATTGTCCGGAGATGGAGTCTTGTTCAGCATTACGGCGAGCCGTTTCAGCCGCTTCAAAGCTTGATCTTTGCGCCATTCGGCTTTCGTCATAAACTTGCCCAGACGCGCCTTTTTGAGCGCTTTCTCGAGACTTCCAAATCGCATAATATAGACATCGAGGCTCGGAATCGGCATGATCTTAATTACATCAATCTTCTCCGGAAGATAACCGAGCTCAACCGTAATCTTACGCAGATTATCTAGTAGCTCAGCATCTGTATAGACGCCGGATCTTGATTTGTTTCCAAAGCCGGCAGCTTCCAAAGCATTATGCCAGTTGCCAAAGCGCTTCATGTAAGTTGAATGTGACGGCTTATGCTCGCTTCTCTCGAGATCCTTCACGGTCGGGACGCGACCGACCTCTTCGGCAAGCTCCTGCAGGGCCCGAATCAAATCTTCGTCACTCAGGTTACGCTTATAGCAATAATACTTCTCGAGTCCGGCTTTCTCCAGCGCAGCATTCCAGCTACCAAACCGCTTCCAGATACTCTGCGAGCAAGGCATTACGCCCGGCTCCGCCACAATGTCTTTTCTGAGCGGCGAGCGGCCAAGCTTCTTTGCAAGCTTGCGTAAGGCTTCCAGCATCATCTCGTCAGTCCAACGATAGCCGTAATTCTCAACATCAAAGCCGGCAGCTTCCAACGTTGCGTTCCAGGTGCCGAAACGACTGAAGAAAATCGTATGACTAGGCCTTTTTCTCGATTGCTGACAATAAACATCCATATCGAAGCTCGTCGGAATGTGACCAAGCTCCTCCGCGAGTTCACGCACGATAGCGATTAGGTCTTCGTCCGAATAAAATCTCATGACTGTTCCCTCCTTATAAAGAACGAAGTTTGTGAATAAACTATGTGTGCATATTATGCCATAAAATACACAAACGGTCAATCTTTACCCCTTGACAACCCAACCTAAAAACAGCATAATACCCCTATTGAGCTCCGCTCCGCACTTTAATACTCGGTTTCCGCACTCTAGTCTGCACAAAATCACTTTTGCGCAGATCGAGTGCAGAAATATTCTATATATAGGGAGGACCACCCATATGAAAAACTCAGAGATTCTTGACGCCATGCATCTGCTGCTCAGATGCAATACCTTCTCACCCAAGAGACTCAAAACTCTCGCCGCCTACGACGACTACGATCCCCGTACGCCCCTCATGCAGAGTCTTAAGTCCATGTACGACGCCTGCGTCGAGGACGACAAGCTCGTTCACAGCAATATGCGCCCGTATTTCCCCGGCACCCAGATCTATATTACGGGAGCACACGACGAGGATGACAACCCTGAGCGCCTCGAGCTCAACATGCTCGAGTTCGCACATATTCTTTCCAAGGAACCCAATGATCCTTATTGCGTTCAGGAAATGGCTTCCAGCTTCGGACAAATGATTTGTATCGCATACAAGCTCGAAGGCTTCGATGAGGAAGCTCTCTCCGACTCACTCTTCAGCGCCGACCCCTACACTATTCGTGAGCTCGAAGATGATCTCGCAGAGATCCAGTCTTCCGGCGAATTCGCAGACATCACATACGACTTCATTCGCGCCTTCCAGGACGCACTTAACTATGTCAAGCGTAATGAACATCGCGAAGTTATCCGCCAGAGCCCCACTCCCATTCGTGACGATTGCGAGTTTAAGATGGAGCGCGCCAAGCGTTCCAGCGATTACGCTCGCTATTCGCTTCAAACGCTCGGCGAAATTCTCGCCATGCTCTACCCTGTCTTCGTGATTATCTTCGCGAAGCGCGGCTACGAATTCGAGAACTTCATGAACGACCTCAAGCTGATCGAGATCATCAAAATGTACATCCAAGATGCTCGCGAGACTTATGGCTCGTTCGACTCCGCTAAAGAGCTGCTCGCGAAGCTCGAGGCCAACCCGACTGTTTTCTACAACCCAGAAGATGAACCCGACCCAGAAAACACCGCTGAAAGCAATGCGAAGCTCTCGGACTTCCAGCAAGACTTCCCCGAGATTGCACAGATCCTCTACAAAGATTTCTATACCGAGTAACCACCCGCCCCGCAGTAAAATGCGGGGCATTTTCATACCCAGAATGCTTTATAATCTAAGACAAGGAGATAACCATGTCAGAAAAAATGCCATCATCAGCAGATCCAGAGCAGGAACAATCATCTGGAGAACAAAGAACCGATGAAGAGAAACGCCCTCTTGGCAAAAAATTTCTGGACTTCATTAGAAGATTTCACAAAAAACAAAAATACGAAGCTGAAGTCGAAACCGAGGCCGAGCCTGAAGCCGAAGCTGAACCTGAAGCTGAAGCCGAGCCTACTATTATTCTAGAAAAGGACACTGATACAAAATCAGATACAGAACCCGACAATGCCATGCAGTCAGAAGAATCTCTAGACGACAGTCCTGAAACACAAGCAGCCAAAAGACGGCTGATTAGAAGCTTCGAAGAATGGCAGAAAACCCTAAAAAGCATAGCCGAAAAAGGCACCGTAACGCCAGAAGACGATTATAAACTAAAATCAAAAAGAGACGCAATTACCTCAGCTCAAATTGTTTATGTTAGCACACTACTCCCCCTTCAGGCTCAGGGAGATTATATGTCGAAGTTTTTCATTAACCCAGAAGACGAAGGTGCAGAAATTGTCGATTATCGCAAAACTTCTTTTATCGCTCCCTACTTAATGAGTGCCGCCAGTGGCCGCTTGGATAGCGAAGAATTGCAAGACGCTATACTTGAAGACGACTCGATATACGAATATAACAAACAGGAGCGCGAAGAAATCATGGAAGAATTCGAACCATTCTTCGAACTCTTGGCCGAAAGAAACAAAAAGAAATAATATTACATAAAAGGAGGCGCTCGTCGCCTCCTTTTTCATACCTAAAAACAAAAATAAGACCCGTGGGTCTTCTTTTTATTCTTGGTACACGCGAAGGGACATAAACAACGCGCCGTCGTTGCGACGCAACCGGGCAATGGGGAACCTTGGGTTCTCGCCCTCGATTTGC